>NZ_JALCQI010000001.1 GCF_022651205.1 Limosilactobacillus sp.
GACCAAGGAAGGCTAGTTTCTCAAAGATGATCCCAAAGATAAGACCGGTAACTAGGCTAACTATCATTAAGTAGCATTTCTCAATGATTGTTAGAAGCTGAAGGTTCCGACTAGTCATTCCTAGCATACTGTATAAGCCCATTTCTCGGCTCCGCTGTTGCCAAAGAAAACGATTGACGTAAATCAAGAAGGCTAAGGTAACTAGAAGAATAAACTGGAAACCAAGATCAAGCATTGCTGAAGTGGTAGCTCCCGTATTAAGTTTCTTAAGGCTAGAGTTGGCTTCAATTGCAAGAAAAATGTAATTAATTGCGACAAGCATAATGGTTGCCATTAGGTATGGTCCATAGCTCCGCATATTTCGCTTGAAACTGGAATTAATTAACCTGAAATATAACATCCTTATTCACCGCCATTCGTAAGGGTCATCATCGTGTTACTAATTTGCTCCTGATATTCTTTAAGAGATTCGTCACCGCGGAATAACTCATGATAAATTTTACCGTCCTTGATAAATAGGGTTCGCTTAGCATGACTAGCGGCCGCAGCGCTATGAGTTACCATAATGATCGTTTGTCCATGATTATTGACGGTATCAAAAAGATGAAGAATTTCGTTGCTTGTATTTGAGTCAAGCGCCCCCGTAGGTTCATCAGCTAATAAGAGGTCAGGGTGGGTAATTAATGCACGAGCAATCGCTACCCGTTGTTGTTGACCACCAGAAATTTCAGTTGGAAATCGGTCGATGATCTTAGTGATTCCGAGAGCTTTTGCTAGGGGATCAATTCTTTTTGCCATTTCAGCAACGGGAACTTTTGCGAGGACTAACGGTAAATAAATATTATCGCGACTAGAAAGACTATCGAGAAGGTTAAAATGCTGAAAGATGAAACCTAAGTGTTCGCGACGATACTTTGCTGCTTCGTCTGGAGTGAGGTCACTAAGGTCCTGATCGTTTAGTAAGACCTCACCGGCTGTTGCCTTTTCGAGGGTTGCAATGATATTTAATAAGGTGCTTTTTCCCGCACCTGACTCTCCCATAATTGCAATGTATTCGCCGGCATTAACATCAAAGCTAATATCCTTTAGTGCCCTCACCGGGTGACTTGAGTTAGCGTTATATATTCGTTGGACGTGACTGATGTGAAGAAGATTCATGTTTTCCATCCCTTTCTTGTAATGGGTTAAATTTTATGATTGAAATCTGTTTGTTGGGGAGTTCACTTGAGATAGCGATCTAGGCGACTGAGTCAAAACGTTGGAGTGAACCAGAGGCTGGGAATTAACCCAGTCTCTTAACTATTTTAAATATGATAATACAACAGCGCAGTAGCTGGCTGGCAGTTCAAACGCTGATAAATCAGCATTTGACCAACCCCTAGTAGGCTAGCTTCGCGTCGTAGCCATCCTTGCGGAGGTGGGACAACGAACTAGGCAAGCTAGTTCTGTCCCACTCTCGTCTGATTTTCCTAGAGCTAAAAGGTTCTACTGCAGCATAGTCTAAACGTGCTTCGCCCGAGTTCCCTAGAGATAAAAGTTCTACTGCAACGTAGCTTAAATGTGCTCAGCCTAATCTTCCTCAAGCTAACGACCTCCACCTCCGACGGCATACCGCCGTTCGGTGGAGAAATCGTTAGCCACCGGAAGATTTTAACGGCTTCGCACTCTTATTATAAAAAGGCTCTCCACTGATTTGTACTTACAGCATTGTGGAGAACCTTACAGAATTGTAATGTTAGGTGTAATTTTTAGTTTTTCTGATGTTATTTCCCGGGAAATGTAAAATTGCTTGAGTTCCTTGACCGCTTTTTGAGTTAATTGTCAGACTAAAATTTAATTGAGCCGTGACCTTTTTAACTAGGTAAAGGCCCATTCCGGTTGATTTAGTTGTTTGGTGACCGTTCTTCCCGGAGAACCCATTATCGTAAATTCGGGGAAGATCACCACTGGAAATTCCGACACCATTATCAATGATTTGGAGTTCATTGGTATCCCATTTTAAGGTGATTGATGCACCATTCGGGGAGTATTTGATTGCGTTCGAAAGTAATTGGTTAATGCAAAATCGGAACCACTTGCGGTCAGTTAACACCTGGACACCGTTAAGCTCTACCAATTGAGGAATCAATTGGTGGTTAATGAAAAGTGTTGAGTTTTGCTTTAAGATCTCGCTAATTAACGAATCAAGGCTAATCCATTCAAAGTTAAAATCGTGACTTGTCATTGAGAGCCGCTCATCGTTTAGTAACATGTCAAGGTGATAATTGGCTTGTTGGACAGCTTGAAGAATATTATTGCTAGTGACGACATCGTTATTTTCCGCTGCAGCTTGTAATCCAGTTAATGAATTTTTGATCTCATGGGAATAAAGCTCAATATGGTCCAGTTGATCTTGTCGCTGGTTATTTAAATGGCGGATTTGGTGTTCACTCTCACGATGTTGCAATCGGTAAGAACGCAATAATTGAGCCTCAACAGGATTATTAGCGCAAATGACCTTCTCCTTAACGATCGCTCTTAATTGTTTAGCATGATGGAAGCTGTTAACTAAGAACCAAATTATTAGAAACGGGAGACTAAAGCGAAGGGTATCCCAGAAAAAGGTTCTTGGCAAATAGTACAAGGTTGCAAGAAGACAGATTAAGCCCCAGAAGAAAAAGTAGGTAATGGTAATAGGTAAGAATGACTTGAATTGATAGAACCAAAATGTTTTAGTCTTCATGATTATTCACCAGTCGGTAGCCAATCCCCCGTTCGGTTCGCAAGCACCGATCCATGTTAATCGTGGCTAATTTAGAACGAAGTCGACTAATGTTAACGTTTAGGGTGTTATCATTTAGAAATTTTCCACCCTGCCAAAGCGATTCGAGAAGGTATTCTTTTGTAACGGTATGGTCTAAGTGGCTAATTAGGATTCCTAAAAGGGCACTTTCCGTTGGCGATAGCTGGATACTGCCTTGTGGGGTCGTTAATTCATTAGTTAAAGAATTAAAGTGGTTAGAATCCCAGGTAAGTATATTCCCGCCCTCTGCTTCATGACTTCGCCGAAGGAGTGCCTGTATTTTAGCGAGGAGAACTGCGGTAGAGAATGGCTTCATGATATAATCATCAGCTCCCGACGTGATTGCGTGCATAATGTTGCTGTCAATATCGGCTGCTGAAATTACAATAATTGGTACTTGTGTTACTTTTCGTACCTGATTGATCCAATAGAAGCCATCAAAGGTTGGCAGGGTAATGTCAAATAAAATCAGGTCAGGTGAAGCGGCTGCTACCTCCTGATCAACGTAATCCCAGTCATTAACGGTTACCACAGAATGCTTCCACTTTGCTAGTTCGTCATGGATCGTTTGGATAATAGCGGGATTATCTTCCACAATAAATATTTTTGCCATTTTTGAACCCCCGAATACCAAATAACTAACCAAATCATACATTAAGAAAATCCCCAACTCAAATCGTGATGACCTGAGTTGGGGATTTATTAGTTTAGGTTAAGCTTGTAAGTTTGCTGAGTACTTAGCTTCTTCTTTTTCAAGACGGGCACGTTCGCGCTTGTTGTACCATGGTGAAATGGTAAAGGCCAAGACGTCATTGATGATGTAAACCATACTGTTAACTGCCATTGCCAATGAAGCATCACCTTGAGCGAAGGTAATTCCCCAAAGAACCATTTGGAAAATTCCTGAAGCCAACCACCAGAAGTATTGGTTGTTGTACCGGAGGAAGCAGATAACACCAGCAGTTAAGCTGATTGAGAAGCTAATAGCGTCAACCCATGGCCGTGGATCGTTTGTTAAGGCACCAATCAGGTAACCGGAAACAAAGTAAACAACAATTGTTGACAGGATTGCGATGACCCAAGTCTTACCAGTGAACTTCCGGATCTTTGAGACCATGTTGATGTTCCAGTTTGCGGAAAGAAGGACTGGAATATCAAGAGTAATGACGTAGGCAAGTTGTTCACCAATACTTAGGTAGTTCTTTGCGCTAAAACCAACGATGATAAAACAAATGGCGGAAAGAATCCCTAGCCAACCGTTAACTGATTTAGCAGCATTAATTGCCAAAATACAAAGAACTCCTAATGTTGTCCCGATAAAGGTAATTACCGTAATCCAAGTAATTTTATCATTTACCAAGGTCATTACCTGACAACCAAGACTGAAGAAAAAGAGGTAGTAATTTTGCTGAGGCCAGCCCTTAAGTTGGTGAGCGAGAAAGTGTAGATAATTCTTCATTACTCAAAGTCTCCTATATCTATATATTGTGTCCATCACAAATAATAAAACTAAAAAAGTACAATATATTGTGGACACGTAAAAATACAACGATATCTAGTATAGCATTCTTCCTCTTTGAAACAAGGAGAAAATCTGGCAATTAATCAGTTGATATTTGCCCGAATGGTTTCAGGGATAGGCATAGGATAAAGTTAAAATATTTTTTTACTGAGGCAGTTTAATCTAATTCTTCTGGTGGGGTTAATTGAACCGCCAGTATTTTAACTTTATAGGTAGACTGAGGAGCCTGAACAGAAACCGTTTGTCCAGCTTCCTGATGGAGGAGTGCTTGACCAAGTGGTGAGTCAAATGAGATCTTCTGCTTTTGCAGGTCTGCTTCCTGCTTACCGACAATGGTGTAATTAGCTTGTTCGTCGTCATCTTCAAACTGGAGGGTAACGGTTGAGCCGAGATCGACAGTCTTAGTATCAGCAGGTTTAACTATTTCAGCGTATTGCAATTGTTTGTTCAGATAACGGAGTCGACTCTCCAAATGACGGAGTTCACGTTTTGCGGTGCTGTATTCTGTGTTTTCGGATAAGTCGCCGAGCGCACGCGCAGCTTTCAGTTGGCTAATCTTAGCGGGACGCTGTTTTTTTAACTGTTCAATCTCTTCTTCAATTTCGTGGTAGCCAGTAGGGGTCATTTTTTGAAAATAGACGCGGGCCATTGCTTCTTGGATTTTCTTTCGTTGCATTTTAAATGATCGCTCCTTGATTATCCCCTCAAAGGGCATAATTAATTGTTCATTTGTAATTATGATATGATAGAGAAGATAATTCAATTTATGATGGAGGAATAATTGGGAAATGAGCGAACATGAAGAACATCTTAAAGGGTTCCTAAATTCGTCCACGTATGACCAGCTATCTGCTAACCAGCAGAAACATGCTCAAGACATCCTGACTCGGTTTAACAAGTACATGACTGAAGAGCACCAACTGGATGACACCGCGTGGACGCCCCAAGCGGTTAAGCAAGTAATGGTTGGTCAATTCATTGCTGATCCAGCATTAACCAATTCATTTGGGATTGCCGTTGCACCTGTTTTGAAGGCTTATCAAAAGTATTTGGGGAATAAACAATTAAGTGCTATTGAAGCGGCGATCGATGAACAGCGACCAACAATGAATAAGTGCCGGAAAGCTCATCAAACATTGGCTGAAATGAATGGTGAACCGGTAAAGAAGGAAACGCCAGTAGAGAAGAAAGCGACCGTTGATGAACAGCCACAACAACCAACTACACCAGTAAAGTTAATTCCAGCCGCAAAAATGAAGCAACAAATTGCCCAAATTAAGCAAGAAGTAGCAACCGCTCCTGAATTTCAGGACAAAGAATTAAGCGTTGCTGATCAACAATATCTGGTAGTTGAATTCTTGCAATTAATGTACCAAGAGTGTCACCAGGGACCTAACCAATGGCAATTTAGTGATTTACAATTGGTTCTGGGGATGATGATGCCACTAGACCCGAACATCACTAAATTAGAGATCTTAAATATCGTTCCGACCGCGCAAGCATTGTTTGATTATTTAAAGCGAACCGATCAGATTACGATGGAACAATATCGAGTTGCGCTGAAATCAATTGCCCACATGCAGACGTCACAGAATATGTTGGCTTCACTTGAACGACGACAACGGACAACCCAGCTGATGCTTTCATACATCCGGAGTCGGGGTGTTGATACTGATAACATTAATAAGACCGAAAAGTGGATGGATGCTCACCAGTCCGAAGTAGCAGACTTTATGCGTTCAATTCTGAGACCATGGGGTGAATATGAACGGCAGCAATTGCATAAGCAACAGCAAGCTCACCAGCAACAGGTCCCAGTAGAAAAGGATAAACAGTTGCTGAAGAAGAAACGAGTACCCCAGGGGATCAAGTTTAGTAAGAAGCGGCGAAAAAAGCGCAAAAAATAGTTAACTCACTATTTTAGTAACGGAAGGAGGCTGAAGTTTATGAGTGAATATATTCCTGAAAACATGGAAGAAGTAGCCGTTCAGGTAGCTAAGCGCCAAGTCCACGGTGAAAAGGTAACTCCTGAAGAAGTCATTGAACAGGCAGTCCCTGACATCCTTCAGGTATTGTTGGATGATGCTCTTGAAGGCCGCTACGATGAAGTGAAGCGCGATGGCGATCAGCTGATTGTTACCGATGCGATGGGTGCACAAGTTGGAACAATAGCACCAAAGGGAAAGAGCTTTGTTGACGACTTTAAGGAAGATTCAGATGCCTTAATTGACTATCTTGAGTCGCAGGTTGCTAAACTAGTTGGTGGCCGGTAAAGAAGTTAAGCTGGGAATTAACCGTCACTCAGTTAATTCCCGCAATTGGACTTCGTAAGTTCAAAAATTATTGAGTATAGAAAAATGCAGGAAAAAACATTTTGTTTTTTCCTGCATTTTTCACTACATTAAAGTCGATTCTTAATGTCATAAGGCTTTGCTTCCATGGCCTTTGGCTTAGTTTGAGCATCCTTGGCGTAGAAAATAGCATACTCTTCATCATCAGGGCCCTTTGCGATAACAAGGTCATCAGCTTGCCGTTCACGTTTGAAAATTTGTCCTTTCCGGACTGCTTCATTGTAATCATGAATATTAGCGATTGAATCGCCAGGGTTAAAGAAAATTCTTGTTTCCATTGTCTGTTCCTCCTTATGCACGACTTGGAATGTCAAATTCGGCTTGATCTAAAATATGTCCTTCAGCTGCATGGATAAAATCATTTAACCAGTAATGATTATTGAGTGGTAATTGGTCATCCAATGCGTAAACTCTTAGGGTATAGTGGTGCGTCTTGTCGGGTGGCTGTGGGCCAACGTAACCGCTAGTGATTGCCGGATTTCCATTAACTAGTGCTCCAGCGTTACTATTGTTTCCTTGGACAAACTGATCCTTCAATTGACGACTAGCATTAGCAGGGATGCTAGTCATTGAACTAGGAATATTTGCCGCTAACCAGTGGATCCAGGTGAAACCACAGACGGGAGTTGAATCATAGTCAATAAAGACGATCGCAAAGGTCTTGGTGTCGGCTGGTGCATCATTAATTTCAATCGGGAAAGATTTAATTGGGTGGTCAGCTAGCATCAGATCAGCTGGTGCGTATTTTCCATATTCGTCAGCTAACAGACCGTTAGTAAGTGGTACAGAAATTTTCATCAAATCACTTCCTTTAAGCTAAGTATAGTTGCCGTAATTGCTTGAAATCGGCTGGTGTTAGATCGAGATGCTCTATTAAGTAGTTATGAACATTGCCGTAGTTAGTATTGATGAGTTTAATTGCCTGATTGATGTAATCCGGTGAAACTGAACCGAGGGCTCGGCGGTTTTCAACAACGGTCTCACTCACTCCCTGATCACGTAAGGATTGAAGCCAATGAACGCGAAAATCATGGGTTGCCTCGTTAGTTAACAGGTAGTCCTGTAAGATCGTTTCTTCCGGTACATCTAAAGCGCTCAGGATTAGATAGGCAGCCATTCCGGTACGATCTTTTCCTGCAGTACAGTGGAAGAGCGTTGCCTGATCAGGAGCATTGGTGAGTAATAATTCGAACATTTTTTGGTAAGCAGCTTTAGCGGTCGCTACTTCTGTCATTCGGGTATAAACCTCAAGCATATGCTGGTAACCGTTGCCTGGTTGTAAAATCCGACTCATAATTTCTTCATCACTGTGAGATGCGTCGGTTTCATCAGAGCTAAAAACGGGAAGGTGGTAGTACTTGGCTGTCTTTGGTACCCGATCGGGGGCAATTTTAACTTCTTCCGGTGCCCGCAAATCAATATCAATGGTTACGGGGATGCCCGTAAGAGTAGATAGATCAGAATTATCCAGTCGTGCTAATGAGCCAGAACGGATAAGACGGTGCCATTGGACGTGGTGACCATCCCTAGTAGCATAGCCGCCAAGATCGCGGAAATTATAGCCTTTTTGAATGTTTAAGAGCCGCTGTTCCGTCATGTCGAATCCTCCTTGAGCGTTGACGTTATGATCTTCTTTAATTGTACACTACTTTAAGAGCTTTGATAAAACCTTCGTAAGTGAATGGCCACTTTTGCTTGCTCCTACTTGGTCTGGGTGGAGACCGTCAGTGTAAGTTGAGCACCAGCCGTTAGTTTCAATTATTGGGAGATGGTGTTTTGCGGCAAGATCACGAATCTGCTCCGCAAAGGTTTGACTAAAGGGGATCATTACCAAAACTGAAGAAGTAGGAAAAAGTTCTATGACGAGGCCTAAGAAGTGATCATAAGCCCTATAGAATTGCTCTAATGAGAAGCGACGATCGTTAACGCCAAGATTAATGACTACTAAGTCAGGATTGTTAGGCTGCCAGGGGGTCGTGGCGTCAAGATTCCTTAAAAATTGCTCGGCAGTTGGTACGCCCCCAGTAGCTTGACGTAAAACACCTCCAGCAGAATAAGCGATCCGGACATCGGTGGCGTGAAGGAGGTCAACAGCAGTACCGACATAGTTCGTTTCTGGCCGGTAATCATAAGACGCGTGTCGACCATTAACCCAGCATCCGGCAGTAATTGAGTCACCGATAAAGTCAATTACAGGGACCGTTTGCGCTAGTGATAATGTTCCTTGGTCGATATCGATCGAAGTGATCGCAAATCCTTCATTACCGTTCCAAACTTGATCAAAATCTGTGTTACCAGCAGTGATGACTTCTATTAAGTGCGGTTCAGGACTACAAGTAATTTGCCAAGAATGTTGACTGGCTCGTTCACGATGCCATTGATTGTTATCAACCCGCCAGGCATAAATTTGTGATGGGGAGAGTTCATTGCGATTATCTAAAACATTGATTGTTAACTTAGTTACGTTCGATGTCGAGAAGCGTAATCTGCTACCGAGATTAGTTGTATAAAGGGTCGGCCGTTGATTGATTTGTTTAATGAACCAGCGACTATTTGAAGGAATAAGGGAGTAAATTGAACTTGGAGAGTAATGGTACATGAAGAATAGTCCTTTCTTGGCTAAATAATTATCAAATTTTTAAATAGAGAGAAATAGCATAAGGACAGCATCTGTAGAAAACGCTTTCAACATTAACGCTGTGAAAATGAAAGCGCTTGTTGACAAACACGGTAAAAGAGTCTAAATTATAGTTTAGTAAAAGTTTACTAATTTGTTTAGCCACTTTGTTCAAGTGGTCATGGAGGTATTTTGACATGGATAAGCAAGATTTTCTTAAAGAATATCAAGACACATTTAAGGAACCAGGGAAAGATGTTTTCTTCTCTCCAGGCCGGATTAATGTGATTGGTGAACACACGGACTACAATGGTGGTCACGTTTTCCCATGTGCAATTAGTATTGGTACTTATGGTGTTTATGGTCCTCGCAAAGACACTACTGTAGCAATTTACTCAGCTAACTCAGCTAAGGTTGAAAATAGTAAGATCATTACGTTTGACATTAACGATGATCAACCACAATCAGCCAAGGATGAAAAGTGGGTTAACTACTTTAAGGGGATGCTTGTTTACCTTAAGCAACGTGGATACAAGATCGATCATGGATTTAACCTTTATATTCATGGCTTCTTACCATATGGTTCAGGACTTTCATCATCAGCTTCAATTGAAATGCTGATGGGTAACCTGTTAAAGGAAGAATTCAACTTAGATATTGATGAAATTGACCTCGTTAAGCTTGGTCAAAAGACCGAAAATGATTTTGTTGGTTTGAATTCCGGAATCATGGACCAATTTGCTGTGGGGATGGGAAAGAAAGACAACGCAATCTTCCTCGACTGCAACACGTTGGATTACAAGTACTTACCACTTGAACTTGGCGACTACGAAATTATCATTATGAGTACGAACAAGACCCACTCATTAGCTGGATCAAAGTACAACGAACGGGTTCAAGAATGTGAAGAAGCAGTAAAGCGCCTCAGCAAGAAGTTAAATATCAATAAGCTTGGTGAAATTGATTCAGAAACCTTTGATCAATACACTTACCTAATTAATGATGATACTTTACTTCGTCGTGCTCGTCACGCAGTTAGCGAAAATGAACGGACTAAGCGGGCCATTGATGCAATGCAAAAGGGTGACCTTGAAGAACTCGGTCGTTTAATCAACGCTTCCCACGTTTCATTGAAGTACGATTACGAAGTTACCGGTAAGGAACTCGATACCTTAGCAGAAAACGCTTGGGACCAACCAGGATGCCTTGGTGCTCGGATGGTCGGTGGTGGATTTGCCGGTAGTGCAATTGCCATCGTTAAGAAGTCCGAAGCCGAAAACTTCAAGAAGAACGTTGGTAAGATCTACCGCGACAAGATTGGCTACGACGCCAGCTTCTACGACGCCGAAGTTGTGGATGGACCACACAAGTTATAGAGTGCCTTCACCCCAAAGAGTTTCCGAAAGGCTAGCAATTTCTCCTGACGAAGGCGACTTGCGCCTAGGAAGGAGGTTGCTAGCTCTAGGAAACTCGGGTGAAGCACGTTTCGGCTATGTTGCTTAGGAACGCTCGAGGAAGGTTAGGGCGAAGCGCAGTAGCTGAGTGGCTTTTGCCATCAACAAGTTGATAGTCAAAAGCCTACTCATCCTTGCGTGGGTTCACAGACGAAATTGATAAATCAATTTCTGGTTCACTCCAAGATCTCGACTGTGTAGCCTTGGACTGCTAGCCCTAGGAAACTCGGGTAAGTCAACTTCAATCGTATTAAATAGTATTTAAGTGAGTGGGGGAATTAAAAGATGAAGTTAATCGAAAAGTTTGCTGATGATGTAATTGCCAGTGGTGCATATAAGCCCCTTGACAAAATTTATGTAATGAACAAGATTCGTGGCTTTGTAGGCGACGAGGATGTTGATGGTAATGAAGACCAACCAGTTGTTGCTCAATTAGTTGATTTAGCTGTTAAACGGGGCAAAATTGAGGATGGTCAAACGGAACGAGAAATTCTGAACGATCAACTCTACGACCTGATGACACCACGTCCATCAGTTGTTAACGAAGAATTTTGGGAAAAATACCAAGATTCACCAGAAACAGCTACTAACTGGTTCTATAAGTTAATGACCTCAAACGATTACGTTAAGGTTGCAGCGATCAAGAAGAATATCGTTTTTGATCGCCCAACAAAGTACGGTAACCTTGAAATTACCATTAATCTTTCTAAACCTGAAAAGGATCCAAAGGCGATTGCTGCGGCTGCCCATGATACCAAAAAGAAGTACCCACAATGTGCCCTTTGTATGGAAAACGAAGGTTACAAGGGTCGCCTTGGTCAAGCAGCACGGAGTAACCACCGAGTAATCCGGATTATGGTTGGCGGTCACAAGTGGGGCTTCCAATACTCACCATACGCTTACTTCAATGAACACTGTATTTTCCTTGATAGTAAGCATGAACCAATGCAAATTAATCGCCAAACTTTGATTAACTTAGTTGAAATTGAAGAACAATTACCTGCTTACTTTGTCGGCAGTAACGCTGACTTACCAATCGTTGGTGGCTCCATGCTTGCTCACGAACACTACCAAGGTGGTCGTCACAGCTTCCCAATGATGAAGGCAGAAATCAAAAAGCCACTCCACTTTGATGAATACCCAGACGTTGAAGCCGGAATTGTTAACTGGCCAATGAGTGATATTCGGTTAACCAGTGCAAACACAACTGAATTAATTAACCTTGGTTCACACATTATTGACGTTTGGGATCATTATGACGATGAAAGTCTTTCATTGAAGGCCTTTGATGGTGATACTCGTCACCACACCGTTACCCCAATTATGCACCGTGATGGTAAGAAGTTTGTTCTTGACCTTGTTTTGCGGGATAACAACACGAGTGACAAGTACCCACTTGGCATCTTTCACCCACACGAAAAGTTATGGCACATCAAGAAGGAAAATATTGGCCTGATCGAAGTTATGGGTCGGGCAATTCTTCCTGCACGGTTAAAGGACGAATTAGCTGAAGTAAAGAAGTTCTGGCTTGGCAAGGACAATAACATTGCCGATAGCCACCTTCCATGGGCCAAGGAAATTGCCGAAAAGATGGAAATCAATGCTGATAATGTTGATGAAGTGATGGAACAAGAATTAGCGAATGTCTTTGCTAATGTTCTTGAAAATGCGGGCGTCTTCAAGGATGATGAGGCCGGCAATGCTGGTTGGGATCGATTTATCGCTCAATTATAGTCTGGTCTAGACAAGTTAATGGAGTTCCGGGTAAAATAAGTTCTGGATATGAAAGGGGTGACTGCCATGGCAGCAACGTTACGTGATATTGCCAGTCGAGCTGGCGTCTCAATTGCAACAGTTTCGCGGATCTTAAATAATGATTCGACGCTTTCTGTCAATGAAAATACTCGTCAGCGGGTTTTGAGCACAGCAGAGGAGTTGAATTACACGAAACATAAGCGGACGCGGAGTGACCAAGTGCAACGAGTAGCGATTGTGCAATGGTATTCCCTGACTCAAGAACTTGATGACCTGTACTACATGGCGATCCGGATGGAGATTGAGCGATCCGCTCAACAACGTGGAATCCAAACCGTTCCGATTTACCAAAATGACTTAGAGAAGATCCCCCGGAATGTAACAGGGATCATAGCAATTGGTAAGTTTAGTAATTCGCAGGTTCAAGAGTTAAAGTTGGTAACCAATAATATCGTCTTTGTTGACTTTGACAGTTTAGCAGCGGGTTATGATTGCTTAGTGCCCGATTTCGAAAATGCGGTTCATACGGTTATTAATGAGTTCTTGGATGAAGGAATCCAGGATATTGGGATGCTCGCCGGAACAGAAAAGACGACTGATAATGAAGTTGTTCCTGATCTGCGTCGCCAATACTTTGAAGCTGATTTGCGTCAGCGCGGAATTTATCATCCAGAATACATGCTTACTGGTGATTACACTTCAATGTCCGGTTACCGGGCGATGAAGAAAGCGATTGATGAGCTTGGTGACAAGTTACCTCACGCAATCTTTATCGCTAATGACCCGATGGCTGTTGGGGCACTAAAGGCCGTTCAAGAAGCCAAGATTGATATTCCCGATCGTTTAGCAATGATTAGCTTTAACGATACAGCAATTGTGAAGTACGTTTACCCAAGTATGTCGGCAATCCATGTTGGAACTGATGAAATGGCTCATGCAGCCGTTGATGTAATGGCTAAGCGGCTTACTCATCCGGCTAATGACCCTTGTAAGACGGTCGTTGGAACCCATTTAATTAAACGACAGACGACAAAATAAGAATAAATGACATAAGCTATATTACCTAGATGAAATACAAACGACGCAGTACACAAATGGGCTTCAGTGCTCGGAAAATCCGAACGCTGAAGCCCTATTTGTGCTTGCGGGGGCGTGAAAACGAAGTCATGAATGACTTCTGTCACGCGCCCTAGCTTTTTTTATATTAGTTTTTGTGATTTTAAGTACCCTTTTAGCTTCTTTAAGCCATATGCTAGCTCGTTAAGAGAACTAGTAGCGGAAAGTGAAACACGAAGGAAAGCACCTGTTGCTGAAGCATTTATTTTAAAACGATCAGAACTAAAGCAACGAATAGAAATGTCTGCCAAATCGCGCTCAATTTTCTGGCCACTCATTTTCTTCTTGATAGGAAGCCGTCTAAAAAATGCAATATCAGTTAGGCTGGTTTTTGGAGCATTAGTGAAAATGCTGTCAAATAGTTTATTAGCTTCTTTTGCTAGTGACATCTTATGGTCGATTATTTTGTAAATAGTTTGGCTATTGATTGCTTCGGTCGCGATTGCACTATTGAGGGAAGAAACTTTGACTACCGTATTGAAGAAGCCATTCTCAATTTGCTGTTTATAGGCTTGAGGAAAGGCAAGATAACCGATTCGTAATCCTGATGCAAGCACCTTTGACATGCTACAGATGTAGAAGGTTTGGTCGGGAAGAAGCTGCATTAATTTTGGTGGCCTCTCATGATTATTTCGACTTAGAAAGCTTAGGTAATCATCCTCAATAACCTTAAGGTGGTGTCTTTTAGCGACTGTTGCTAGTTCGTTACGGCGGCTAGTGTTCAATGTTATTCCCATTGGGTTGCTATATTCGGGCATTAGGTAGAGGCCAGTTAAATTATTACTTTGACATTTACGTTCAAGATCAGTTGGGTCCATCCCATACTGGTCATTTTTGATTGCAACTAGTTGGATATTGTTAAGTTGAGCAGTTGCGATTAGGTTGCCATATGTAAATTCATCAACCGCTATTTTATCCCCACGCGAAAAAATGATCATGAGGAGAAGGGTTAACGAATTCTCTCCACCAGCGGTTACAAGAACTCTTTGATTTATGTGAAGTTCGACTCCTAGCCACTGAAGATAACTCTTAAAAGCCAATTTATCTACTTCACGACCAGTAGGAGAGTCATACGTTAAGAGCTGGGTGGCTCCTTGCTTAACCGTTTTTTTAATTACTTGATCCAGTAGGTGGTTTGTTTGTTCAAATGAGGCGGCAAAGCCTAAGTCAATGGTGTGACGTTGGCGAGAATTGGCGGTTAGCGGATCGATTCCATTAGGACTAACAAATGTTCCTTTACCGTGAATCCCAAAGGTTAGGCCAAGCTGTGCACTCAGTTTATATGTCCGGGTGATGGTAGTGAAATTAATATCGAGAAAGTCAGCTAATTCTCTTTGCGGTGGAAGTTTAGTCCCTGGAGCAAGCTCTCCGTTATTAATTGCGACTTTTAGTTGTTCTATTAAGCTCTTATAAATTGGCCGTTGTAACTTACCCTTATCGGGGTACCAGGTAAGCTGGTGATGGCTAAAGTCGTTAACTGGCATTCAAATCACTCTCCTATATTGTAATCCATACAATTAATCTCTTGTATGGATGATAAGGCGAAATTAAAATGAAATCAATAATATTCATTAAGCATTGTTGTACAAAAATAGACTGAGAGTAATTTTTTTCTTAACTCTCAGCCTATTTAGTTATGTCAATAATTAGAACGGGTTAACTGCAGCATGGCTAAGATCTGCTCGCCAGGAACTTGCTAGAGTTAGCGTTTCTACTGCAGTATAGCTAAGATCTGCTCGCCGTGACCACAACTTCCGCCTAGCTATCCCGTCCTTGATTGCAAGTCAATCATCGTCCGGGATTTTCTAGTGTTCAGTTGCTAGTTCGTCACGGCTCGCACTCTTCTAATCTACGCACAATCTCCTTATTGCCTGAGCGTAGATTTCCATGGCTTTGAACATGTCTTTGAGAGGCCACTGTTCGTTGGCTTGGTGCATGTAGTCGGGGGTGGTTGGCAACATTCCACCAAAGGCAACACAGTTATGCATTGTTCGAGCAAAGGTGGCACCACCGGAGATTTGTGGTGTGGCGGTGGTATCGCCAGTTTGTTCTTTGTAGACGTCCATCAAGGTTTGAATTAGTTTACTATCCTTTGGAACGTATAACGGTGCAACATAGTCAAAGTGAACGTATTTAAGATCATATGGAGCAACTCGTTGAGCAAGTTTATCCAGTAATTTATCCCGATCAACGGTAACGGGGATCCGGAGATCAATTTGCATCCGGGTTTCCTTTTCGTTAATTTCTAAGCTTGAAATATTAATGGTTAAGTGACCAGATTCGTCCTCGACATCACCGAGCAGGTTAGTACCGGTGGCATCTTCCTTGAAGAGCTTACCGATGAAATCAAGTGGCTTAAAGTCAAAGACATCGTCTAGTGCGATTGCTAAACGAAGGACTGCATTGGATCCTTGTGGTGCAAGCATCGCATGAACAGACTTCCCTAAGACGGTAATTAAGTGTTCATCGCTAGTGTATTTAAAACCATGCTTATCAAGGGATGCTTTGACCTCGTCTTGTTTTGGCCCGTCATAAACAGCCTTATCAGGAACGGCATTGAAAGCGTTCTTGAGACTCAATTTAAATTGATCGGTTCCTGGTCCAACAAGGTAGGATTGTTGAAGTCCTTTTTCGGCGTAAATAAGTGGAAATTCTGCATCAGGGGAAATTCCGCTATCAATTTGGCTTTCTTTCTTGTTATACTGGGCAATTCCTCGCCAAAGAATTTCTTCATCGGTTCCGTAGATGAAGCGAATTCGTTGGTTAAACTTGTAACCACGATCCATTAAGGCTTTAACAGCAAATAATGCGGCAATTCCGGGACCCTTATCATCTTGAGAGCCTCGACCATAGACGGCATTGTTAACTACCGTGCCTTTGAAAGGATCATGTTCCCATGTTTTTGGATCACCAGCAGGGACAGTATCAAGGTGGCAGATTACGCCAAAGACCTTGTCACCTTCCCCAACCTCAGCATAGCCGTAATAGCCATCAGGATCTTCGTAAGTCTTAAAGCCAAGGCGTTTACAAATTTCCATCATTTTATCAAGGGCATTTCGGATCCCACGACCAAATGGGGCACCGTCTTCTGCATCTTGATTATAAGAAGGGACGGAAATTAATTCTTCAAGAGCATTAACAGCTTCTTGTTGTTCTTTTTCGGTAACTAATTGTGACATTATTTATTCCTCCTAAAGTACAGCAGCAACGCCTAGGAATACACAAGTAACGATGAAGAGGTAGATCATTAGTTTCAGCATCCACTTCCACCAAATACTGATATTAACGTGAGCGATTGCTAAGGCTCCCATAACAATTCCAGAAGTTGGTGTAATCAGGTTAACCCAACCAGAAGCAGCTTGGTAGGCAGTGATTACTAGACTACCGGAGACGTGGGCAAAGTGACCCAATGGACCGATGATTCCCATTGTTGCAGCAGCAAGTCCTGAAGTTGATGGAATTAAGAATGACATTGGAATGTAGAAAATGTAAGTCAAGATGATGAAGATACTTTGTGAAAGACCGTGTAGGCCAGTTTCACCCCAATGGAGAACAGTCCCGGTGATCATTCCGTTATTCATGACTACCTGAATCCCCCGGGCGACGGCAACAATAATTGCAACGCTAAGGAATTCAGCCATTCCCTTCATAAAGGCGTCCATGAATTCACTTTCCTTCATGTGGTAAACCCACATAATTAGAACGGACATGAAAAGGAAGAGCATGGTGATTTCGTTGAAGTACCAGGTTCCTAGTGGTGCCATGTCCTGTCCTAGTAAGTTTCCTAAGAATGGAATACCAGTAAGCCACTTGGTGAAGGTATCAAAGAAAGTCCAATGACTGTTTAGGTTAGTCCATGGGATCAAGCCGAGGATCATAATTAAGAAGGTCAAACCAAAGAGCCAAATAACAGCCTTTTGCCGCTTTGTCATCTTGAAGTCATCTTCCCCGGAACGAACCTTAATTGCAAAGCGCTTTTCGTCCTCTGCACGTTGACCGTAAACTAACGACTTTTCAGGATGCTTTTCAATTACGGAAGCATAGTGATAAACATAAATAATACTAATTGCGATAGTAATGACCAGAAGAATAACCCGGGATACCAGACCATCACCTGGTGAAATATGTAATGTCTGTGAAGCAACCCCGGTGGCGAACGGGTTAACGGTTGATGCTAGACACCCAACCTGAGTCCCAACTAGGGCAATTGCAACGGCAACAAGTGAATCAAAGCCAACTCCCATCATTACGGGAATTAGGAGTGGGTAGAAAGCAATTGTTTCTTCTCCCATTCCGTAAGTTGAACCACCGATGGCAAAAAGGATCATCAAAATCGGAATTAGTTGTTTTTCGCGCCCCTTATAACGGTGAACGATTGAACTAATTCCTTCATTCAAGGCATCCGTTTTATTTACGACCCCTAAGAATCCTCCGATAACCAGGATGAATAGTGAAACTGAAATAGCTCCTTCAGTTTTCTTGTCACCGACCATCCCGATAACCGGAGCCATAAAGACATCCCAGATCCCTTGCGGCTTACTTTTCACAGCCCGATAAGTACCAGAAATAATATTTCCAGCCTTATCAGTTGCGTATGTCCCAGCCGGAATAATCCAGGTTAGTGCAGCAATGATAACGATAATAATGAATAGAATAGTAAACGCTGACGGCATATGAAACCGATGCTTTTTCTTTACTTCTTGCAAATTTCTCACTCCAATCCCCAAAATTATTTGCAAACGTATTCACAATACTATTGTAAACTTCTTTGAAAGCGGCATCAATTGAAAATTAGAGTGCCTTCGCCCCAAAGAGTTTCCGGAAAGCTAGCAATTTCTCCTGACGAAGGCGACTCGCGCCTAGGAAGGAGGCTGCTAGCTCTAGGAAACTCGGGCGAAGCGCAGTAAAAACAAAAAGAGACCGAGTTAACCCCGATCCCTAATCATTCTTACCTAATTTTCAAAAACCTTTTTCCCTGCCATCCAGGTTTCCTTAACCCGAACCGTTTGCAACTCGTCGTGAGGCACGGTAAAGATGTCCTTATTGAGAATTACAAAGTCAGCTGCTTTTCCGGCTTCCAGAGTTCCGTTATCATCGAAGCCACCAATTTTTGCGCCGTCTCGAGTATAACCAAGAACTGCTTGAGGAACCGTAATGGCCTCTTCAGGGTTCACGATATCATCGTTAGCGGCCTTCCTAGTTACCGCAGCATAGATACTGTAGAATGGACTATCTGGCTCAGCCCACGGCGTACAAGGAGCATCAGAGCTTAAACCAAGCATTGCCTTGGAGTGAAGCATTGTTTTAACCCGGTATGCTAACTTAAACTGTTTAGCATTGAGGTAGTGACGGTATGATTCATCTTCAGCAAAGAAGAAGATTGGCTGGGTTACTAGGGCATATTTCATCTTGCTGTGGGCAATCTCAGCAAACATGTCATCAGTCATTAGTGAAGCGTGCTCGATCCGGACTGAAGGCATTTCATCAAGCCATGGTTTCAAATCCTTGGTAACGTCGATAACGGTCTGAATTGCTTGATCTCCCATCGCGTGAACGGCTAACTGGAGTTTGTTCTCACGCGCCATGTTAACGGCACGGGTTAGTTTTTCTTTCGATGTCAGGCTAACCCCCATCTTGCCAGAAGGGTATGGTTCGGAAGTAAAGGCTGTTTCACCAGAAATACTCCCGTCCATGAAAACTTTAATCCCAGCAACCCGTAATTTTGCGTTACCGCTTGGTTGAAGTCCCTTTTCAGGATCGATTTCGTCAAAGACATAGTAGATTGATGCTTTCGGTGCAAAACCGCCTTTGACGGCATCTTGATAAAGCTTGAGGGTAGTATAAGGCTTCATCCGCCCCATCATTTCGCCAATTGCAACTAGTCCGTTAGCGAGGTAGTGCTTAGAACTATTAATCATGTTTTGAACATCGCCCTCATAGCTTTGAGCGGACTTGGCACGGATCAAGAGTTGAGATGCAGCAACTTCACGCATGAAACCTGTTGGCCGACCATCATCAAAGCGTTCGATCTTACCGCCAACTGGATCTGGAGTGTTTTCATCAATTCCAGCAAGCTCAAGTGCCTTAGAGTTACCTACTGAAGAGTGGCAGTCGGAACGGTAAATAAAGATTGGCTGAGTGGTTGAAACGGCATCAAGGTCATCCCGGTTAGGGCTACGGTGTTCAGCTAACTTTGTTTCGTCAAATCCCCAGCCTTCAATCCATGTATTCTCTCCCTTACCATAAGCGGGAGATTTCCGAAGTGCTTCCTGCATCTCTTTGATACTGTTAACATTTGGTGGAGTACATGCAACACCATGGAGTGCGTCAGCAATGTACTTTGGGTGAGTGTGACAGTCGATTAATCCCGGAAGGACGGTTTGACCATTGAGATCAATCGTTTCTCCCTCTGGAGTAGGATCGTTGCCAATCCACCTAACATGACCATCTTCAATAATCATGCTGTTTGCAAAATGATCTTCCGTATCGCCAACGAAGATTTTGCCATTAATGTAAGTTTGCTTCATTTTAGCTATACCTCTCTAGTCCTTATGATTTAATTATTAAGTTTCTTCTTTGAAATCAAACTATATTACTATCTTACTTCTATTTACTTGAAAATAAAATCGCTTTCATTGAGAAAGATAGGTGAATAAACAATTATGAACGTAAAATAACTGTTCGTCTTTTGTTAAGCAAAATTTAAATTTTACTAAGAAAATCCCTTGAAAATATGCTAAAGTAGAACAAGACATTTTTTAAGGAGTCTGATTTAAGGTGAAAAAATACCGAATTTCACGCCTAAGCATGGGCTGGCAAATTATGATCGGACTAGTATTAGGGATTATCTGTGGGATGATCTTTTACCACAATACTGGTGCGATCAAGGTCATGCAGAGCTTGGGAACAATTTTCATTCGTTTGATCCAAATGATTGTAATGCCAATCGTTGTTTCTTGTTTAACGGTCGGGATTGCGAACATTGGTGATATTAAAAAGTTAGGACGGATTGGTGGAAAGACATTAATCTACTTTGAAGTTTTGACAACAATTGCTATTATTCTTGGACTAGTGATCGGAAATATTACGCACCCGGGAACGTTTATTGATATTCATGAGCTTCATGCAACTGATATTTCAAAGTACATGGCAAGCGCAAAGACTGCCTCACATGACAGTGGCTTCTGGGATCTAATCCTTTCAATTATTCCGACAAACATTTTTAAGTCAATGTCTGATGGGGATATGATGCCAGTAATCCTCTTCTCAGTCCTCTTTGGTTTGGGGATTGCATCGGTTGGCGAGAAAGCCAAGATTTTAATTGACGTATTGAACGCAGTTGCGGAAGTAATGTTTAAGGTTACTAACTGGGTAATGAAGTTTGCGCCAATTGGGGTCTTTGGCTTAATCGGGATGACAATCGCCGAAATGGGGATCAGTGCCCTGTTACCGTTAGGGCTATTTATCGTAATTGCCTATGCAACGATGATCATTTTTATCGTCATCATTTTAGGGATTACGGCCCACCTTTTCCACTTGCGTTACTGGAAGATGATGCACGTAATTCTGGATGAAATTATCTTGGCCTTTACCACGGCAAGTTCTGAAGTTACCTTGCCACGGTTGATGGAGAAGACGCAAAAGATGGGTGTTAGCAAGGGAATCGTTTCCTTTGTTATTCCGACCGGGTACACCTTCAACCTTGATGGTTCAGCAATCTACCAGTCACTAGCAGCGCTTTTCCTTGCTCAGGCATACGGAATTCACTTAACCTTTGCCCACCAGTTTACCTTATTGGTTGTTCTGATGATTACCAGTAAGGGGATGGCCGGGGTGCCAGGAGCCTCATTCGTTGTTCTTCTAGCGAGTGTTTCAACGATTGGGGTACCGATCGCCGGACTTACCTTCATCGCCGGAATTGACCGGTTTGTTGATATGGGACGAACTGCCGTAAACGTTGTCGGTAATTCCATCGCCACACTAGTTATCGGTGAATCCGAAAAAGAATTTAACCGCGAACAGTACAACCACTATTTGGATACGTATGGAAAAAACTAGAGTGTGAGCCGTGACGGACTAGCAACTGAGCACTAGAAAATCCTGGACGATGATTGGCTTGCAATCAAGGACGGGATAGCTAGGCGGAAGTTGCGGTCACGGCGAGCAGTTCTTGACTATGTTGCAGTAAAAATATCAACTCTAGCAAGCTCCTGGCGAACAGATCTCGGCCATGTTGCCTGATTCGTTAGGTCGAGGAAAGTCGCGGCGAACAGCTCTCAACCATATTGCAGTAGAAACAAGCCAATTTTCAGTTATTATTTAAAGAAGCCTAAGGTTAGTTCAAAATGATTATTTTCATTTTGGACAAATCTTAGGCTTCTTTTAGAAGTGTTTAGCAAAGATATTCAATGTTTTTAATTTTCCATCAATGAATGAAATCTGTGGTAAACAGCCGCATTGTTGATAGCCAGATCTTTCAAAAATTTTCTGACTTGGAAGGTTATTTTCATAAACGTAGGCGATTACCGTTTTGATGTTAAGGTGATCGTTAATTTGCTGGTTGATGAAATTCAAGATTTGTTGACCGTAACCGTGTCCCCGGGTATCTGGGGTTAAGTAAACCGAAATTTCAGCAGAGAAACGGTAAGCACGGTGGGGATAGAATTGACCAAGGGCGCACCAGCCAATGATTGTATTGCTCTTCTCAACAACCCAAATGGGAAAGTCATCGTTGAAATGATTAAACCAGTCTCGACGGCTTTCCACGGTAATTGGAATTTCATCATCGGTGATCTCGTGACTTGGCACTGCAGTGTTATAGATCTTAATGATTTCTGCAAGATCGTTTGTTTTGGCTCGACGATAACTAAGCATGATCTAACAAACTCCTGACTACTTATTCTTTTGGTTCGTTTAGTTGAACCCCCCGGTGATCAACGCTGGTGCTAAAGACAATTTGTGTGCTTGTTTTTCCAAATCGTTGCTGAATGTCGTTAATGAAATCATCAAGATCAGTTGTTGACGGGAAAACGACTTCCATAACTTCAGAAAAATCACCGGTAACACAGTTGCACTCAATGACGTTTGGAATTTGCTGAATGTATGGATAGAATTCTTTCTTCTGTCGTGGTTCAAGTTGAACTTGAATAAACGCTTTAACATGGAAGTTAATTTTTTCTAGATTAATGGTTGCTTGATATCCTTCGATGATACCAGAACGCTCAAGTTTGCTAATTCGGGCTGCAATTGCAGGGGAGGAAATAAAACATTCTTTAGAGAGATCCTTTAAGGACGCTCGGGCGTTTTTTTGTAAAATATTGACAATTTTGCGATCGATTTTATCCACGATAATTACCTCGTTTCGGTAGATGCAAATTAGAATTTATTAAATATCCCTAATTAAATCTTAATATTATTTAACGTTGATTGTAATTGATTGCCTGGTTCAAGTCAAATGGTTAATAATTCAGTGAATCTGAATAAAAGTGATAAATAATAAATGCAAGGTTACAAGCGAAGAATATTTAATGGTACAATAGAGACAATAATTGAAGAGGTTGAATGGAGGGTTCTATTATGGATCAAGAATATGAAAACATCCTCGTTCCAATGGATGGCTCAAAGGAATCTGAATTAGCATTAGGACGTGCGGTTGCCGTTGCAAAGCGTAACGGTAAGGCACACATTGATATACTAAATGTTATCGATACTCGTGCTATGGCTTATAACTTTGCTGGAATGTCTGATGGTAGCATTGCTTACCAATTAGTTGATAAGTCCAAGCAATACCTTGATGATGTTTTGAAGCGGGTTAAGGAACAAGAAAAGTTTGATAACATTGATATCCACATTCGGCTTGGAAACCCAAAGACAATCATTGCCTTTGACTTTGTTCGTGACCACCACAATGACATGATCATGATGGGTGCCAGTGGTTTATCTCGGATGCAACGGGCAATCATGGGTTCTGTTACTTCCTACGTTAAGCGTAACGCTCCCGTCGATGTCCTCGTCGTTCGTACGGCGGTGGATCAGGTAAAATAGAGTGTGAACCAGCAAAGGACTTGCGGTTGGCTAACGATTTCTTCTGGTGAAGATGTGACATGTCACGTCTAGCCGGAAGGGCGTTAGCTTTAGCAAGTCCCTGGCAAGCACGTTTCTACTATGTTGCCTAGAACAATTTCTCCCGACTGGATGCTTGAAAGCATCTGGGAGGGAGTTTGTTGTCTATAGGGGCTTCCCTGCGAACACGTTTTAACTATGCTGCATTAGGATCGTTGCCAGGAGCAACACACATAAAACAAAGAGTACGAAGTCAACCCCGTAATTCAATGAATTACAATTTTGACTTCGTACTCTTTTTATATTTAGGACTTAATTAAACAGACGACTGCGTCTAGGAACATTCCAATTGCCATCAGGTCCATTGCGAGCATCATCTTATTCATAAACGTTAAAATGAGGACAATTGCCCATAGAATAACGAAAAACCACGCGGTAACTTTACTTTTAGCCATCTTCACACCTCCATTGTTGATTATAAAACAAAAAAGGCAGCTGAGAAAAATCTCAGTTGCTTTTTCTTTAAAGGATAAGAACTACTTTTCTTGGTCCTTCTTAGTAACTTCCATAACGTTATCAGTTGTTGTAACTTCTTGGTTAGCATTGATTAATTGCTTGAAGTCGAACTCTTCACTGTTAGTAACGGTAACAATAACGGTATCGTCAAGACCAGCCTTCTTAATGGTTGGGTCCCAGAATTCCATTAATTCGTCACCCTTATTAACGTGTTGTCCCTTACTAAAGTAGGTAACGAATCCAGTACCATGTAATTTAACGGTATCAATACCAACGTGGATTAATAGGGCAATTCCACTGTCAGAAACTAATCCAACCGCATGACGGGTTGAGAAAGTTGCACGAACAGTACCACTGAATGGTGCGTAAACTTTACCGTCAGATGGCTTAATTGCGAATCCTTGTCCCATGCTGCCGTTTGCAAATGCAGGGTCACTGACATTCTTCAAGTCAACAACGGTTCCGGCAACAGGTGCAGGAATTTCAGTTACACCAGGAACTGGTTGAGGAGCAGGTTCGGAAGCGGCATTATCGTTGTCGCTATCGTCCTTGTTAAATTGCTTACCCCAGGTCTTTTCAAGTTCAGCCACAATCTTAGCGTGGGAGCCTTCATCCAACTTAACTTTAATAGCGAAGATAATAATACCAACGAGAATTAAAGCAATTGGAATTAAGAACATGTAAATCTTGAAGACATTAACACCGTGAGCAGTAACAGTAGCAGCAGTAGCACCACCGGTCATACCAGCAGCAACAGTAGCCATACCAACAACACCGTTAGCTACGGCACCACCGAACTTATCAAGTAATGGACGAACAGATAATGTCAGTGATTCATCACGGTGTCCTAACTTCAATTGACCATATTCAACAGAGTCGGTAATGGTCATCAAAACAACCAAGAAGATAATTGGTTGTGGAATGAAGAATAATTCGGCACCGATCAAAACAAGAACTAATGATTTGCCAGCAAAGGCAAAGATAATTGCACCAAGAACTTCGATTGAAGCAGCTCCGTAGAAGAGCTTGTGACGACCAATCTTCCCGGAGAATAGTGGGAAGAGGAAGACAGAGATAACACCAACAACGGTGTTCAAACCACCAAGGATTGAGAAGGCCTTGGAGTTACCCAGAATGTAAGTAAAGTAGTAAAGTTCAAAACTGTTCAATAGTGTTTGACCAGTAGTAAAGAACAGGTAGGACATGGCAATGGCAAGAAGTTGATCATTCTTAACCAGAATCTTCAAGATGTCCTTGAACTTAGTTTGTTCCTTGTTTTCACGAAGCAATGATTGTTGTTCGTGAGTAAACATCCCAACACCAATTGCGGTGATTGCTGAGATAGCAGCAACAATTACGGCGAAGATGAACCAACCACGGTCATCCCCAGTACCACCATTTTGCTTTACTGAGAAGAACAGAACCATTGGCATAATAACAAATCCGATGATCTGACCACCAATAGTTGAACCAACCCGGGCAAAGGTAGCAATTTTATCACGTTCGTGTGAGTCGAAGGACATCGCAGGAACCATGGACCAGAAACCAACATCATTGAAGGAATAGAAGACATCCATAATGATGTAAATAATAGCAAACAGAATTAAGTAAAGAATTGGGTTACTTAAGTTCAAACCACCTAGTGGCGTGAAGAGGGCGGCAAGCAAAACGGCTGAAATAACACCACCGCCAACAACCCAAGGCTTAAATTTACCCCAACGAGTGTGGGTCCGGTCAATCGCGTTCCCGATCATTGGATCGATAATTAATTCACCAATCCGTAAAACAAGAATGATAACGGTGACATACCCAACCATCCGGTTATCGAAGGCCTTATCACTAGAATCAAACAAGTGACCAGTAACGTACATCATAAAGTAAGTAGATAATAATGCAAAGAAAGCATCATGCCCAAATGCACCTAGCGAATATGCAAGGCGCGAACGGACAATATGTTGTTCTCCATTAGGTTTATCCATATTAACTCCTCTTTTCTACAACAACTTAAATAACTTACAGCAATTATGTTAAGCGCTTTCAAAAAAGATGTCAATAACCTTTTAGTAAATTTTTACGAAAAAAGTTACTAAATAATTTGCTTATTAGATAAAAATGTTTAATTGGTATAGGGCTAATGGGCAGAATGGTGGAAGTAATAGTACAACGATAATAATAAAATGATCAGGTAGTCGGGAATGTTAGTAAATCTTTATTTAAGCACGAAAAAAAGAACTTATGATGATTTTTTCATAAGTCCTTAATTAACGTAAAAGTTTATTGATTATTCAGTTGATTTATTGTTCTTCGTACCAACTGTAATGGAAGTTACCTGGACGGTCAGTCCGTTCATAAGTGTGGGCACCGAAGTAGTCACGTTGAGCTTGGAGTAAGTTAGCAGGAAGGACTTCTGCACGGAATGAGTCGTAGTAACTAATAGCAGCGCTAAGTGATGGAACTGGAACACCAGCCTTAACAGCAAGGGTAACAACGTCCCGAATAGCCTTTTGGTACTTCTTGGCGATGTCCTTGAAGTAATCGTCGAACAAGAGGTTCTTTAAGTCTGGGTTCTTAGTGAAGGCATCAGTGATGTTTTGTAAGAATTGAGCACGAATAATGCATCCTGCACGCCAGATTTGAGCTAGTTCACCATATTGAAGGTTCCAGTTGTACCGGTCGGAGTCGATCCGCATTTGTTCAAATCCTTGAGCATAACTCATAACCTTACCGAAGTAGAGGGCTTGACGAATCTTTTCAATCATTTCTTCCTTGTTGTCGATTGAAACAGCTTCAACGTCTTCAGGTAATTCCTTACTTGCTTCAACCCGTTCTTTCTTCATCATTGAAATGTAACGAGCGTAAACAGCTTCGGTAATAACAGATTGTGGTGCACCACCGTCAAGGGCAGTTTCAGAACTCCACTTACCAGTACCCTTGTTAGCACCACGGTCGAGGATCATGTCAACGATTGGGGCATTCTTGTCATCACCAAGATCATCCTTACGAGTGAGAATGTCAGCAGTGATATCAACAAGGTAGCTGCTTAATTCACCCTTGTTCCATTCGGCGAAGGTCTTTGCAATATCATCAACAGGCATCTTGAGAACGTTACGCATGATGTTATAACTTTCGTCGATTAATTCTTCATCACCGTATTCGATACCGTTGTGAACCATCTTAACGTAGTGACCAGCACCGTTTGGTCCGATGTAGGAAACACATGGCTTACCGTCTTCTTCTGCCTTAGCAGCGATTTGAGTAAGGATTGGAGCAACCAAGTCATAGGCTTCCTTTTGGCCACCAGGCATTAATGATGGACCGTGAAGGGCACCTAATTCACCACCAGAAACACCCATTCCGATAAAGTTAATACCAGACTTGTCCAACTTAGCGTTACGGGCCATCGTATCGTGGAAGTTGGTGTTACCACCATCAATTAGGACATCACCCTTATCAAGTAGTGGTAATAATTCGTCGATAACGGCATCAGTAGGTTTACCAGCTTTAACCATCATGAGAATTCGACGTGGCTTCTCTAGTGAGTCAACAAAGTCTGAAATCGTGTAACTTGGCACTAACTTTTTGTCGCTGTGATCGCGCATCATTTCATCAGTACGGCTACGGTGACGATTATAAACACCAACCGTAAATCCACGACTTTCAATGTTTAAGGCAAGGTTCTTACCCATAACAGCTAAACCAACAACACCAATTTGTGCTTTTTGATCTGACATATTCTTACGCTCCTTAGCTAATCTTGTGTTTAATTTCACAATAATTATTATACAGCAAATACTAGTAAAAATACAAATAAAAAAGCCATGAAGTAATTAATTTTTGCTTCGTGGCTTTCTTAGTAAATGATATTCAATTATTTGTTAAGATCGTAAACCCACTTACGACCATCACGAGCTAACAATTCACTAGCTGCGGCAGGACCCATTGATCCAGGAGTGTAGTTAGGGAATTGAGGCTTTTCGATGTCCCAAAGGTTCCGAATAACGTCAACGAACTTCCATGCGTATGCAATTTCAGCCCATGAAGCAAAGTTAGTGTGGTTTCCTTCAAGAGCATCGTGGAAGAGACGTTCATATGGTTCTGGTGATTCTTTCTTAGCAGAATCGCTTTGAAGGAACTTCAAGTCAACTGGTTCGGTTGTGTAACCTTGACCAACGTGCTTAGCGTTCAATTGAAGAGCAAAGCCAGACTTAGGTTCAACAAAGATAGTCAGAACGTTTGAATGAAGTGCTTGTTCGTTACCGGAGTTAGGGTTAGCAAAGATGTCAATTAATGGCTTCTTGAAGACCACGTCAATCCGCGTGAACTTATCAGCAAGCTTCTTACCTGTCCGAACGTAGAACGGAACACCTGACCAACGGTAGTTATCAAACATCAACTTAGCAGCAACGAATGTTTCAGTACCTGATTCTGGATCAACACCATCTTCATTACGGTAAGCAGGTTGACTGCCTTCAGCACCGTATTGACCACGAACAAAGTTAGCAGCTGCTTGTGATGGGGTGTAAACACGTAAACTACGTAATGCCTTAATCTTTTCAACACGAACATCGTCGTCAGTAAAGGCAACTGGTTCTTCCATTGCCAATTGAGCAACAACTTGCATAATGTGGTTTTGAAGCATATCACGTAAGGCACCAGAATGGTCGTAGTAACCGGCACGTTCTTCAACACCAAGCTTTTCACTAAGGGTTACTTGGATGTTGTCAATGTAACGGTTGTTCCAAAGGGCCTCGATAACAGGGTTACCAAAACGCAATGCTTGGATGTTTTGAACCATTTCCTTACCGAGGTAGTGGTCGATCCGGAAAATCTGGTTTTCTTCGAATGTTTGTGATAATTCGTCATTCAACTTCTTAGCTGAATCGAAGTCACGACCGAATGGCTTTTCAATAACAAGACGGTTGTAGCCATCATCTGTTAACAAACCTTGCTTCTTAATGTTGATGGCAATAGTACCGAAGAATTGTGGAGCCATTGACATGTAGAATAAACGGTTCCCTTCAGTACCGAATTGCTTGTCAAGTTCAGCCAAGCGATCCCTTAACTTAGCGTAGTGTTCTGGCTTAGTAACATCGTGAGCACAGTAGAAGAAGTGCTTAGAAAATTCTTCTGCTTCGCCATCCTTTGCAGGAATATCCTTAATTGAGTCTAATACCATTTCTTGGAATTCTTCATCACTCATTTCGTGACGGGAAGTACCAAGTAATGCAAAGTGGTCAGCTAAGTAGCCCTTTTGGTAGAGCTTGAAAAGGGAAGTGTAGAGCTTCCGCTTAGCTAGGTCACCAGTTGCACCAAACAATGTAATTAATGCCTTATTTTCTGTAGCCAAAATGTTCACTCCTTCTGAATATTCAGAAAATCTTCTAACGGTATAATTATATACTTTCGCGGGCAATTATGCATTAGAAATGGTAAACGTTTTCTTCACGTGATGCTTAGTGACATAATGGATCAACTGATTGACGTATTCATGTAGAGAGAACCAGCACTCTAAAAAAATAATTGGTCTAGAACAAAACTTTTTTTGATTTTCCCATTATTAAGAGCTAGTAATTTGAAATTAAAACAGAAAAAGCGTTTTGTGATGGGAAATTCGAATGGTAATGTCTCATTTTTACACATCGGTTTGACGAGACTTCAAATGAACAATATAATCAGGAAGGAAGATTTTATCGGAGGAAAAACATGACTGCGCAGATATACCCATATTTAACATTTGAAAACGCAAAGGAAGCAATGGACTATTACGTGCAGAACTTCGATGCTGAAATTATTTATCACCAGCCGTTAAGCAAGGAGCAGGCGGAAAATTGGGGATTAGATACTGAGACATTAAGTTCAACAACGTTTCGTGGAGTATTTACGGTTGCCGGTCAAAAATTAATTTGTGCGGATGCAACAATGACTAATCCACAATCATCATCCATGGTTTCAATTATGCTTAACTTTGGTGATGATGAGGAAGAGGCAAAACAACTATTTGATAAATTAGCAAGTTCTGATGATCAGCGAGTTACAGTTCCATTTGGCAGTCAGACCGTTAATAATAAGCTTGGACAAGTTGTCGATAAATATGGGATTACCTGGCTGATTTGCAGCGGTGAGTTGACGCAGGAAGATTAAATAAGTAAATAAAAAGGAACCGGAATTTCCGGTTCCTTTTTATTTACTTATTAGCTTTATTTCTCATTCCATTTTTTTGCTAAACGTCCATAGATCGTTTCAATGTCCTGGGATGTCCCGCGGAGCTCATAGTCAGCAAGGAATGGTGCGTTGAATTGCTTAGCGTATTTGCGAGCAGTTAAGCAATATTGTTCGTTGAAGTTGCGGTTACCACTTCCAACAACGCCAAGACACTTTTTAGCGTTATCCCCATAAGCAATATATTCACCTAGAGAATTAGTCATAATTTCAGTGAAACCTGAAGTGATCCCATCACCACCATCCAAGTAGGTTGGAACAAAGACGAAGAATGGTTCTTGTTCGTTTGCTGGTTCAGTTTGATCCGTAACCTCTTTAAGGTTTAGTAATGGACTATCGGGGTTGAAACTGTGCTGCTGTTTAGCATATGTGGACATTCGATTAAGGAATGAACGCGTATTCCCCTCAATTGAGATATAAATGATGTTCATTGCTGTCATTTGAAATCCTCTTTCTATTATAACGTGATTGATTCTTATTCTATTTTAGATGAATAGGGCGATAAATAACAGTATAAATTAATTTATTAGTAAATGCTTACAATCTTATTAGAATCAGTAATATTAGTTAACGGCCATGCTAAAAGTGTTTTATTATTTTTTAATTGGTGAAATATTATAACGATTTTAAGGCAATGGCATAGTCTATTTTCATAATTACATGATAAAATTAATTTATAACGTTTCTTATTTGGGGAGGACTCGATTTGAGTAGTATTGTCTTAGATCATCTGACTTTTGACGCTAAGTCTGGTGACCAACTTGAAAATGTTTCATTAGAATTAACATCACCGCAAGTAATTGCATTTTGTAGTAACGATGATGGAGCGACCGCGGCACTAAAGCAACTCTTGGATGATCAAGGAACGATTGAAGAAGGAACAGTGCTAGTTAATGGTGAACCGTTGGGAAAGATCAACCGGCGGCACGGGAATTCACTAGTCGCTCATTTTGACGATGTCGAATTAAAAGGAAAAACCGTCTTAAAGGCTGTCAAGAATAGTCTTAAACACCATCAAAATGTTTTGACGGTTGAACAGACTAACCAGATGCTTGAATCACTTGGAATTATTCCTGGTAAGAGAATTAATGATCTTACTCCTGATGAGTGTCAAAAGCTGCGAATTGTCCTTCTTCTTTCGTGGTGTCGTCCAATTGTCCTTCTTGATAATGCTTTTGATGACTTAGATGAAAATAGTCGATTGACAATGGGTGACTTAATCGCTGACTACACTAAAAAGACGGATTCGATAGTAGTCTTTACTAGTCAGGATGTTTCAACGTTGATGAGATTTTCAAAGATAATTTACTACTTTGAGGGAAGTCACTTAACATCTGCACGGAATGTTGAAATGGCAGATAGCGTTGACTGCGTTGTCACGGTTATGGGAACAGGTTTCCCAGTTGAAAATGCCGTTAAATTAGGCGCACATATGTTAGAGGAAGCCCCAAAAGAAACACGATTTCTTTTCACCGGTAATATTCAGGTTCTGTTGCCACTTTTGGAGCAGAGTACGATTACGGATGTACGAATTGAGGATGCGACGGTGGAAGACGAACTAATGACTTGGTGATATTTGTTTAACTAGGGAGGCAATGTCGATGGGAAGATTAGTCCTGGTTGATAATCGTGGTGATGAATTAGCATCGCGACTTATTAAGAAGATGCCTGATGCCATCGTGTCAACTAATTTTAAAGTCCAGTTTCGGGCAGGGGACGTGTTGTGCTGGTTGCCATTGCCAAATGACTATGTTGATGATGAAGTTCAAGAGCTAGCAACATTAATAGATAAGAGTATTTTCTTGCCGACAAAGATCATTATGCTAAGCATTCCCGGAACAGCAGACGATGCTTCTTTGGAACAAGTGGAGAAGTGGTACGGAAAAAATGCTCGGTCGATGATAATGTCACATCAGTACGCAATCAAGATGATTGATGAGTTTGAGATTCCGTATACGATTATTCGCATTCCGCCACTCGTGACAGATGATACTAGTGCTAAAATAATTGCTGAAGGACAGCAGATGAGTGGCGATCAACTTGGGATTAACCAGTTGATTCCTGTATTACAAACGGCAATCGAAACGAATCATTATCTTAATCAGTCAATTGGAATTGTTAATAGTAAGGAGGTCAATGAGGATGAACTTAGTTGAATTTAAGCGCTGGGAAAATAATCTTTCACGGCTGCACTTTCCAAAATGGGAAGAACTACCAAGCCTTGGACTATATGTTGATCAAGTGGCTGCAGTGATTAATGAATATCTTACTAGCTTAGGAATGGAGCCCCTTACTAAGTCGATGATTAACAATTACGTTAAGAAAAAGACCATCCAGGCTCCGATCAAGAAAAAGTATGCGGTTAACCAGATCGTTGATTTGTTACTGATCGGCTTCTTTAAAAACACCTTTGCAATTGATGATATTCGGCAGGGAATTCTTCAAATTACCGCGAATGATTACCCTAAACAAGCATATGATCGCTTTGTTGAAATTCTTAATGCCCGATTGAAAAATGAGACGGTTCCAAATAACCCAAATTTTAATCCTGCCAATGAACGGTTAATGAACTTTGGAATTGATGCAGTACTTGCGGGGTTAAAGAGTCGTCATCTCTTGGCTGTAATGATGAAGCTAAATCAAAAAGATGGTCTTCAGGATGAAAAGTAATATTCTATGAAAAATTAAACGTTACATTGAACAGAAAGGGTGTAGAGCTCATAAAAAGAACTCTACACCTTTTTAAGACTATTCTGTTTTTAAGCGTTCACGGGTATCAGTCCTAATAATTTTATAGATCGCGGCAAATAACGGAACAGTGAACATCATTCCTAAAATACCGTAAATCCCTCCACCGATAATAACAGCGGCGAAGACCCAAACACTTGGTAAGCCAATTGACTTGCCGACAATTAGCGGGTATGTAATTCGATTATCTAACTGTTGGAGAACAATAATGAAAATCAGGAAAATTCCAGCTTGGAAGGGTGAAACTGCAAAAATGATAATTACCCCAATACTAGCACCTAAAATAGCACCAATAATCGGGATAAGGGCGCCAATAGCAGTTACTACCGCAATCATAGAAGCATATGGTAGGCGAAGGATGCTCATCCCAATAAAACATGAGATCCCTAGAATGGCAGCGTCTTTACACTGACCAGCGATGTAATTACTGTAACTGGTGTTAATCACTTTAATAACGTAAAAGAAGGTTTCACTTAGCCGTGGTAGGTAAGCGTTAATTATCTTTCTGCTTTGCCGGATCAACATTTCCTTGTAGATTAACAGGTAGACGGAGAAGAAAAAGGCAATAACAGTAGTTGTAACTGCTGAGACCACAGAAGAGGCGGTAGAGATAACGGCCTTAAACGTTCCACCGAATCCTAGGGTAAGATACTTACCGACCTGGTTCCATTTGATTTTTTCTAAGTCAAAGCTATCCCAGAGAGTATTAAGATCCTGGTTATGCTCAATTGCCTTAACGAACTTATCAACCACTTGACCGTGATTAGCGACCAGCAATTTAATACATGAAATTAGTTCTGGAACTACCAAGGAAGAGACGATTACAAGAATTAGGATAATCGTTAAGTAGGAAAAAATAATTCCAAATAGACGTCGGTATCTTTGGGCTTGCTTTGTCTTAAATACTTTCAAATAAAGATGTTCATATTGGCGAAGAAGAAGGTTAACAATATAAGCGACAATCCCACCAATTAAAAGAGGGATCGCAGCAGACGTAATTGAACTGATTAGTTTAGCGACCACTGGCCAGTAATGAATTGCAAGGTAGAGAATAAATGCCGCAATTGCAAGTGATACGTGGCTCCTTTGAATTTTTAATTTCACGTTATTCTCCTTAATTTAAATGCTTGGCAACGTTAGTAAGGTATTGATGACTAGCAACCTGTTCACGACAATTCCATTGATCTTGGAGGTTGATTTCGTAAATACTAGTAGCTTGTGGGTTTAATAGTTTTAATACCGGAGCCCAGTCAATTTTTCCTTTACCAAGTTGGAGACTATCATGAGTTTCGCCCATTGAGTCGACAAGGTGATAATGAACAATGTGATCGCGTAAGTGCCTTAGTGATGCCTGAAGGGCCTGGTTATCACCATGCATTTCGATAAAACAGTGTGATGTGTCAAAGGCTAAGCGATAATTATGACTGAGAATTTCATCTTCCTGTTCTGGGTGACCATACGCAAATACTGGAGCAATCGAATTTTCAAACATGATCTGATTACCACCAGCACGGGCAAAACGATCGAGGCGGCGATAGACAGCCTGGCGCGCAGCTTCAACATTAGGATAAAGACTAACCATTTCTTGAACTTCTTTTCCGGCGTAACCACCATGAACCAGAATCTGAACATTCCGTTTTTGCGCTAGGGCAATTAACTTTTCTGTTGATTCCTCAATAAAACGGTAAAGCTCAGGAAAGCTTTTTTCTGGTGCGACAACTTCCAAATGCCACTTCTTATAGACCATGGGGTGATGGATAACAATCTTCGTAATCCCCTTTGACTGAACATATTGGACAGCCTCATCAAGACGTTGGTATCCTGCATCTGTAAAGTCAGCGACGCTTGTATAAAATTCATATATGTCTGGGTGGTATTGGAGACGATCATCAATCTGTTGTTGATCGCTACTTCCCTTTAATCCTAGCATTGGCATAATCATCATTGTCATTCCTTCCGATGAATTAATTACCTTCATTTTAGCAGATTATGGAGTTAGCAACCGCTGAAGAAAATTACAGAGTTTCACATGGAACAAGTAAAGCCCAGGGTTCGATATTATCGAACCCTGGGCTTTAATACTAGATGGACTACAAATTCTTATCCATAATAAATGTTAATTTAGAAAGTTCGAGGCCGTGCATAATGAGCTTACTCATTAATTCCTTAGTCCGCTTTGCCATCTCAGCGACCATCTTATGGGTTTCAGCACTGAGGTAAGCACAGGCATCCTTATCAGACATTCCCTCAACCTTAGGAGCAACTTCATTAACCCAACGGTAGAAGTATTCTCGGGAATCCTTTAAGTAGTTTAAGTCGTCCTGAGCAAATTCAGCATGGTGGGCTTCAACGATCATTGAAAGAGCACGGTACATCCAGTAAGCACTCTTTAGATCCATGTTAAGTTTCTTTGGCGTTTCACGGTAACTAACATCAACGTCATCGGCATTTCCAAAGAAAGGTACATATGGAGTGAAGGTTGGAATACCAAAGCTCATCCACATAATGGTTGAGGCAGCTTCAGGAAGATCGTTACGCACTTGAAGGACGTGTGAGTTTTGCGTCCGGTTAAGTGAAATTGGCCGGAAAAGATGCTTTTCTTCATCGGTACCATGGCCCAGTGGATCATAAGGAGTGCCCTGGTAGTGGCTGCTTAGGATCTTTTGAACATCAGCCAATGTAATTCGGTGGTTAGTCCGCATAATGAATGGGAGATCAAAATCAAGTGGATCCTGTTCCACACTTGGGTTTAGAACCTTGTGACCGTACCATTGCCGAGGGGTATTGTAGTGTTGATCAAAGACATCAGCAGTTCCAAAAATATGGCGGAAGTCCCAACCGTATTTATCTGGGTTAAGATGGTTTTTCTCAACAAATTCTTGAATTCCGTCTGACCACATAAAGTTTTCAGGGTCATTAAAGTCTACTTGCTGGATTGCGACCCGGTTCCCAGTTACAGCATAGGCGTCATCTGGGATTCGTTGAGCGACCCAGTGATGTCCAGTAACGATTTCCATATACCAAACGTCATTTTTATCGCTAAAGATAACCCCATTTCCTTCAGCAGAACCGTACTTGGAAATTAACTTTCCGAGATATTCAACACCATTCTTGGCACTGTCGATAAATGGAAGGGTTGCGGCAACGATCAAGTCTTCGTTGATCCCGGATTCGGTATTCAATGGATCACAAGCCAAAACTCGTTCGTTAGCGTAAACACTTTCGGTGGCGCTCATGCCGACATTTTTTTCGTTAAAGCCACTTTCATCAAAGACACCTTCAGTCTTATAGTTAACATTCGGTGTTCCCTGATACCGGTAACCATCAGCCGGCCGGTCAACGACACACTTGTTTAAGTATGCTTTTACTTGATTGGGATGGTTGTGGTATGCGGGGTAAGTAACAAAACGTTGTGGTGTTAATGGACCAAACGTATCATCATTACGTGCTGCCATTGTAGAGCCGTCAATTGTGGCATCCTTACCAACTAAGACGGTAGTACAAGCAGATAGGTTTTTCTTCATTTAATTCAAGACCTTTCTAGATAAAACATAAAAACTGGTCATTATTATTTTAAACTTCTTGATCCTAGTAATCAATTATTGGTGCCAGCTCACTAGGTGTAAAAGAATTAAGGTGATCAGAGCAAAGACTAGCGATATCCCTAAAGCAAGGTAACATTGTGAAAGCCAAGGCTGGAGCCACGTAAAAAATGTCGTTGGCGCAAGCAGACCGATAATTAAACTAATCGCTAAGATCGCAGTGAATAGCGCTAATAAACCGGATGCACTATTTTTAAGATCAGCACTGCTTAAGTCAAAACCACCGATGCTAATGTTAGTGACAAGGAATAACCAGAGAATTGATTTTCCTAATGTGAGATTTAGCGGGGCGGCAGTCGAACTGAATAGGCTAAGGAGCCCGGGCATTAACCAATTAGTTAAGAAAATTAAAGCAGCTACATTGCCGATAATGGGAGCAATCCCAATAAACACATTTCCGACTCGCTGGTAGAAGCTTCGGTTGTTCCACTGGTGATCGACACTTCCAAGACTGTTATCGTCGGGATCGGCTGGATTTGGGAAGTGGAGTAGTTGTACTCTGGTAATTCGGTGACCAAAGAGAAGGGCAACTAATGAATGGCTAAGTTCATGAATAATAATACCCAAGCCACCAAGAAATATTTGCGCCTTGATTCCCCATAAGTTAACAATTAATTGTTTGTTCCGGCGACTGGTTAAGGAAAGACAACCACCTAGAAGCGTGGGGATCAAAATAAGATAGATTCCAATAAACTTGAGAATATTAAAATATTGGGCAAGCATGGCTTAGGAATGTTGCTCAAGATCGGCAAATTCAGCATGAACTAACTTTGCGAGATCTTCAGCGTTTAATTTAACGGACCGACCGACCTTACCGGAAGAAACATATATCTCACCCTGTTCTTTAGCTTCATTATCAATGAAGATTGGGTATTGGAACTTTTCGTAGATTCCCACGGGGGTATTAGCGCCATGGACGTATCCAGTTGTCTTCAAGAGGTTCTTTAACGGAACCATGTTTACTTTCTTGTTGCCGGATACTTTAGCCAGCTTCTTCTCGTCAAGGTGTTGATCGACTGGAATAACACCAACAAGTGGGCCGGTGGTATTCCCGGAAAGCACTAGTGTCTTATAAATATGATGTTCGTCAACTCCAGTATGGTCAACGCTCATTGTCCTGACATCACCATCTTGGTGGGTTGGAAATTCTGCCTGCTCATAGGCAATTTTATTTTTGTCCAAGATTTGCTCAACTTGGGTTTTCTTCATTTTACTTTTTTTCTTCTTACTCATAATTAAGTATTAAACTCCTTTTCTGGGACGAACCAATTTTTATTGAAATAGATCCCAATTTTAAATAGGTCTGCTATACTAGAAATAATAATTGTCTATCAAATAATCTGAGGAGTAAATGACATGGCAGACTTAGTATACCGCTCTGTAATGAGTGATATAAAACAAAAAATCTTAGCAAACAAATATCCGGGGATGAAGTTACCCGATGAACGGAGCTTGAGCACAAGCTATCGGGTGAGTCGAAGCTCAATTAAACGTGCATTAGGTGTCCTCGCTCAACAGGGGATTATCTTTAAAAAGCGTGGTTCAGGGACGTTTATTAACCCCCTATATTTAAAAAATCGGTCACTATTTCGCTATGAAGGGAGTAACTTGGGGGTTACGGATAGCTTTAAGTTTGGTGACAAAAAGCAAAGCATTAAGCTAATGGATTACCAAGTTATCCCAGCAAGCAAAGATCTTCAGCAGGATCTCTTTCTTGATGATAACGATTTTGTTTACAAGATCAAGCGGTTACGGTTGATTGATGATCAACCATTTATTATTGAAACCGGGTATATCCCGATTAAAATTATTCCGACGCTTTCCCCAGATATTGTTAAGAGTTCAATTTTTAATTATCTGGAAAATGCAAAGGGAAAACGGGTTACTAAGTCCTTTATGTCAATCAGCGTTGCTCCATCTAAGGCAGATGATCAAAGATTGTTAAAATTAAAATCAACAGAACCGGTCGCCATTATGGAAGGGGTCTTCTTCCTTGATGATGGAACCCCCTTTGAAGTTTCCAATATGCGAGTTCACTATCGCTATATGAAATACGATACCTTTGTTAGTTTGGATCAGTAAAGTTAAGCTGGAAATTAAGCTGGGAATTAACTTTCTCGGAGGGACGGTTGACTAACCTAGAACGATGAATGATGATGAAATCATCAGAGTCGTTCGTAGTTAGGCTCGAGTCCCTCAGTTACGATACGAAGTGAGCCTATTTGGATTCCCGCGATTAGACTCTGTAAGTTCAAAAAATCGCTAAGTATAGGTAGAAGGCGAGAAAAATGTTTAGTTTTCTCTCACTTTCTTTTTTAGTTTAAACCCTGCTTAATCTTAAACCAGAGCCTATGAAATCCATAAGCTGAGGTAAATGAACAAATAATTGTTAAAAAATACACAACTATTAATAGAAGAAACGGGTTTAATTTTACCCAATAATCTTTGCCTAGTTGCCAAATCCAATAAAGCCAGAAGACGTGAGAAAGATAGGCTCGGTGGGCAAAGTCAGCGATATGGTGGCAGAATGACAAGAGTTTCCTGCTATTACCACGAATGTCATGAAGGTGGAGAGCAATGACTGCAAGTATTGCAGCTATATTGTAGAAAATCATTGAGGGCAAGTAATAGGGTGCGTTGGCGGGTTTAACTGGTAGGCCAAAGTTAAAGAAGTTATGGGTTACAAAGATATAGAGTAGTGTCCAAACAATGATCGTGACCCACCAGAACTTAATTAAGATTGGAAAAAGTTGTCGGTGAAAACTCCAAAGAAGGGTTCCAAGAATAGCAAAAATGAAAAAACTCGGGAAAACACGGTCGAGAAGGTACCAATCACGATGGTGGGGGCCGTGAAAAACCTGAAATTCATACATTAGGTGCCAGCAAACCTGAAAAATGAGTGTTAATCCGAGAACGAGCCACCCACGTTTAATATTCTGGTTAACCCAGCGCGCTAGCCACCAAAAGAGTGGAGTAATAATGATGAATTGGAGCATCATCACGTTATACCAGAGGTGCTGAGCGGCATTCCCGTTGATAAATTGCCAGCAGAAAGTTCCGATGTTTGTATAGGAATGTCCTTGCTGGAGCTGTGGAGTTAAAACTAGGTAGGCTAATGTCCACCAAATAGACGGGACAAAAAGCATGTGCCAACGATTCCGCATATATAAGGGGTAGTTCATTATTGTGGCACCTGGGTTTGTTCGGATGGTGGAGTACATAATTCCAAAAATAAACATCGGAGCAGCGTATTTGACTAGTTCATAAATTGCACCAAGAAAGAATTCTTGTGAGTTATTTGCCATGGCCATTACGCTGGTTAGTACTGATTGCAACATTACGGCCAAAACAGCAAAGGTTTTTGCATAGTCACCGACGTCTGCTGGATATGAATGATTCATCAATTGGTTCCTCTCTGTAAACGAAATTTAACATAAATTTTCTGGTGATTAGTATACAATAGTTGCAGTTATGTGTAATGGCGGATAACTAAGAATCGGCTTATTATGTTGTGTCAAAGTTCAATTTAAAAATTGGATCGGATCAATTTTCAAAAAGGTTGACTTTTATTTTAAATCCGTTATTATAGTTATTGTAAATTTGAATGATTTACGTATTGTTTAACAGCAAGAACGTATTTACTTATTCAGAAGGAGTGTTTATTAGAAATGGCAGTAGATTACGATTCCAAGCAATACTTGGAAAGTGTTGATGCTTACTGGCGTGCAGCTAACTACCTTTCAGCAGGTACATTGTTCTTAATGAACGACCCACTGTTACGTCGTCCTTTGAAGGCTTCAGATGTTAAGCCTAAGCCAATTGGTCACTGGGGTACTATTGTTCCTCAAAACTTCATTTACGCACACTTGAACCGTGTAATTAAGAAGTATGACCTTGACATGTTCTACATTGAAGGTTCCGGTCACGGTGGCCAAGTTATGATGAACAATTCATACTTGGATGGTTCATACACTGAAATTTATCCTCAATTTACTCAGGATGAAGAAGGTATGGCTAAGTTATTCAAGCACTTTAGTTTCCCAGGCGGAACTGCATCACACGCTGCTCCAGAAGTTCCTGGTTCAATCCACGAAGGTGGGGAATTAGGTTACTCACTTTCACACGGTGTTGGTGCTATTTTAGATAACCCAGACGTTATTGCCGCTGTTGAAATCGGTGATGGTGAAGCTGAAACCGGTCCATTAATGGCATCATGGTTCTCAGACAAGTTCATCAACCCAATCAAGGATGGTGCGGTATTACCAATCATCCAAGTTAACGGATTCAAGATTTCTAACCCTACTATCCTTTCACGGATGAGCGACGAAGAACTTACTAAGTACTTCGAAGGTATGGGCTGGAAGCCTTACTTCGTATCAGCTTACAAGGAAGCTGACCGTGAAGGCGAATTCAACGGTTACAAGGACCACATGGATGTTCACGAACAAATGGCTAAGACTATGGATGAAGCTATTGAAGACATCAAGGCTATCCAAAAGAATGCTCGTGAAAACAACGATGAATCATTACCACAATGGCCAATGATCATCTTCCGTGTTCCTAAGGGTTGGACTGGTCCTACAAAGGATCTTGATGGTAACCCAATCGAAAACTCATTCCGTGCTCACCAGATTCCTATTCCGGTATCACAAGATGACATGACTTACAAGGACATGCTTATCAACTGGATGAAGTCATACAAGCCAGAAGAATTGTTCGATGAAAATGGTCACCCAGTTGACTTAGTTGAACAAAACACACCAGATGGTGACAAGCGGATGGCAATGAACCCTATCACTAACGGTGGTAAGGATCCTAAGCCTCTTGTATTGCCTAACTACCGTGACTTCGCTGTTGACGTTCAAACTCCAGGTTCCGTTGTTAAGCAAGATATGCTTGAATGGGGTAAGTACCTCAGCAAGATGGCTGAATTAAACCCAACAACATTCCGTGGATTCGGTCCTGATGAATCTAAGTCAAACCGTCTTTACGCATTCCTTGACAATGACAAGCGTCAATGGATGGAAGACATTCATGAACCAAACGATGAAGACCTTGCTCCTGCAGGTCGGATGATTGATTCACAATTGTCAGAACACCAAGCTGAAGGATTCCTTGAAGGTTACACTTTGACTGGTCGTCACGGATTCTTCGCAACTTACGAATCATTTGGTCGTGTTGTTGATTCAATGCTTACTCAACACATGAAGTGGTTACGGAAGGCTAAGGACATGTACTGGCGTAAGCAATACCCAGCATTGAACTTCGTTGATACTTCAACTGTCTTCCAACAAGATCACAACGGTTACACTCACCAAGATCCAGGTCTGTTAACTCACATGTTCGAAAAGGAACGTCCAGATCTTGTTAAGGAATACTTACCAGCAGATACTAACTCATTGATGGCTGTATCTAACAAGGCATTCAACGACCAAGAATGCATCAACATCTTTGTAACTTCCAAGCACCCACGTGCACAATGGTTCTCCATTGATGAAGCTACTGAATTAGTTGACAATGGTCTTGGCTACATCAACTGGGCTTCTACTGACCAAGGTAGTGAACCAGATGTTGTCTTCGCTTCAGCAGGTACTGAACCAACTGAAGAAGCTCTTGCTGCTATCGATCTTCTTCACGACAACTTCCCTGAATTGAAGATTCGTTACATCAACATCATTGAAATCATGAAGTTGATGAAGCAAGATAAGAACCCAGAAGGCTTATCTGATGCCGAATTTAACCGTTACTTCACTACTGACAAGCCTGTTATCTTCGCATGGCACGGATTCCGTGACATGATCCAAGCATTGTTCTTCGATCGTGCTAACCGGAACGTTCACATTCACTCATACGAAGAAAATGGTGACATCACCACTCCATTCGACATGCGTGTCTTGAACGAACTTGATCGTTTCCACTTAGCTAAGGATGCTATCCAAAGCGTTCCTGGTTACGAACAAAAGAGTGCTTCATTTGTTGCCGAAATGGACAACATGATCAACAAGCACAACCACTACATCCGTTCAGAAGGTAAGGACTTACCAGAAGTTACTAACTGGACTTGGAAGGGTCTTAAGTAATCCTGTTTGATTACTAATTAAACACTTAATAAGTATAAGGCGACTGAGAAATAATCTTTCTCAGTCGTTTTTTTGACCATAATTACATTGCTATCAGTAAGAGTTGTGTATAATATTAGTGATCATTAAAGTGAGGTGTTAGTATGCAACGGCAGTATCTAAGTATTGATATTGGTGGGACAACGATAAAGAGTGCGCGGATAGACCATTCCGGGAATATCATGACTAAAGGGAAACTACTAACACCCCGGTCAAAAGACGCATTTCTTCAAGCACTTCAGACAATTATCCGTGATAATCCGTTGATTGCAGCGGTTTGTGTTAGTGTTCCCGGGATCGTTAATCCGCAAACTGGTAATGTTCAGTTTACGGGTGTTCTGAGTTATATGGGTGAGTTTCAACTAGCCGAATACCTTGAACAAACTACCAAATTACCAGTTTACGTTGGTAATGACGCTAACTGTGCAACCTTAGCAGAACTCTGGTTAGGGAATCTAGTAAATATTGATAACGGTGCCGTAATTACTTTAGGAACGTCTGTTGGAGGCGGAATAGTAATTAATGGTCAACTACTACATGGTCCACATAGTCGGGCGGGTGAATTAAGCGCCATTGTAACTAATCGGGACGATCCAGTGGTGATCCAACGGACAGTTGGTGCGACAACTTCGGCAGTTAAAATGGTGAAAATGGTTGCACGTGCTTGCCATCTTCCTGATTTAACTGATGGTCGACAGGTGTTTCAACGGATTATTGCTCATGATCCATTGGCGTGGGGAATCTTTGAAGAATATTGCCGACGGGTAGCCTACTTGATTATTAACCTTCAAGCAGTCCTCGATCTAGAGGTGGTTTTGATTGGTGGTGGAATTAGTGCCCAACCAATCCTAATTGAGGAGGTTAAAAACCAATTCACTCATGTTCAACAAAGTGATCCGCGACTAATGGCAGATGTTACGATGCCTGTTATTGAGGCAGCAAATTTCGGTAATGAAGCTAACCTTCTTGGCGCACTTTATGGACTTTTCTTAAAGAGTGAAAAATAAGATGGCCCTAAACGTTCAGGTGATTCTGAATGTTTAGAGCCATATTTATTTAATCTTCTACATGGGCCTTTGAAGGGACCTGATCCCACTTTACTGGATAACCGGCACCGTGGGCACAGAAAACGGAGTCAGGAGTATTAGGCAGATCGGCAGTTGGATTATAATTACTGTTTGCAATGATTTCGTCAGCGTTATGACACTTTTGATAACCCATAACCGTTAATTCAAGTTGACCCTGACCGTGGGTATAAGCCCGAACCGTCTGGGCGTATTTTCGCATTTCGGTTACTGGAGCAGTTCCTGTAATAACAGTTATAGCGGCATTTGAATTGCTATCAGCAAGCTTAAATGTTCCGGACATTTGTTGAATATCGTTGATTGCACGGCCAACGTGCTCTTGACTAATCGTTAACCGGAATCGGTACCACGGTTCGAGCAATTCACAATTACCTGACTGTTTGAGCATCATTAATCCCTGACGAATAGCACGGTAGGTTGCTTCACGGAAGTCACCACCAACAGAATGGACGATGCTGCCACGACCGTTGATAAGGGTAATCTTAGTATCCGTTAATGGAGCACCAATAAGGACGCCCCGGTGTTCCTTATCTTTAAGACTAGTCATTATCTGTTCTTGCCAGTTATGGCTAAGGACATCAACACTACATTTTGTTGCAAAGTGGAGACCACTGCCTTGAGCGCCTGGCTCTAGTAGTAAGTGAACCTCAGCATAGTGGCGTAAAGGTTCAAAGTGGCCAATCCCAATTCCAGACGATGTGATGGTTTCCTTGTAAAGGATCTTGCCCTCACTAAAATTGACATCGATTCCGTAACGTTGATGGAGGAGCTGTTGGATTATTTCTAATTGAACTTCACCAATAATCTGAAGGTGGATTTCCTGAAGATGCTCTGACCATTGGACATTGAGGTGTGGCTCTTCATCTTCAAGTTCGCGTAAAGCAAGTAAGCATTTGTGAGGATCAACGTCCTTTAATTTAACCGCATAACTGAGGACCGGTTGAATTTCATTTAGGGGTTGGTCCTGAGCATTTCCGATCCCTTGACCAGGGAAAGTGGAGGTTGGACCACTAATCGCACAAACATCGCCTTTTGGTACTTCCTGGACGACGGTAAATTTAGCGCCATTGTAAATCCGCAGTTGGTTTGCCTTTTCGTTAGGCAGGATCTCGGTCTTTGCCTTTAGACTCCCACCTAGTACACGAACCCAGGTAAGGCGCTCTCCCTTATTATCGTGCGAAATCTTGAATACTCGTGCTTGGAAATCCGCAGGGAATGATGGTTCGCTGGTCCACTTTGAAAAGCCAGCAATGAAATTATCGACACCAGTTAATTTTAGTGCTGCACCAGAATAAACGGGGAACACTTTTTGTTGCCTGATTAGCTGGTGGATGATATCATCGTTAAGTTTACCGGAATCAAGATAGTCATTTAAAACACTATCATTGGTCATTGCAATAGCTTCAACGGTCTCGTCAGTTAAAGGCTCGGAGAATGGTAAGCAAGCAGGAGAAAATTCAGCCTGTAATTCTCTAATTACCTTGTTTGGATCAGCACCGACAACATCTGTCTTATTGATAAAAATAAAGGTCGGTACTTGGTATTTTTGAAGTAGACGCCAGAGGGTTCGGGTTGATCCTTGGATACCGTCAGTTGCCGAAACAACGAGAATAGCGTAATCAAGAACCGGCAGAACCTGTTCAGTTTGTCCGGCAAAATCCACGTGTCCTGGGGTGTCAAGCAAGGTAAGGTATAAGTTATCATAGGTAACACTAGCTTGATGAGAGAAGATGGTAATCCCCCGTTGCTTTTCCAGTGTATCTGGATCGAGGAAGGAGTTACCGTTATCAACCCGACCAAGTTGCCGTTGGGTGCCACCACGATAAAGGAGTGCTTCCGAGAGAGTTGTTTTTCCCGCGTCAACGTGGGCAACAACTCCTGCAACAATTTTCTTCACGGGTAATCCTCCTAATGGTTATCCTCTGTCCGAACAACAAGAACGTCACAAGGGGCATTCCGGTTAACGTAGTTTGTAACTGAACCAAGAACAAAGCGCTCAACACTTGAGAGTCCTGTTGTTCCAATAACGATCAAATCGTTATGGTGATCCTTAGGAAAGTCTTCGGCAATAACACGTTTAGGATTGCCGAAACGAATGTGGATGCTAACGTCAAGAAGGCCCATTTTCCAAGCTCGCATTTTAAGATCCTCTAGGCGCTCTTGAGTAGCCTTAACTAAACTATATGTTTGGTCGCTGCTAACGGTTGTATCAGTGATATAGCCATCCGTAATTTGTCCCACTTGTTCAATCGTGAGGAGATCCAAGTGAGCATGATTTTGCAGTGCAGACTCAACGGCAGCGTTTAAAACAGGGGTGGTCGCTTTTGAACCATCAATTGCCGCAACGATATTTTGATATTGCATGTCCTTCATCAAACTTACTTCCTTTCAGATTCGTTACCTTAATTATAGTTGTTTTGGGTTACAACTAGTTAATAAAAATAGGATTTTACTAAAATTAACGTCAATCATTGAAAACGATTACAATGAGGACTACACTTTACTTATAGATTAAAGGACAATTGACCGAATTTAGTCTAATAAAAGTTAGAATCTTCACAAAGGAGTTACAGTTAATATGCGATATGTTTCAATGACCTCCCATAATATTGGGATGAACCTGGCAACTGAACAGTATTTGATGAATGATAAGGATTTTGGTAGGGAACCACTTGTCCTCTTCTACTACGAAGAGCCATGTATTATCGTTGGTCGGAACCAAAATACCCTCGAAGAAATTAATCAAGACTATGTTAAGAAACACAATATTCGGGTAACCCGGCGGCTTTCAGGTGGTGGCGCCGTTTACCAAGACTTAGGGAACCTGTGCTTTAGTTTTGTTGTTCCTAGTGACAGTGAAGAGTTCGGTGATTTTAAGTCCTTTACCCAACCGATCGTTGATGTCCTTCATAGGATGGGTGCAACTACTGCTGAAGTTAGTGGTCGGAATGATATTCTAGTTGACGGGAAAAAGTTCTCTGGAAATGCCATGTATTCACGGAATGGTAAGACCTTCTCCCACGGGACTTTAATGTTAAACGTTGATCTGAGCGTTGTTGCTGATGCCCTTCACGTTGCTAAGGATAAGATTGCTTCCAAGGGGATTAAATCCGTTCGTTCACGGGTTACAAACTTGCGGCCATTCCTTGATAAAGAATATCAAGATATTGATGTTCCAACTTTCCGTGATGATCTAATTAAGGGATTGTTCCATGTAGATAGTTTGGATGAAATCAAGGATAAGCAATATGTTGTTACCCCAGAAGACCAAAAGGAAATCGACAAGATTTATGAACAATACTACAATAACTGGGATTGGGTTTACGGCAAGTCTCCTGAATTTACAATTAAGCGGCGGAAGCACTTTGATATGGGGACAATTGATGCCCGGTTTGATGTTAAAGATGGTGTGATCAAGAATGTTAAGTTCTATGGCGACTTCTTCGGTCCACAAGACATTAACGAATTGGCAGATAAGCTTCAAGGAGTTAAGTACGATCACGATGCCATTGCGAAGGTCCTGAATGAAGCCGGAACTCAGCAATACATCACAGGAATTCCAACCGATCAAATTGCTGATCTGTTAGCTTAATTGAGCTTTGCCGTGATATTTAGTAAAATGTGGTTGATTGATCATTTCCGGATGGTGGGTTAACCACATTTTTTATCCGGTAAGGAGAGACGGAATATGAAATTAACAGTTGCAGATTATTTAGATCAGCTTGCTGGTGGAAAAACGATAACAACGGAAGTCGAAACCACTGCGTCAAAGGTTCAGCAAAAAGCACCGCTTAAGAAGGCGGTTGAAACAGTTGTCGATGCTTTGGATACTGGTCATTTAGGAAAATACCAGATTACGATTAAGGTAAGAAAGGGCGATCCGGTCGTCTTTCACCTTGATACTAACTTAATCAACATTCCGATGGCGGAGGCTGAACGACTGGATGTCAAGCTTTTAGACAAGGAGATTAGCTATCCCGTGAACCTCTATATGGTAATGGAGAGCGAAGACGTTAATAAGTCTGGGTTACGAATTGATGAATTAGCAAACGAAACCGATTTGTCAGGAGATATCGATTCGCTCGTTGAACGGCTTCAGGAATGGCTAGCTGAGCACCTTGCCGATGTTATGGAAGCACGGGCCTAAGTAATTAACTTGCTAAAAATTAAAATTCGTGTTAGATTATTCTTTGCGATGAGTCGAGAGGTCTGGTAGCAACCCAAATGGCTACCATAAGACATTTCGAATGTGGGACACGTTAACTCACCGGATTTGTGAGGTGTCTGGAATTAGTCGAAGTGGACATCGATTAATTTTCTGAGATAATATCAATACACATGAAGGGAATCTTATAATTATTAGATTATTTCTAGTAATTATAAGGTTCTTTTTTTATTTCCTCGCTTTTAATCGTGAAAGGGCTTACAATAGAAGCGAGGGGTGATTGAAATGAGAGAATGGTACTTCTTTGGTTACTTTGTTCTGTTTATTTTCTTAATTTTTGCTTACTGCTCGTTTGTTCACTAGAAGAATTATGTCATTTAAAAATGAAAAAAATCTGGTCTTAGCTGCCTATTGGATGTTAAGACCAGATTAGTTTTTAAATAGCTTATTAATACCGCATCCCCGTGTACTTTTTACTCAAAGTCAGGATAAGGATTACCGCTGCTAAACCGTAAAAGGCACCAACGTAACCTAGGTTCCGCATTGAGGTAAATGCAACAGCCTGTGATGCAGTGAATGAACCAAGCGAGATCCCAATATTAGCAAAAATTGAGTTAAGGGATGAGGCCAGGTCGAGTGACTGCGGATATTCCTTTTCAGCAATGTCAAGGAACATTAACTGGGTTGACGAACCATAGGATGAGAAAGCCACACAGAGCAGTGCCACAATGATAATTGCAATCCATTTGAATGAGAGTAATGGACCGAATAGTAAGTAGAGGATCGTCATTGCAATGTAAATGATGCCTAAACGGTGAACACCACCATTATCGGCAACCCAACCCCCAAACTTGTTTCCAATGATGAAGAAGATCCCCATCCCAAACAGGAGCCAGTTTAGCCAAGTATTATCGAAGCCCATTTCGTTAGTAATCAATGGGCGGATATAAGTGTAAATGGTATAGTCAGCCGCACAGACAGTAATAATAAAGATAACCCCGAGAAGGATCCGTGCATCTTTGAGTAGGGTGAATTGCTTGCTAAGGGTACTCTTGAATTGAGGAGTATCACGGGGAACCAGCCATAATAAGAAGACAAAGACAAAGATTGTCAGTCCTGAAATCATCCAAAAGCTATCGTGCCAGGAGAAGGTCGTACTGATAACCGTTCCAATCGGGATCCCGATAACGGATGCAATGCTAAAGCCAGCAAAGACCCATGAGACTAGGCTTGCCCGTTTCTCACGCGGCGCAACAAAACTTGCCATTACAAGGACGATTGAAATAATTGCCCCGGCAACCGTTGCTGTGAGTACCCGTGAAAAAAGCATTGAAATAAAGTTGCTAGCAAGGGCTGTCCAGGTATTACCGATAAAGAAGACGACCATTAGAACAAGGAGAACGTGATGCCGTTTCCAGCGACTAGCCAGTGAAGTGATAATTGGGGTAAAGATAGCATAGACAAGTGCAAAAACGGTTACGAGAAGCCCCAAGCGTGACAGTGAATCATGATATTGAGAAGCAATGTCAGGTAGGACCCCGACGATCATGTATTCATTACAGCCAAGCATGAACGCAACGAACACGAATAAAATTGATTGAAGACGGTATTTCATTGTATTCAACCCTTACTGACAGACAAAGCGTCGTTCAGTTTTCCTTTCTTTAATAATTTCCAAACTTGCAATATTGTAACGAAAGATGAACCAAATTACTAGGGCACAATAAAAAAGACTCGCAATAAATTAGTTTGCGGTCCTTTTAGATTACTTTACAAGATAAATTTGTTCATCAATTAAATCAAATGAGTGGAGCTGACGGTTAACCTTTTGGAGCTCTTCATCCTGGCTTAAATTAGCATTTTTCCAGAACACCTTTGAGTCAGTAGCACCATTTTTTTCGCCAATTACTAGGAACTTAACATTTGGATAGTCTGCTCGCAGTAACTGAAGAACTTCCCAGTCCGTTTCTTGCTTATCTGGTGCCCAGGACATAATTACGTAATCAACCTGATCACCGTATTTTTTGATTGCTTCAATTGCATCCAGCTTTTCGATTGGGGTAACGGGATGCTTGCCAGTTTCGTTTTCTTTAACCCAGGCTTGACTATCGGTTGTGTAGATTTTTTGAGTGGAGTTATTATTTCGTAACCCTTTAGAGATATAGCCGTTTCCAGCCATGACTTCAAGAACTGGTTTACCATTTAAGTATTCCGATAATGCCTTAGCGAAAGGAGCGTTGACGTATGACCACATCCCGTAAGTATCTTCTAAGTAATCCCGGAAGTTTCGTAAGGCCTTATCAAGCTTTGGGAGTGCCGTTGAATATTTATTCCATAACTCATCGCCTTGTGGATCGCCTTTCGGGTAGTGTTGGTTGACGTATTCAAAAACTTGATCCTGAATATCGTTAGGAAGGAGAAGTTGTGGTAACGGTTGCGGTAACAGGCCATTTTTCAATAGTCGATCGCTTTCTAGGATGTTATTGATTAAAAATTTAACCTCAGGAAAAGGATCGAAGAGATCACGATATTGGGTTAGTTGCTTAATATATGCAGGTTGCTGAATAATCTTGTGAGCACGTTTAACCCGCTTTTTAAGCTTTTTGAGTTGCTTTGGATTCATGGCTGCTCCTTATTTTAGCTTCAAATTAAGTTGCTCTTGTTTACCGTAAAATTTGTCAGTATCGAGACGATTATTACGGCCTTTTAAGTAACCATCAATTAGCTGAAAGATTTCGTAACGATCATCACTACTAATGTTTGTCTGGTTGAAGGTTAGGTTACGGGCGGAAATTAATAGCTTTGCGAGATCAAAGTCGTCCCGGTCTGTTTTCCCGGTGAGATAATCCAAACTAACGTCAAAAAATTCCGCTAGTTTCCGCGCTTCAATGTAGGAAGGGGTACGGATTCCCCGTTCCCAGTTACCAATTTGAGAAGCAGTATTTGGTTTTTCGTTAGGCCCCAGGTTTTCGTTCAGGTGTTCTGCTAATTCTTTTAATGTGATTCTCTGTCCTTTGCGCAAGGCACGTAATCTTTCTGGAAACATCAAGTCACTCCCTTTAATACTAACCTTTATTTTAACATTGGAAACAACGATTCGTGGAAAAATGTGAAATAAAATCTGTTCTGTGATAAAATCAAGAATATTATCAATATACAACATGGGGTTAATCAATTTGAAGAAACAAGAGAAAAAGCAAAAAAAATGGTTTCGCAGAATTATAGTCACGGTAATATTATTGATCACTGTGGTACTATTTGGTGCAGGTTCATATTTCTTTCATGTAGGAATGGTTCCCGGTCATAAGTCATTTGTAAAGGGAAACCAGCGGATTGAAAAGAGTGACCCATTATATTCACAAAAAATTTGGTTTAAACATGCCCAAAAACAGAAGTGGACAATGACATCAGCTACTAAGAATTACAAGCTAGTGGCTGATTATATTCCGGCAAGTCAATCAACAACTAAAAATGTGGTGATCCTTCATGGGTTTATGGGAACGAAGGAACAGATGGGTGAATATGCTACGTTGTTTCACCAGCTCGGGTATAATGTGCTAATGCCTGACGCTCGAGCACATGGTCAAAGTCAGGGTAAGTATATTGGCTATGGCTGGCCTGAGCGGTACGATGTCCGGAAGTGGACGGAAAAATTGATCAAGCATAATGGCAAAGATAGTCAGGTAGTAATTTTCGGTGTCAGTATGGGTGGTGCCACATCAATGATGACTAGTGGGATTTCAATGCCTAAGCAGGTAAAAGCCTACGTGGAAGACTGTGGCTATACAAGTTTAAATGACGAACTAAATTATGAAGCAGGAAACCTGTATAATATTCCTACTCCAATTCGCTGGCCATTAATAAAAATGTTAAGCCTAATTAACCGGACAAAGAATGGTTTCTTTACGGGTGAAGCAAGCGCCGTTGAAAGTTTGCACCATAACCACCGACCGATGCTTTTCATTCATGGAAGCAATGACCATTTTGTGCCAACGAAGATGGTATATTCAAACTACCAAGCCACCCGTGGTCCTAAACAATTATGGGTCGTTCCTGGCGCCGGTCACGCCTCCTCCTTCGCCCACTCTCCTCACGCCTACCGCCAACATCTTGAACGGTTTTTGGGGAGGTATGTAAAATAGAGTGTGAGCAGGTGAAGAAGGCCCGTAAGACAACAATTTCTCCCGACTGGATGTTGAAAGCATCTGGGAGGGAGTTTGTTGTCTATAGGGGCTTCCCTGCGAACGCGTTTTGACTTGGTTGCCTAGAACTCGAGGAAGGTTAGGGTGAGCCGATCTGGACAATGCCGCATTAGAAGTCCCTACGAACGCTTTTTGACCATGTCGCCTAGATTGCTAGCTCAAGGAAAGCTAAGACAAAACAATCTCAGCCATGTTATAGTAGAAATTAATAAAATTAAGTAGGAGAGAATCAAAAATTGGGAATCGCTTTTGAAATCGTCACAGTCCTCATTGGAATTGAACACTTAGGAATTATGTTGTTGGAGATGTTTGCTCAACCGGGAAAGCAAGCCAAGGCATTTGATATGGAAGAGTCATTTCTTCGGCAAAAGGCAGCGAGAGTATCAATGGCAAACCAGGGAATCTATAACGGAATGCTTGGATTATTATTAATTGTCAGTCAGTTTATTTTTACGGGGATGACAGCAATTATGGTTGGTCGTTTATTATTACTCTTCGTTGCGGTGGTTGGCTTATATGGTGCATTGACTGCTACAAAGAAGATCTGGCTATTTCAATTTATTCCAGCAGTGATTGGGTTAATTTTATCCTTATAAAAACGAGACTTAAAGGTATGATAAAGAATCAACCTTTAGGCCTCGTTTTTAATTGTTTAAGAAAAATTTGTATGTAGTAATTCCTATTTTCGTTCTCTATTACTCCATTGATTGAACCATCACGAGTTCATCAATTGAAATATGTTCATTGAGGGCGTTCGCAAGAGATTGCGATAATGTCCCATCCACAAGACTTTGTTGAACGTAGGAATGCTCAAGTTGAAACGCTTCGACAAAAAGGGCATTCATCCGATCGGCATCAATGCTAGTGTCACGAGTGAAGAAGTGGGCACGTTGAAGGTAAGCTCGCCGAATCATCGTAATTTCGTTAACGTTTTGTGTAGTCTGAACTGTATCAAGATACTTGTTAACACGATGACTGAGAAGGTTAAAAACGTTCCTAAAAGATAAGAACTGGTCTGGATGCAACTGATTTTGCTCAAGGTGCCGTTGATGCAACGCCTGAATTTTAACGTTTCGGTGGCGAATAATCCGCCATTTAATCCGGTGAATAACGGTTGAAACGAAGGACATGAAAGTGTGGTTACTAGTGTTATAAATTGAACGGGCAACGATCCGTGAATACCATTCTGCTTGCCGTTCCGAAATTTTCTCTTCTTCAGCCAGTTGTTCAATAATTTCTAGTTCTAACTGGTGGGCTTTACGGGCGATCTTTTCAAAAACATCCGTATTTATGCGGTGGTATTGGGTCATTTGACTGCTTAACTGGTCCATAATAATTGCCCTTTCGGCTCGATCTTCGGTGTTCGATTTTAACTCGGTAATTGCATACTGAACCGTCTTAACTAAGGCATCATGAAATTCGGCCTTGCTATAATCATTTGCTTTTCGCGGAAGAATTAACGGAAAGGCAACTGCACCAACGATAATGCTAATGAGAATTACTAATGCCGAAATGAGAATAATTGAGTTACGGAAGGCAAACGATTTACCACTGACTAAAATTGGTAGTGAAAAGGCTAACGAAAGTGTGATAGTTCCATGAACACCACCAAGGGCAAGCAACCAGCTATCACGATTTACTTTTTCCTTTGAGGAGTGAAGGTTGACTATCCGCCAACGTGCCCATGCATACCGAAGAATAAGCATCACGAGGAAGAGGCCGCAAGCCAAACCGATTAGCTTTAAGAGATTAGTGGGTGTTGTTCTACCAATTACTTGGGGAATTAATAATCCCAGAAGAACGAAGACAATTCCGTTTAGGGCATCACTAACAATTGACCAAATCATCTTTGTTGCCATTTGAACCTTAGCAGAGGATAATCGTAACCGGTCATAGAGAATACTATGGACAACACCGGCAGAAACTACCGCTAAGATGCCGGAGAAGTGACATTCTTCGGCTAACCAATAAATGACAACTGGTGTCATAACGTTAATCGGAATCACGATTGAACCAATGTCGACGTGTTGGCTCATTAATTTCATTCGGAGACTAATTAAAAGGTTTCCTAGAATTGCCCCAAAGATGATCCCGCCAAAAAAGACGTAGGAGAAGTACCAAATCCCGTGAGTAAGAGAAAAAGCACCGGAAGTAAAAGCAGCAAGCGCCAAGTCTAACAGGACGATTCCTGATGCGTCATTAAAAAGCGATTCGACTTCCAGAGTAGTATTAACATTTTCGGGCATAGTAACGTTAGTGGTTAGTGATTTTACCGCAACAGCATCGGTTGGTGTAATGATTGCAGCAAGCATAAATGCGAGCGGTAGGGTGAAAGTCCTTGGAAAGGTAAGGTGTAAGGCTGCCCCGATAATAATTACCGCAACTAGCGCGAAGCCAACACTTAATGACAAAATATTTTTAACGTTTTTTGATAGGACCTTGAACGATTGATTTTGCCCATCATTGAACATTAGTGGCGCAATAACAACCATCATGAATAATTCTGGGTGCATCGTAAAATCAGTGGCGGTCGTTGGCAGCGATGCCATTAAAATTCCGGCAACAATTTGATAGATTGATAGCGGGATCTTTGGGTAAATCAGGTGAATGATATTGGCGGCAACAACAGCAGTCAGTAATAGGAAAATTGTAAAAATAGTATCCATTTACTTACTCAACTCCTTTATAATGACTGCTTATTCTCGACCAAGAAGGACCTTTACTGCCATTGCGATGTTGTAGACATAGAGAAGCAGTGCAATTAGTAAGGCAAATGTTAAAAGAACCCCGCTGAATGCCCCAAGGTTAACAACCATCGAATGCCAAGCTGCTACGCTAATAAACAGGAGGGCAAAGATAATGTAGATTAGTGGGAAAATCTGGCTCCAGAAAGCAAACTTAGCTTGGCGCTTAACCCATGGATTCTCTGGTCCGGCGACGATCCAAACAATTAGTGGGAAGATTACCGGAAGGAAGAGAATACTGAGGTATGAAAGGGCCCCAATAATCCGTTTCGATAAACTGATATTATTCATATTAAAAAATCTCCAATTCGTTTTTCTTAATTATGCATGATCTATTACGGGAGTGCAATTAGGAGAATTTGCAAAACAACCATGCTGATAATGAGGATCGCCCAGTCAACCCAGCGCAGCGGAATCAAGGTAGCATAGGTTCGTGGTCTTTCTTCACGAAAGCCGTGCGTTTCCATTGCTTGTGCTAGTTGGTCTGACCAACGAATCGCTGAGAGGATTGCTTTAAAGTAGAGGGTTGGTGACCACCAATGAAGATCAAGCCCCCGCATTTTTCCCGCGACTTTGATTGTGCTAACGTTTCGCTTGATTTGCGGTAGGATATTTAGGGCTGCGAGAGTACCATAGGCAAATTTACTTGGCAAATGGCAATTTTGCTCTAATGACCGGACAAGAGTTAATGGGGAGGTAGTAAAGGTCATTACACCACCAGCAAAAACGTAAACGTAGAACCGACTTACCATGCTCCAACCGGTGAGCCAGTCATGTCCAGCACCATAGCCACCAATGGTAATCAGGACGGCAATTCCCGGAATTAACGGGATTAGCATTAGCCAGCAGAACTGGTGCCAGGTTAGTTTATTGAAAATGAGAACAATGAAAAGACAGATAATCAGAATTAAGTTAACGAAGAGACGGTTTGTAAAACTGATCTCAAGTGAAATTAGAAGGAGGAGTAATAATTTAATGCTGGGATTCATCATGCAGTCCTCCTTGATACGAAAGTTGATGATGGTTAAGGACAAGGTGGTAATCAATAAAACCATTCAAGTAGTCTAATTGGTGACTTACGATTAACAAGGTTTGGGGAAATTGTTGCCGGCTTTGTTTGATGACGGTAAGTAATTTTTGTAATGATTTGTGATCTAGCCCCGTAAACGGTTCATCCATCAAGAGAAGTTTGTGTCCCATCATTAACATCACCAGGTTTTGGATGAGCTTTCGTTGTCCACCGCTTAAAGAGTAAACGACCCTGTTGCTAATATCCGGTAATCCCACCATTGATAAAATTGCTTGTGGCGTTTTTCCTTTAAAAAAGGGATTTTGCCCATTCTCGGTACTTAGAGATAGTTCCTCACCAACGGTAACGTTTAAGAACTGTTGGTTAGTTTCTTGAAATACTAGGCCAACTTGAGAATAGTATTTCCCGGGAAATGTTTTCTGAATATTTCTGCCAGCGTATGTTATTTTTCCCGAATAGTGGGTGAGCTTTGCGATAGATTTGAGTAATGTTGACTTTCCTGCACCGCTAGGACCGGTTAGTAACGTAACTTTATTAAGGATAAAGTCTAAATCAGTGGGTCCTATAAGGGTGTTACGATTACGGATAACAGAATAATCTTTGAGTTCTACAATCGGCTGGGCTGATGCTTCTGGAACGCTGGTAGTTATTCTATTAGCGTGGGTACGATTAGCGCTTTTTAAAAGTTGCTGGCTGTCTTGTGGTGAAAGTAGCTCGGCTTTTTGATTATGAAATTGGACGACAAGTTGACTGAAGTCTTGGTAATTATGCAGATCGTGATCGCTTATGATAATTGTGGTCCCGTTTTTCTTCTGCAATTTAGTTAACTTTTGCAGGATAAACTGTCGGTTTCCTTCATCAATATTAGAAAAAGGCTCATCCAACAAGATGATATCTGCCTTCATTGCGATCGTTACGGCCAAAGCAACTCGTTGAAGCTGACCACCAGAGAGGGTAGTAAGCTTTTGGTTGGCAACCTCTTGTAAGTTAACAAAATTCAGGGCGGTGGTTACTTGATTGCTGATTTCTTTGTGAGGAACTTGAAGATTTCCGAGAGTGAATTCCAATTCATGCCGGGGAGTATCCATCGTAAACTGCATGGTGGGATCTTGAAATAGCATCCCAATTCGTTGCCCTTGGGGAAGGTTGACTTTTCCAGAGCAATCACCACCGTATTTAGGCAGCAGTCTCGCAATTAACTTTAACAAGGTCGTCTTACCACACCCAATTGGGCCACTTAATAAGATTGACTTATGAAGTGGTAATTCAAGTGAAACATCATTAAGGATTGGCTGTCCCTTTTGGTATGCAAATGTGAGGTCCTGAATAATTATTTGTTCCATTATCTACCTCGTGAGAACATGACTACGGTTTAACAAGTTAATGATTAATTTGACCAGGATGCCGGTGAAGAAGAACATGGAGAGCCAACGAACGATCAGCATCACAATCAGCATTGAAAGCGGAAAGTGACTATACCCGTTACGGAACCAATCCCAGGAGAAGGTGAGAATTGTGGTTGTGGTTGCGGATAGAAGCAAAGTAATCCAATTGTACATTTTATATAAGGTTAAGGTGAAGCCAAGTTCAGTCCCGATTCCTTGAACCAGTCCAGAAAGAAGCGTTGTTACACCCCACTGATCACCGAGGAGCATTTCCACAATGGCACTTAAAAATTCGCCGAGAAATGATGCACCAGGTAAACGGAGCATAAAAGCGGCTAGGGGACCAGCCATGCACCAGATTCCTAGTGTAATATCGTTAGCCATTGGGCCGTACCCAAACGGTGTCAGAATGATCGTTAGACCGTTATAAAGCAGGCCAGTTGCAAGGTAGATCACCCCAAAGACGATTCCGATAATTGCTAAGAGAATAATATCCTTTAAATGAAATTGACGAAACATAATGAATTTCCTTTCTTGGGGAAAGAAAAAGGACCGTGACAAAGGATGTCATGGTCCCTTAAATGGTTGATTAAAAACGCGCTTCCTTCGCTAGTATTACCTAGACAGGTTCGATGGGTCTAATCTCAGCCAAGTGGCACCCCAGACATAATAAATATTTTCAACTTAATCATACAACAAAAGTCATTTAGTGAACAGTCCAATTAGTGATTAGCTAAAATCTTAGTTAAATGTTCCATAAAAGTAGGAACGAACCGTTTCTGATCAACGTTAATGGCAACTTTAACGTTTGGTTGAGGCTCATTAAGCCGTGCTTTATCGCCAATTGTCCGAGCATAGTTATGCTTCTCTGTTACAACCTTCATGGGAAGAGCAAGGGTGGTGACAAACGAAGGATCAATGGCTACCCCAACCGCAAGGGGATCGTGAAGTGCACACCCGTGTTGATCAATTCCCAGATTGGCGTATGCATTAATGTAGAAGTCAGTGAGATCGGCATATGCAGTTCCAGATTTAGTCCCGAGATCCCGCCACACCTGTGTTTCTTTCTTTGTAAGGAGGGTTCGCAGTGTTACATCAAGGCCAACCATTGTAATTGGTAGTTCACTGGTAAAGACTTCGTTAGCAGCTTCAGCATCTTGATTAATGTTTGCTTCGGCAACGTCGCTAACGTTCCCTTCAACCGTCAGTGCACCGCCCATTAGGGTAACGTTACCAATTAAATGACTAATTTGCGGATCCTTATGCAACGCAGCAGCAAGGTTAGTTAGCGGACCAGTAGGAACGATGATCAGATCCTTGTTGTATTGGTGGGCCGCCTCAATAATAAAGTCGATTCCGTCCGTTGTTTGCACTTTTTGAGTAGGTTCAGGGAGACTAATATCACCAATTCCGTTGTTCCCGTGAATTTCTTTGCTAACTTGCATTACGGTAAAATGATTAGTCGTACTTGAATGTTCCATCCCCTTAAAGACGGGGACTTCTTGGCCTAATAATTCGAGCAGTTGCAGAGAATTTTTGGCGGTTTTGTTAAGCAGGTTATTGCCATAGGAAGCGACAACACCAATGAGGTCAACATTGGGAGCTGCAATCGCATAGGCGAGGGCTAATGCATCGTCAACGCCAGTATCGAGGTCTAGGATCATCTTTTTAGTGGCCATGTTAATTCCTCCATTTGAGTAGCTTTATGTTAATAATAATTAAACGATAAGTACACTGCAATTTTATTTTTAATCAAAATCAATTACAATAGTGAAAAAGCAAAGAGAGGAGCTAGCGCAAATGGCAAAAATGTATGACATTACAATTATTGGTGGAGGTCCAGCAGGGATGTTTGCTGCCTTTTATTGTGGTTTACATGAATTGAATGCTCAACTAATTGAGAGTTTACCCCAGCTTGGTGGTCAGGTTAATGCCCTCTATCCAGAAAAGCAAATTTGGGATGTCGCGGGGCTTCCCGGGGTTACCGGCCACGATTTAATTGAACATTTGCAGAAACAGCTTGCTGTGGCACCGATCGATCAATTTACAGGCGAGACGGTTGAAGATGTTGTTAAAGAAGCCGACGGGACGTTTACGATTAGGAGCGCTGGACGTGTATCTCATTCTCGGGCAATTGTGATTGCGTTAGGAAACGGTGCATTTAAGCCACGAAAATTGGCACTTGAGGGTGCTGATGATATTGAAGGACAACAACTTCATTACTTTGTTACTCACCGCAATGACTTTGCCGGAAAACGTGTTGCGGTTTTAGGTGGCGGTAATTCAGCAATTGATATCGCATTGATGCTGGAGCCAGTAGCCGAAAAAGTGTCACTAATCCACCGTCGTGATCAGTTCCGGGGGATGGAACATTCGGTATCCCTCTTGAAAGAATCAAGCGTGGATCTTGTTACGCCGTTCCTACCGAAGAAGCTTCAAGTAGAAGATGATCAGTCCGTTACGCTTAGCCTAAAGAAAATGCGAAGTGATGAGATGACGCAGTTAAATGTTGATCGTCTTGTTGTTAACTATGGCTTTACATCAAATAACGCGGCTCTTGAACAATGGTCATTAGATTTGGCGGCAGAGAGAAACCTGATTAAAGTCGACTCGACAATGCAAACGAATATTGAAGGTGTTTATGCAATTGGGGATGGTGTTACCTATCCCGGCAAAACCGCACTAATTGCCACCGCATTCGGCGAAGCCCCCACCGCCATCACCGCCCTTGCCAAACAACTCTACCCAACCAAACGAATGGCGATGCATAGTTCATCGATGAGAGTGCGAGCCGCGACGAATTAGCCACCGAGTACTAAGGAATCCCGGACGATGATTGCTTGACAATCAAGGACGGGATAGTTAGACGGAGGTGGCGGTCGCGGCGAGCAGATCTTGGCTATGATGCAGTAGAAACCATTAGTATCTAACATTCCCAATAAACCAAAAGAAGCAACCACAAACTAATTTCTAACTTATTAGTTTATAGTTGCTTTTTAGTTATTTACGAGAACCTTTCGAGAAGGAGCTTAAACAGGTAACAGATGTTAAGGAGAAACCAGAACTTGAAAAAGACTCCCCACGTAATAATTGCTAATTGAAAATGCAAAAGATCGTAGAGCAAGACAAGAAAAATAAAAAGTATGTTTCCCCTGAAAATATCTTTAGACCACTTGTGGGTAACGGTGTATGTCCATAACTTGTTGAAAAGATTGTTAGTGTTTTGCATAGATTGTCCTCCAATCAAATTAAGTTAGCACAGATTACCGCAATAATGAAAAAGAAAACTGCAGTCAAATAAGATATTTTTAATTCTTGACGCATCTAATTACCACTCACTCTCCGTTGAAATATAATTGATTATCTAACAGTCTATAATATAATAGAAATGATTTTATTGATAGTCGAATTAGAAGGGGTAAGTTAAAATCAATGAAAAAAAGTAGATACGTTATTTACGCACTATTCTGCCTAATTATTGCAATGATCGAGCTTCACTCGAGCCTTAATACTAAAGCTGATCAGAGTACATCTTCCGCAACGGTCACGAAAAAAGTTGCCCAACAACAAAAGACTTCTTCAAATAGTAAGATGCGGACGCCAATTGATTGGCAGAAGTCTTCAGAGACCAAGGCGTATCCTGATGTAAGCAAGCTCAAACATTTCTGGATCAAAGTTGATCTAAAGGCAAACAGGACCTACTTGTACGACGGCAAACATGTCGTTTATACGATGTATTCTACCGGTGGTATTTATAAGAAGGATCCGAAAACAGGTAAAATGAAGAGTATGACACCAACTGGTACTTTTTATGTTCAACAGGAGCGTGGCGACAGTTTTTATAATGCCCGTTTGAAAGAAGGAGCAAATTACTACACTTCATGGCTGAATCATGGTGAATACTTGTTCCACAGTGTGCCAACAAATTCAGATGGATCCTATAATAAAAAGGAAGCTGCTAAGTTAGGAAAGTCAACAGGTTCACATGGTTGTATTCGGTTATCGGTAGCAGATGCTAGATGGATGGAAGAAAATTTACCAGTGGGGACAAAGGTTGAAATAGTTGGCTAAAAGCAGCTGATTGGAGAATAAAAATGAAAAAGATTATCGCTTTTCTTTCGACAATACTATTGGCACTTTGCTGTTTTATGGTTAAGCCACAAACAGTATCGGCAGCTCAAACAATTGATGCTCGGTCAGCAATTATGATTGATGCTGATACGGGGCAAATCATTTACCAACAAAACAGTGAGGAAAAGCTCCCCATTGCTTCAGTTAGTAAGTTATTGACAGTAAGTGTGATTGAAGATGAGATTAATCACCACCAATTATCTTGGAACACCAAGGTTAAAATCACGAAGCCGATCGCTGATGTTTCCAATGATTCTAATTATTCAGCAATTGGATTACAGGCAGGACAATCATATACGGTTCGAGAACTTTTTAATGCGACCCTGATTAAGTCCGCTGATGGGGCTGCATTAGCTTTGGCAACAGCTGATGGTAGCACAATTAAGCAGTTTAATCAGAAAATGCAAAAGAAAGCTAAGCAAATGGGGATCACGGATGCCACAATTGTTAATCCCGTTGGCCTAAAAAATGGTGATCTAAAAGGGCTAAAGCAAAAAGGAATCAAGAATAATGCCGAAAATGCCATGACCGCACGAGACGTTGCCTTAATGTCGCGTTACCTGGTTAAACATTATCCAAGCGTCCTAAAGGTTACCAGCCAACCAAAGGCTCAATTTATGATTGCTAAGGGAAAAACGAAAGATGTTGAGAACCTCAACAAGATGCTTCCCGGTGGTAAGTACACAGTGGATAATGTTCAAATTGACGGTCTAAAGACAGGAACTTCTGACGCAGCCGGTGCTTGTTTCGCAAGTACGGGAATTTATCAGGGGCACCGTTTAATTACTGTTGTTCTTCACGCTAACGGTAAGGATAAAGATGCACGGTTTACCCAAACTCAACAGCTGTACCAATACTTTATTCAAAATGCTCACCAGCAAGTCCTCACGCTTAACAAAAAGCAGTCACAAAAGCGAGTTTCCAACGGTACTAAACGGATGCTAACAGTGGGTCCACACTCATTTACAGTTTGGCAAATGCAAAAGACCGCTCAGTTCACAATTCAGCCTCGATACTATAAGCATTTAACTAACCGAAAAGCTCGGTTAAACGCCCCCGTTAAGAAGGGCGAACGTCTTGGCACCATTGCCGTTACCGGCTCCGATATCAGAACTGTCGACAATAAGCCCCTTTCCGTCCCTCTCCAAAGCACCGAAACCATCAACCGCGGTAATCTTTGGCAGAGGTTGTGGAATTAAATAGAGTGTGAAGCCGTTAAAACCTTCCGGTGGCTAACGATTTCTCCACCGAACGGCGTCTTGCCGTCGGAGGTGGAGGTCGTTAGCTTGAGGAAGGTTAGGCTGAGCACCTTTCGACCTAGTTGCAGTAGAAACATATAAGTAAAAATATAGAGTCGTTTAACAAGACTGTATTGCCTTGATAAACGACTCTATATTTTTTATCTACTATCTTAATTCATAAATATGCAGTAAAATGTAAGCGTAATCTATTTTGAGCTTAAGGGGTGGCATATATGTTTTTTATTGATACAAGTTGTAATGGTAAGCCAGTACATGATGCAATTGTTAATCAATCATTGGATAATTATTTAATTAACGATCTTAGACTTAAGGGCCACGGTCTGATCTGTTATATAAATCAACCCTCAGTTATTATCGGTGTTAATCAGAATGCCTATGCTGAAATTGATTTGCCATACCTGAAGAAACATAAGATTCAATTAGTTCGTCGTTCGAGTGGTGGCGGTGCCGTTTACCATGATTATGGTAACTTGGTTTTTGAAAACATCATTATTGGTGATGATGGACATTTCGGAGACTTTCACCGGATTGGCGATCCAATTGTAGATGCTTTGCACGACTTAGGAATTAAATCAGCTGAAGTTCGTGGACGAAATGATATGGCAATTAACGGTAAGAAGTTTTCGGGGATGGCAATTGTCAAGGCTGATGATGCATACGCTGCCGGTGGAACCATAATGTTTGATTTGAACATGGAAGCAGCTAATGAAGTATTGACTCCCGAAAAGGATAAGCTATCTTCTAAGGGAGTTAAGTCCGTTGATGCTCGAGTTACTAATATTAAGCCGTACCTTCCAGAAAAATACCAAGATTGGACAACCGAGGATTTTAAGAACTATCTTCTCTGTCACATGTTTGGTGTTGATTCAATGGATGATGTTGAGACCTACCATTTAACTGAGCACGACTGGACTATCATTGATCAACGATTAGATTCTAAATACCGGACTGATGAATGGAATTATGGTAAGAACCCCGGCTTTAAGCACTATGTTTCTAAACACTATCCGGTTGGTACGATTGCATTTAATTTTAATGTAAGAGACGACCAAATTACTGAAGCAAAAATTTATGGTGATTTCTTTACTGCAGGTGATCCACATAAAGTTGAACAAGCTTTAGTTGGCGTAAAAATGAATGCAACAGAAATTGAAAGAGCACTATCAAAAGCAGATTTGGATGTTAATTTAGGTCATGCTGATCCGAGTGAGTTGGCTCAATTAATCTTATCTGCTGACTAAAGGAGGAATTGCTATGTGGGAACGATTGGTTAAGTGGTTTAAGAAATTATTAGGTAACGCACCAGAGATTCATCGTGAAGAAAATGGATTATGGTGGCAGAAAGAACAAAGTACGGTAAAAATTGGGCTTGATTCTAAAATTATTAAAGAATTAGGAAGTATTACCTTCTTTGATACTCCACAAATTGGTGAACAAGTTCAGAAGGGGGATCAGCTGATTGATATTGAAGGTGGTAAAGCCGTTGAAACATTTAAATCGCCATTTGGTGGTAAGATTGTTGATGTTCGATCAGAATTTGAAGATAATCCTTCACTACTAAGCGGTAAAACGGATCCAGCCTTAGTAACGGTTGAAATCTAAAAATATTCATCTAAATAAAGATCACCAAAGCCAGCCAACGAATCTATTTCCGATCCGTTGACTGGCTTTTAATTAACCAACTAAATGTAACTAGTTATGCTTTCAACACCCGACGCCAGCGATGGGTGCAAGCCCGCTCAATCAGCCACAGAATACCAGCACAGCCAAGTGTTAAGACCATTGTTAAGATTGTTCCCCATAAAATTGGCACAACTTGCTGACCCTGTAGTCCTTCAAAAAGTAACTGGCCTAAACCACCAGCGTTAATTGTTGCCACAATCGTTGCCATTGCCATGGTTGAAGCAAGGGCAACTTGGAGTCCACTAAAAATTGCTGGTAGGGCTAACGGAAATTGAACTTTCCAGAAAGTTTGCCGACTAGTCATCCCCATTCCCGAAGCAACCTCAACTAGTTGGGGATCAACGCCTTGAATCCCGGTGATAAAAGAACGGAGTAAGACATATTCTGCATAAAGGGTCAAGACAATGATTGCAGTTCTCATCCCTAAGCCCGATAGTGGTAATAGCAAGGCAAAAAAAGCAAAACTGGGAATTGAATATAAGAGGGAAAAGAAATAAGTCAGACCGCTTAACCAGCGTTCGTGATGCAAGCACAGTAAGATTACAATTACCGCAATTATTAACGCCGCACCAAGAGCTGACAAAACAATTGTTAAGTGTTGCTGCATATCTTCAAGCATGGTTGGCCAATTAGCATTCCAATAATCACTCATCTTGTTCCCTCCATAGCTCTTGGTTTTGTCGGACCGTGCCAAGGAGCTTCTTAACAAAGGGCGTTGCCGGATGGCGAACAATTTCTGCTGGGCTAGCAAACTGTTCAATCCGTCCCTGGTGCATTACCATTACCCGTTGGCCGAGGAACAAGGCTTCATTAATGTCATGAGTAACAAACATGAAAGTTTTATCGGTTAGTGATTCATGAATTTGTTTGATTTCACCTTGTAATTCTTCCCGGGTCAAGGCATCGAGGGCGCCAAAAGGTTCATCGAATAGGACGTAGGACGGGTTAGTTGCTAAGGCGCGGGCAACGCCGACCCGTTGCTGCTGCCCACCTGACAATTGCGTCGGATAGCGGTTAGCATATTCATTCGGGTCTAACTGCACTAGCTTCAGTAACTCTTCGACCCGCGCATTGATTCTGGCTTGATCCCATTGTAATAACTTCGGAACAACCGCAATGTTTTGAGCAATTGTCATATGGGGAAATAAGCCGATTTGCTGAACCACGTAGCCCATATGACGCCGTAACTTAACTAAATCCAGCTGGTTAATGTTCTTTCCATCAATCAGGATTTCACCAGCACTTGGCTGCCATAAACCGTTAATCATCTTAAGGGTCGTCGTTTTCCCTGAACCAGATGTTCCGAGGATCGTCACGAATTCGCCCCGCTTAATTTGGAAGCTTAAATCTGGAAGTACCAGATTGTCGCCAAAACGTTTTTGAACGTGCTTAAATTGAATAGTTGCTTCTGTCATATGTCCGTACCTTTCTAATTAAAAAATCAAAGCCAAGCATTGCTAGTAAGGATAAAAAGGCAACGCTAAGGGCACCGATAACAACATAGGTCATATCGTACAAACCCAGTCCCGTAAAAATCAAAGTTCCTAACCCGCCAGCACCAATATAGGTTGCCAGCGTTGCACTAGCGATAATTTCAACAAGGGCCAGCTTAATCCCGTTCAAAATATACGGGAGGGCCAGCGGAATTTCGATCTGCCGCCGTAGCTGCTGTTGATCCATCCCTAACGCTGTCCCAACTTCTTGATAAAGAGGACTGACCTCATTAAAGCCTAAAATCGTATTGATTAATAATGGCGGTAAGGCCAAGACAACTAAGGCAATTAACGCCGGCACAAAGCCGGTTCCAATAAACGGAATTAGCAGGAATAATAACGCCAAGCTGGGGATAATCCGTAAAACCTGGGCAAAGGCGACACAAAAGCTCGCCACAAACTTGATTTGCGAACCAAGGTAGCCTAATGGTAAGGCAATCACCATTGAAATTGCTAGTGCTGCGATGGTCAAGCCGAGGTGTTGACCAACGTAATGCCAATATTGGCCACTATTTAATTGAAAATACTGAATTATCTGAGCTAACAAGTTATCACTCCTTACGAAAAAAGGTGATGAACGTATCCCATCACCCTGTTAAAACTTATTTCATATTATCATTATACCAATTCTTAGCGACCGTCTTGTAATTTTGACCATCGACATTTACCTTTTTGTTTAAGGCAGTTAACTGACTAGTTGTCAGCTTGGCATCAACCTTATTCAAGGCCTTCTCCATCTTTGGGTGACTCTTAGCAACTTTTTGGTTGACTACCGGTACTAAGTTATATGGTGGCCAAATATTCTTGTTATCCTTAATCAGGGTAAATTTACTGGTTGCTAATTGACCATCAGTAGTTGAAACAGGAGCCGCTTGGGCCTTGCCCTCTTCCATAATCTTATATAGTAAGTTAACATCATAGTCCTTGATCGACTTAAAGCTAAATTTACCATAGACCTTATTCATTTCCGGTAAGGCATCAGCCCGTTTTTCAAATTCGCCCTGGGAGGCAAAGTTAATCTTTGGGGCCTGCTTTTGTAACTGGCTAAGGTTAGTAATATGGTACTTTTTAGCAACTTTGGTCGGCATTGCAACCCCCTGCCGGTTATCTCCTGGTGCATACTTAAAGGTCGTTAAACCATCTTTTTTAATTCCTTGACGGGCCATTTTTGCCATTTGAGAAGCGCTCTTACCAGTACCTTTCTTTTTTAGGTAAGCTTCAACAATTGTCCCAGTATATTCAGGATACACATCAACTTGGCCCTTTTGGGTGGCCTTGAAAATAACATTATTGGCAATATTAGGTTTACGGGTCACCTTATAGCCAGCATGCTCCAAGGCTAGGGTATAAATCTCACTAACGGTTTTACTTTCCGAAACGTTTTTCGAGCCAACGATAATCGGTTTATTACTAGCTGCACTCGCCATTGTTGGCATTAGGATTCCTAATAATAAGGTAATTGCCCCTAGGAAGGGGAGAATAATTGATTTTTTATTTCTCATTTCTAACTCCTTTTGTAACTTCATTAGTTTCAATTAATGGTTTTAAATTACTACTTAATAATTAATGTGTCAAATGTTAAAGTTGACTATTTGTAACTTTAACTGTTACAATAGCTATCAAAGGAATGATAATATGAAAATTTCAACACGTTTTAGTGATAGTATCCATATCCTCGCTTTCATTGATATTTACCAGGGAATTATTCCCCTAACAAGCAATAACATCGCCAGTAGTATTGAGACTTCGCCGGTGGTTGTCCGCCGGTTGATGAGTACCCTTAATAAGGCCGGATTAATTAATACTACTCACGGAACGGCTGACCCAGAATTAGCCAAGGCAACGAAGGACATTTCATTATATGATGTTTTTCTGGCGATTGAAGGGGATGCCCCGTTGTTTGCAATTGACGAGCGGACAAACCCGCAATGTATCGTTGGCGGCAATATTCAGGAAACCTTAAATGAATACTACCACCAGGCTGAAACCGCTGCTAAGGCTAAATTAGCGGCAACCTCACTGCAAGATATTATTGATACCATCCGCGTAAAACAAGCGCGGAAAGAAGCATTACAAAGAAAGAAGCAATCATAATGAAATACATCATCACTGGTGCGACCGGTCACCTCGGTCAACACGTTGTTCAACAACTAAGTAAATTAACTGCTCCCCAGAATATCCGGGTAGGTATTCATAATCCTGCTAAAGCAAAGAAGTTTGCTGATGCTGGATATGAGACTGCCGCAGTTGACTATAACGATGTTGATTCAATGGTTAAAGCATTTCAAGGAACTGACGTTGTAATCTATATTCCTAGCATTACCTACCAAGTTAAGGATCGAATCGATGAATTTGAAAATTCCTTAACTGCGATTCAGCGAGCTGGTGTACAAAATATTGTTGATGTCAGTTTTATTGCGGATCAACCAAATAATCCCTTTCAAATGGCTGGCTATTATGCCTATCTTCCTGCACGGCTAGCTAGTTCTGGCTTGAATTATGCGGTGGTTAAGAACTCACTGTATGCTGATCCACTCGTTCCTTACCTTCCAGAATTAATTGAACGGCACAACGTCATTTACCCGGTAGGCGATCAGGCAATGAGCTTTATTTCGCGTCAAGATAGTGCTGAAGCAATCGCTAACGTGGCTGTTAAACCATACCTGCGAGACAAGGAGCAAAATTACCTGTTGACGATGTCGCAAAATTACTCGATGGCAGAACTTAGCCACATCATGACCAAGGTGACTGGTAAACAAATCGGCTACGCTCCAGTTAGCGTTGCCCGCTTTGCCGAAATCTATCAGGATGAAGGTGACGGCAGTGAATTAGCATCAATGTATCAGGCAGCCGCCATGGGACTCATGGATAGCGTCACTAATGACTTCGCCCATATTACTGGACATCAGCCCCAAGATATGGAGAAATTCCTTACTGAAAACTATTAGTAACAGTCAAAATCTAAATTAAAAAGCTGAACTGCAATCGAACTGCAGTCCAGCTTTTTTGATCCTGTAACATATTAACCAGTCATTACTTATTGTTTCCATCCGGGTTAGTGATCTTAATCCGGTTAGAATCAGTAGAAGAGTGGTTTTGTTCAGGAGCATCGGTTGTGTAATCGTCAACGGTAGAACGGTTACCATTCTTAGAGAAGATACTGGTTGATTTATTTCCCAATTTCTTCTCAATTCGTTTCTCCCGCTTAAGACCGTTAGAGTAGTTATAGTTTGCCGGGTTAACGGCTTTAAAGCCCTTTGGGTGGTAGAAGCGAAGGAGGTTCTTTTCGTTTAGAGAATCGGAAAGAGATAGTTCGGTATTAACAAATTCGCGATCCTTTTTCAGCCGTTTCTTTTGCTTTTCCGTTAATTTCGCGATTTTACCAGTCTTATTATCATAAATTGTCCCGCCAATGTTAGAGAAACGCGGTGTAACAAAATCACGATTTCGGAAGGCGACTACTTGGTTATGGTGACTTGAGAAAAGATCGGTACCAAATTGAATATACCGCTTTGTACTAATTCCAAGAAGGTGAAGGAGAGTCGGCAGGACGTCAACTTCACCGCCATATTGGTGGTAAATTCCACCATGACTACCGGAACCAGGAATGACAAACATTAATGGAACCCGTTGTAACTGACTATTATCAAAGTCCGTCCAGTCATCAGGATTCCTGTCGAGGGCGGTTGCCAGTGCCTTGTTTTCTGAGTTGGAAATTCCGTAATGGTCACCATAGATCATTACTACAGAGTCCTTATCAAGCCCGGTCTTTTGCAAGTAGGCAAAAAACTCAGCTAGTGATTGGTCCAGATAGTGTGCCGTGACAAAGTAATTATCGACCGTTGTGTTTCCAGTATTAGTTGTCTGGAAGTTTGGATCCTTATCTTCATCATCCAAACTGTACGGGAAGTGGTTAGTAACGGTGATGAACTTAGTGTAGAACGGTTGTTGGAGATTCTGCAGGTAGTTAACTGAGTTCTTGAAGAGGAGCTTATCCTTCAATCCGTAACCAGTGGCCTTATCACCAGAGGTATCGTAGTAACTAGCATCGAAGAAGTATTGGTAACCAAGGTTCTTATAGACGTTATTCCGGTTCCAGAAACTAGCAACGTTACCGTGGAAGACGGCACTAGTGTAGCCAGCTCGTTGGTTAAGGATTGCCGGTGCACCTTGGAAAGTATTATCACTTCCTAGAGTAGCAAAGAGCGAACCCTGTGGAAGACCAAATGTACTCGTTTCAAGCATGTTTTCGGCATCACTGGTCTTTCCTTGACCGACTTGGTGGAAGAAGTTATCGAACGCGTAGGTATCCTTACCGTGATACAAGGAATTAAGGAAAGGAGTAACCTCCTGACCGTTAACTTTTTTATCAATTAGGAATTGTTGGAAACTTTCCAAGTGGATAACAATAACGTTGCGTCCCTTAGCGATTCCAAACATCTTTGGATTTGGGGATGCGTAGTGCTTATCAGTAAATTTTTTGACTTTAAGCAGCTCAGATTTAGTAGCACTTTGGCGCATCTTACTAATATGCTGTGACTTCACAACATCATATCCAGTAAAAGCATCAATTCCTAAGTACTTAACAATGTATGTCCGATCGAAAGTTCGCGTAAGTAATTGTGGGCGACTCATTTCGGCGAATGAAAGGTTAATACCAAAGAGAGTCAGTGACATTGAAGTGAAGGCAAATGCTAATTTACTGCTAATGGCTCGGGGATCGAAGTGAATTTTCCGCATCAGCATTAAAATAATGATGATGACAATATCAAGCCAGTAGAAGAGATCGTGAACATTAGTTAGGGCTAAAGAACTACCGCTTAGTCCCTGGTTGACTTTTGAATAACCAGTCATTGTGGCGATCGTCATAAAGTCAGTAAATTCACGGTAGTAGATCACATTGAGATACAGTAAAAGTGTATTTGCGATGTCTAGTCCCATTAGAACCGGGTAGAAGAATCGGGCACGTTTGAAATAAAAAGCAATGCTGTAAATCAATGCGGTTACTGGTAGTGGATTAATAAGCAGAATCAGGTACTGAAAGATCCCTTCTGCCCCTAATTTGAAATCAGTAAAGTAAGCAAATAATGTCTTTAACCAAAAAAGGACTACTAAGAGGGTGAAGAACCCAATCCTAGTGTCCACAAATTTGCTTAGTTTTTTCATTAGGAATGTTCCTCGCAATCGAGATTTAATAGTTAATCAATGCTAGCAAAACTAGCAAATCAACAGCCATTCTATCATAGATTAGTTGAGAAACAGTCATATAAGGCTAGATTGTTGCCAAAATTTAATGATTTGCTTTAACTGGAACTGGGGTTGGACCAGCTAACCAGTCATAGTTAAAGATTTTATGAAGCTTCTTGTTAACCGGAATCCAAATCCCGGCCCGGAGAATATCCTTTAATGAAGCAAGCCTAGTTCGGTCACGACGGTATTCCTTAGTTAACGGAACCGTCAATAGGTGGCCTTCTTCTGTAACCATAGTGACTTTCTTGCCACTGATGGCGATGATTTTAGCCGCGACAATATTTGGTTGAGAGTCAGTTTCCTTTAATTTCATTAATAATCCCTTCCTTCAACTTGCTTTAAAGGATAGCGTGAAATTATGAAGAAGATGTGAAAATCAACGTAAGCAAGATCAAAGAATTAGTCATTCTTCTAAATCAATAATGAGAGCGCTATAATTAAGAAGGAAAACTGAAGAATGGAGGGTAAAATATGACAAAATTAAATATTTACCTAGTACGGCATGGTCAAACATACTACAACATTTACAATAAGCTTCAAGGTTGGAGCAACTCGCCATTAACCGAAAAAGGTAAGCAAAATGCTAAGGATGCCGGAGAACGGTTAAAAGATATCCATTTTGACGCGGCATTTTGTAGTGACACGACGCGGGCAATGGAAACGATCCAGACGATTCTTGATATGAACCAGTCCGATTCCGTTGATAAACCAGTAGTTGCACCATACTTCCGGGAAGAATTTTACGGCTCCTACGAAGGAACAAACATGGATCTTGCCTGGTATAATGCCGGGGCACCTCATGGTTACAAAAACTTTAAGGAAATCGTTTTGGCAACCTCAATCGGTCAGGCCAAAGACTGGTTAAAAGATGCCGATCCGTTCCATGATGCAGAAAATAATCAAGAATATTGGCAACGGATGGATAAGGGAATTCAATTAATCCGTGATGCCGATTTACCTGATGGTGCTAATGTCCTATGGGTAAGTCACGGTAACACCCTGTTAAGCCTTGTCGAACGTTTTGGTGGCGGTAAATACGACGTCACCGTCCGTCCTAAAAACGGCAGTCTCACCACCGCCACCCTCACCGACCATGATTTGAGGATAGAGGAATATGATAAGTAGAGTGCGAAGCCGTTAAAACCTTCCGGTGGCTAACGATTTCTCCACCGAACGGCGTTTTGCCGTCGGAGGTGGAGGTCGTTAGCTCGAGGAAGGTTAGGCTGAGCACGTTTACGCTATGTTGCATTAGAAGGAAACTCGGGCGAAGCGCAGTAGCTGAGTGGCTTTTGTCATCAACAAGTTGATAACAAAAAACCTACTCATCCTTGCGTGGGTTCACAGACGAAATTGATAGATCAATTTCTGGTTCACTCCAACGTTTATGCTCTGTTACCTAGGAGTTTGTTAGCTTTAGCAAGTCCCTGGCGAGCAGATCTTTACTATATAACAGTAGGACCTTAGCCCGCGGAAGGCTTAGTTAATTTGCAGTAGACCATCTTCAAACAACTCCAGCATTCAACGATTCTTGAATACCGGAGCTTTGTTTTAACTTGGTAAGATTAAAATTACCGTTTGAAACCACAACTTACTCCTGCTATAATTTGCTTAATTAATAAATATTCATTTTTGTGAATAATAAAATTTAGCACTTGTTTATGGATAAAGATCGGAGTTAATGCCTATGGAAAATAAAAAAGGAATTAATACAACCGAACTGACGCTATTAATCGTTGGTTCTACAATCGGTTCTGGAGTTTTTGGAATTACAAGTGATTTGGCAACGGCTGCGGCACCTGGCCCAGCGATTCTCGCGTGGATTATTGTTGGAATTGGTGTCTTAACCTTAGTCCTATCATTAAATAATCTCTCCCAAAAGCGACCAGAACTTGATTCGGGTATTTTTAGTTACGCTGGAGCTGCTTTTGGGCCGCTTGGCGAATTCATTTCTGGGTGGGCGTATTGGCTGTCTGCCTGGTTAGGAAACATTGCGTTCGCTACCATTACAATGAGTGCTTTAGGAACCTTTTTCCCACAAGTATTTAAGAACGGGCAGAACTTAATTTCAATTATTGTTGCAATTATTTTGACATGGATTCTGACATTCTTAGTTAACCGGGGGATTGAATCGGCAGCCTTTATCAATTCGATTGGGACTGTCTGCAAGATTATTCCATTAGTTGTTTTCGTTATTTGTGTTGTTTTAGCTTTTAAAGCACGAATGTTTACCGCAGATTTTTGGGGAAACGTTGCTCAGAATGCTCATGGCCTAAAGCAAACGTCGCTATTTACTCAGGTTCGTTCATCAATTATTGTCATGATGTGGCTCTTTGTCGGGGTTGAAGGGGCATCGGTTCTTTCAAGTCGGGCACGGACGCGGACGGATGCTGAAAAAGCGTCAATCCTTGGCCTTGCTAGTCTGCTAACTATTTATATTATTGTTTCGATTTTGCCTTATGGTGTTATGTCTCGAGCACAATTAGCTGCTGGTGGGCAGCCAGCCCTTGGTGCAATCATGCAACACCTGGTTGGCAATTGGGGCGCTGCGCTGATTAGTATTGGCTTAATTATTTCAGTGCTAGTTTCATGGTTATCATGGACAATGCTCCCAGCCGAATCGTTAATGTTAATGGCTGAGGACCAGACATTACCGACATCATGGGGAAAACTGAATAGTAAGAAAGCACCAACCCGGGCATTAGTAATTACTGGGATCCTTCAGTCAATTTTCCTTTTCTCATTATTATTCACAGATTATGCGTATAATTTTGCATATACCTTATGTACAGCCGCAATTCTGATTTGTTACTTCTTGGTTGGGGTTTATCAAATGGAATATAGCGGTCAAAACAAGGAATGGGGTCAGTTCATTATCGGGTTAGTCGCAACCCTCTTTGAATTAATGGCAATGATCCTTTCAGGTTGGAAGCAGGTCATGGTAGTTTCGGTTGGTTTCATTCCGGGGTTCATTTTTTACCTGCAAGCATGTAAAGAATTCAAGCATGTTGTTACCACAAGAGAAAAGGTTGTAATGGCTATAATTGTTATTTTTGCGGTAGTTTCACTAGTTCTAATCGGTAACGGTACCATTTCGATTAATAATTAGGAGGTTATTACTTATGGTTGAAATTGCTCCATTCGGCGTTGAAGCGTGGTTAAACAAGTGGGAAAAGAGTGCCACTTATGATATCTCACAAAGTACGATCGCTTCACTGACGATGCATGAAGTTTTGAATCTTGACGGCAATAATGGTCAAGAATTCTATGAAATGTTAGACAAACAAAAGATGAATTATGGCTGGATTGAAGGATCGCCGGAATTTAAGCAGGAAGTTGCAAAGTTGTACAAGCACGTTGCACCGGAGAATATTTTACAAACCAACGGGGCAACCGGAGCAAATATTTTAGCGCTTTACAGTTTGATTCAACCCGGTGATCATGTGATTGCAGAATACCCATCATATCAACAGCTATACGATATTCCGAAGTCGCTAGGGGCAGAAGTTGATTTTTGGCATATTCATGAAGAAGATAACTGGTATCCCGACATTGAGGAATTGAAGAAGCTAATCCGTCCTGATACCAAGATGATCTGTTTGAATAACGCTAATAACCCAACCGGGACGATCCTGGATGAAGAATTTTTGAAGCAAGTTGTTGAAATTGCTAAGTCAGTTGGTGCATACATCTTAGTAGATGAGGTTTATTTACCTTTAGATGATCCTTCAAAGTTCACTTCGATTATTGATCTTTATGATAAAGGAATTGCGACAAATTCATTATCAAAGACATATTCAGTACCGGGTATTCGAATTGGCTGGACCGCAACTAATAGTGAATTAGCGGATCTCTTCCGGAAATTTCGTGATTACACGATGATTTGTGGTGGTGTCTTTAATGATATGCTTGCAACGTACGTCCTTCGTCACCGTGATCAGGTATTAGCGCGGAACCGCAAATTGGTACTTGGCAATTTGAAGATCTATCAAGATTGGGTTGAACATGAAGATCGTGTTTCTGTGGTAATGCCTCAAGCAGTCTCAACTTCATTCCCGAAGTTAGATATTTCTGGTGATATTCATACCTTCTGTGAAAATCTCCTGAAAAAAGAAGGCGTCCTCCTCGTTCCCGGTGATGCTTTCGATACTCCTAAACACGTCCGTCTTGGCTACTGTGCACCAGAAAAGACCTTACGAGAAGGATTAAAGCGACTTTCTAAATATTTGAAAGAATGTGAGTCGTGACGAGTAGATCTCAGCCATGTTGCCTAGAACTACCAATATCAATACAGTAAAAAAACGATCAAGAGATTAACTATCTTTTGATCGTTTTTTACTCTAATTAACCGAATCAGCATCCGCCAACCCGTCAAGAAAACGCTGAAGGTTAACCCGACCGCCTGACTTTTGCTTATTTTGCTGATAAAGCATTTCACCGTGAACGTTCTCGTAACCAAAAAGAGAATTAGCAAGATCAGAGAGTTGTTCGTCATACGGATTATCAATGAGACGATTAGCGGTGTTTGCTAGGCCAACTTTAATTGCCCGTCTGATCCGTTGCTCTACCACTTTCTTCTGGTGTTCGGTGAGCCCTAATAGCTCGTTGAGGTTCAAGTTCCGGTAATTAGTCCCGTGACTTCTCATTAGAGGAATAATCTGCAGGATATCAGTTGCTCCCTTTTCTGAAGCCATCCCCAAATACTTCAGTGTTGCACTTGCCTGATCTGCTGGTGATGTTTGTTGCGGAGAGGTGGCTTGGTGGTTAAAATTGTTAATCATTTGTGAAATTGAAGATAGTTGGGAAGCCATCTGCATGTTTTGCTCAACTTTCTCCAAAACGGCTTTAACCTCGATTAAGTTGATTGGCTTATTGATGAAAAATTCGATTCCTGCTTGGTAAGCCTTGGCACGCATCTCACTATCCTGAACTTTGGAAATCATTACAAAACGAGTATTTGGCTTAATCTTTTTAACCTGCTTAACAAGCTCGATTCCAGAAAGCTCGGGCATCAAAAGGTCAACTAAAACGATGTCGACATCGCGGACTAATAGTTCCTTTAGCGCAGCCGGAGAATGATCGTTCATCCCAACCACTTCATCATTAAAATTCTGTTCAATGATGTTTTGTAAAACATAGAGAATCGACTGGTCATCGTCAATAATATAATATTTCATCGTATTATTCTCCTTCCATAGTTAACTTTTGTCGATTGAGATTAACGAAAAAGGTTGTACCGACACCGACTGTTGAATCAACCGAAATCTGACCACCAAATTGTTCATGAACGATTGTTTGGACGTTTGAAAGACCAATCCCACGGTAAATATCGCCAGACGCATCAAACTTAGTGGAAAAGCCAGACTTAAAGATCAATGGTAAGAGGTTCTTGGGGATCCCGTTGCCATTATCCGTTACGGAAAGATAAACCCGTTTTTGGTCTTCCCGAACCTTGATTAAAAGCTCACCATTCCGTCGATTGCCAATTGCATCGATCCCATTAATGATTAGATTAGAAAGAATGGTCACCAAGTAATAATGCTGCGGAACCTTAATATCCACGTGGTTCTGGATTACTAGGTTAATGTGAGCCCCTTTCTCGCGGATGATCATTTGTGAATAGCTAGTGACGATCTTTAAAATATCCTTCATTGGCATTGGCTCGTTGTTGCGGTCATCAAAATAATCGCCGAGTCCCTTAATAACGTTTTGGTATGAATGCTTAATTTCATGAACATTCTGGGCGATTTGGTAGGCCATCTTTTGTTCTTCTGGTCGGTGCTCAGCCGCTAATCGTTCATTGAGTTGGTAAGCATTTTTTGTTACTTGTTCAATCTCACCAATCGTTTTTCGCATAAAGTAAACTTCACTTTTAACCGCCGAAGCGACCCAGATAAAGTGGTAATATTGTCGTTCATGACTTTCACTTTTGACTGTTAATAGTTGGAAATAGTGAAGGATGAAGGAGAGAATAAAAGCAATTGTCGCTCGGGCCAGAGCGAGAAGAAAGAGAACCTGCAAGAGTTGTTGTGAGAACAGGTGAAAGTGATTTAAAAAGGCAATTTCGGCAAGGTTTGATAAATAATCACAAATAATAATCGTAAAGTAAAAGGCAACGTTATTCTGAAAAGTTCGCAACCAATAAAGTAAGTAGTAAATTAACGAATAACAAACAAAGAAAATAATATCAGCAATGGTATAGGTTAAAATGTTTTCCGCAGTTGCTCCTTGGGTTACCAATAATGTAAAACCGCGGAAAACCGGTGAAGCAATCGCAATTGCTAAACCAATTTGGAGTGGGTTGAGGTCTTGGTTAAAGTAAAGAAAGAGGGGAAGGATGAATGCTGAAAGAGCAATGATATTTCCCGGGACAAATGCACTGACCTCAATTTGTGATGAGAGAGCAACGATAATGGCGGCAATGATGATTCGCTGATATTTACGGTAGCGGAGGAGGTTGAGATTCCTTAACATGTGAACTCCTTAATTTAGCACTGATGAAATATGATTATTTTTGAATATTTACGTAAGCGCTTACTAGAATAACGTGTGTAATCGGTTAATTAATAAATTAGAATTAGCCTAATTAGTTATTATTATACACTTATCAATCGGCAACCATATACGAGGATCACCGGTTGATAGAGCAATTATTTTTAGTGAGGAGTAAGGTTATGGACGCTTCAGTTAAGCCAAAGAAGAAGTGGAGATTAAAAATGCCTGGTGCATTTACCATCCTGTTCTTCTTAACAGTTATTTCAGTATTCTTAACGTGGTTTGTTCCTGCGGGGAGCTATTCCAAGCTTTCTTACAGTCACGATCATCTTCAGGTTACCGCACCAAGTGGTAAGAAGACGGTTTATCCAGCTACTCAAGCAACATTGAAGAAGCTAAACGTTAAGATCGATGTTGAACAGTTTAAGTCTGGTGCAATTAGCAAGCCGGTTTCGGTTCCTGGTACCTATAAACGACTTAAGCAACACCCAATGAGCTTGTACTCAATCTTTACAAGTATGGTAAATGGGACCATGCAAGCCGTTGATATTATGATCTTTATCTTTGTCCTTGGGGGACTGATTGGGGTCGTTAAGGCTAGTGGAGCCTTTGAATCAGGACTGGAAGCATTGACGAAGAAGTCAAAGGGAAAGGAATTTATCCTTGTCTTTATGGTTGCGGTCTTACTTGCCTTTGGGGGAACGCTCTGTGGAATTGAAGAAGAAGCGGTGGCGTTCTACCCAATCTTGGCACCAGTCTTTATTGCGATGGGTTACGATTCGATTGTCGTTGTCGGGGCGATCTTCCTTGCTTCGTCAATTGGGACAACCTTCTCAATCATTAACCCGTTCCAGGTTGTTATTGCTTCGAATGCAGCCGGAACACAGTTTACTCAAGGGATGATGGGCCGGATTGTCGGGTTCACCGTTGCCGTAATTTGCCTGCTCTTTTACCTTCACTGGTACGCCCGGAAGGTTCAAAAGGATCCATCGTTCTCATACACCTATGACGATAAGGAAAAGTTCGATGCAATGTGGTCAATGGATTCTGCTGAAGAGAAGGATCTAACCTTTACCATCAAGAAGCGGATTATCTTAATTCTCTTTGCGGCTTCATTCATTATTATGATTTGGGGTGTGATGGCTAAGGGATGGGCCTTCCCAGAAATGGCATCATCATTCTTACTGATCGCTGTTATTATCATGTTCTTGACCTGTTTTGGTCCTAAAGACGGTCTTGGTGAATACCAAACAACCGAAGCCTTCTCTCGTGGTTCAGCTAGCTTAGTTGGTGTATCACTGATCATTGGTTTAGCTCGGGGAATCAATAACATCTTGAATGATGGTTATATTTCTGACACAATTCTTTACCAATCATCAGAATTAGTTCGTCACATGTCAGGTTCCGTCTTCATCATTATGATGATGTTAATCTTCTTCGTTCTTGGTTTCATTGTGCCATCATCATCTGGTTTGGCAGTTCTTGCTATGCCAATCATGGCACCATTGGCCGACACCGTTCACATTCCGCGGTACATCGTTGTTACTGCTTACCAGTTCGGTCAATACGCAATGCTCTTCTTAGCACCAACCGGATTAGTTATGGCAACCCTGCAAATGCTTGATATGAAGTACTCCCACTGGGTACGCTTCGTCTGGCCGGTAGTTGCCTTTGTCCTCATCTTCGGTGGGGGAATCTTGGTTACAGAAGTGCTGATTTCGTAAGATATGATTTGGCAATGTTACGCTATAGTTGAATACTAAAAAATGCTATTCAGAGTTTTCCGAATAGCATTTTTTTGTTGAATAATCTTTAATTTTCCTGCTTAATTCTTACTCATTCGCTTCAAACCAATTCCCGTAAATCCACTGATAACGGAGAATACAGGTGAGAAAAGACTAAAGAAGGCGAATGGTAGGAAGTGGAGAACGGGAACACCAAGGGTTGAACCGGCAAACATTCCGGCAACGCCCCATGGGATCAGGTAGTTAATAACACTACCACCATCTTCAAGGACCCGACTAAGGGCTAATGGATCAAGCTTCATGTCCTTGAAGGCTAGTTTGAAGGCCCGTCCAGGAAGAATGACTGAAAGGTATTGTTCACCGACGAAGAGGTTAACCCCGATCCCTGAAAGGATTGTTGTCAGAATTAAACTACCAGGAGTCTTCAGGTGTTTAATCAGGGGGTTCATGGCTGATTGAATAACATGGAATTGCATCAGAATTCCCCCAAGTGAAAGGGTCACGATGATTAGGGAAACAGTTCCCATCATGTTGGTAATCCCACCACGAGAAAGCAGTGCGTTAACTGATGCATCATTTGTGTGAGCAACGAACCCTTCACTGAGCAAGTTAGTTAATGACTTGAGTGAGGTGTGAGGGCTTTGAATAAAAATCATGACAATCGTCACGATGATGTTAATAAAGAGGGTTGGAATCGCTGGAATATGACGCCAAGCGCAAACGAAGAGGAGGGCGATTGGTAACAGTGCCCACCAACTAATAGCAAAGTTATTGGTAAGCGTTTGGGTCGTGTGCATAATTTTACTGGAGTCCATCCCGCTACCGCTTTGGCCGATAATCCAGAAAAGGATAAACGAAACAATAAACGATGGAATCGTCGACCACATCATGTTTTTGATATGAGCGAAGAGGTCACTACCGGCAATTGCTGAGGCAAGGTTGGTGGAATCGGATAGTGGTGACATTTTATCACCAAAGACTGCCCCTGAAATGATGGCCCCGGCGACTAATGCAGGGTTGATTCCCATAGCATGGCCGACTGCGAAGAGGGCTAAACCGATTGTTGAGATGGTCGTAAAACCACTTCCAATGGAAATCCCAACTAGTGAGCAAACAACGAAGGTCGACGGTACAAACCATTTAGCGCTGATGATCTTAAAACCAACAATCATAATTGATGGAATGATTCCGGCCTTAATCCAAACGGCAATTAGTGAACCGATCAGGATGAAGATAAAAATTGGAATAATTGCTGTACCAATTCCATCCTGAATCCCCTTATGTAATTCATCCCAAGTGGCACCGCGTAACTTAGCCCAAAGCATAATTAGAGCAATAACGAACAGTACCGGAATCTGTGGGGATAACCCAAACTTAATAACAGCTGTCCCTAAGATAATTAACATGATTAGTAAGATACTAATCGCTTCACCGAACTTAATTGACTTCATAATTCAAATCTCCCTTATTAAATAATTGATTGGTTAGTGTTTGAATTGAAGTTGATAACGAATAATGCCACCACAATTTTTCATGATTTTTCCTCCTTGATTGTCTTGCGGAACAAAAAATCCCGCTGATGAAATAATTCATCAACGGGACGATTTATTAACCGCGGTACCACCCACATACGTACTGATATAGTACGCTCTCGTATCAGGTGGTAACGGCACTGACTATGGCCGAGCAATCTTAAACTCGTGATAATTCATTTACTCCGCCTGACCGGTTCGCACATCCCCACCGGCTCTCTGACACCGAACGAAGCAACTACTGAAACGATAATTGTTGAAATTATTCTAGCGTGACTAAATTAAATTGTCAAGAAGATTATTAAAATTTAATGAGATTAATTTTTGGCTGGCTTTTCCTTGCCGTAACCGTTGAAGAGAAGGTTAAGAACGACAGCGGCAACACTACCAACAACCACACCGTTTCCCATCATAATCTGAAATTCGGTTGGTAGAAATTGGAAAATGTGTGGGTACATTGTTACCCCAAGACCAAGACCGACAGAGACTGAAGCTACAAGGATATTACCATTATCAGTGAAGTCAACCTTATGCAGGATTTGAATCCCCTGGACACCAACAATCCCGAACATTACGATCATGGCACCACCAAGGACTGGGTCGGGAATTACAGTTGCCAGAGCACCTGCTTTAGGAAGGAGGCCTAATAAAAGGAGCATGAATGCAGCGTAGTAAACTGGTCGTCGAGTTTTAACACCAGACATCCGGATAACACCAACATTTTCAGAGAAAGTTGAGTAAGGGAAGGTGTTAAACAAGCCACCCAAAATAGCAGCAATCCCTTCAGCCCGGTATCCCCGCTTAATGTCATCACTGCTAAGCTTTTGTCCAGTAACCTCGCCTAGAGCGAAGAAGACTCCAGTTGATTCGATCATTGTTGTTAAGGAGACCAGAATCATTGTAATCATGGCACTACCGTTAAAATGGGGAACACCGAAGAAAAATAGTTGTGGAGTATGGAACCAGGCCGCCTCAGAGACCGGCTTTAAGGATACCATCCCCATCGCCCCAGCAACGAATGAGCCAATTAAGATCCCAAGAAGGATTGCAATTGATTTAAGGAACCCCTTTGCCCATGCATTGAGAAGCAGAATTATAACAATGGTGACAAAGCCAATGAAGAGGTTCTTTGGGTCACCAAATGAATGAGCAGTTGGCGTACCACCCCCAAGGTCCTGAAAACCAACAGGAACTAAGGTGAAACCGATGATAGTGATTAGTGAACCAGTCACGACTGGTGGAAAGAGTTTTTTTAATCGGGAAAAAACGCCAGCAATCAAAAAAACGAAGATCCCGGCAGCAATGATCGCGCCGTACATGTAGGTAATTCCTAACTTGCTTCCGATTGATTCCAGTGGGGTGACCGATTGAACCGCGCAGCCAAGAACAACGGGAAGACCAATTCCTGTTAGTGGGGTTCGCTTTAATTGAAGCAAAGTAGCGATCCCACACATAAAAATATCGATTGATACCAAGTAGGTCATTTGGATCGCCGAAAAGTGCAAGTAACTACCAATCAGTAACGGGACGAGGACATCTCCTGAATACATTGCCAATAGGTGTTGAAAACCCAATACAAAGTCCTTCGGTGAGAAAAAGTTCCTTTTCTGTCGGTTAGTTGTTGGTGAACTTATTTCATTCACGATTAATCCCCCTTAAATAAAAAATGAGACTATTGGCGGTTGCCATAGTCTCTACATTCATTAGTACGATTGCTTATAGTCCAAAGTTTAAGGCTTTGGGTAGAGACTCACCGACCATATTACGGTATTATATAGGCATAGTGTTGTTATCCTACCACGACTTGAAAAAGCTGGCAAGGCAATTAAGCAAAAGTGTTATTATAGTAGTAAACGTAGCTGAAAGGACGGGACAAAATGAACGTCAAAAAGATGAGCAGTTGTACTGCAATGTTAGTTGGTAAGAATGCGTCAATCGATGGCTCAACCATGATTGCCCGGAACGAAGATTATTACGATGGGGTTAACCCAAAGACTTTCCAAGTTTATCCAGCAAAGGATTATACGGGTGAACACTTTAAGTCAACCTACAATGGCTTAGAAGTGGATTTGGATGGCCAAGGTTGCCGTTTCACCGCTACAACTAATGGTGACATTAATAATGGTCGGTGGGATGAACAAGGAATCAACGAATATAACGTTGCCATGAGCGCATCTGAGACCGAAATGACTAATCCACGAGTTCTTGGTCATGACCCATTAGTTGAAAAGGGTGTTGATGAAGACTCAATGGTTTACCTTGTATTGCCATTCATCAAGAGTGCTCGTGAAGGTGTTCAACGACTTGGCCACCTGATCGAAACTTACGGTACTGGTGAAAGTAACGGGATTGCCTTCAGCGATAACAATGAAGTTTGGTACTTTGAAACTGCTGGTGGTCACCAGTGGGTTGCTCAACGGATTCCAGATGATGCTTATGCTATTTGTCCGAATATCATGTGCATTGAAGAAGTTAACTTCGGTGATCCAGACAACTTCATGTTTGCCCCAACCATCCAACAATTTGTTGAGGACAACAACTTGAATCCATACCCTGGTAGCTTTAACTTCCGGCGGATCTTTGGAACGAACGATGAAGCTGATCAATACTACAACACACCACGTTCATGGTATGGTCAAAAGTTATTTACCCCATCAGTTGAACAAGAACCGACAAGCTTAGATATTCCGTTCATTCAACGGGCAGAAAAGAAGATCGCTGTTGAAGATGTTGAATACTTCTTATCATCACATTACAATGGCACACCGTATGATCCAACTGGTTCATACGCTTCTGGTGACGAAAAGGACCAAAAGAAGTTCCGTTCGATTGCTTTAGACCGTAATCAAAGCTCATGCATTATGCAAATCCGGAATAATGTCCCAGCAGAATGCGCGGCCATTCAATGGATCAACTTTGGCTTCTTTGCTTACAGCCCATATGTTCCATTCTTTACTAATATTAATGCAACCCCAGCATCATATGACCATGCTGGTAACAAGGTTGATGACAGTGCATACTGGCTACAAAAGCAGCTTGAGGTAATTGTTGAACCACGTTACCACGAATTCATCAACGAAGTAAATGCCTTCCGTGACGCTTCACAAAGTTACGCAGTTAAGCGGGTTGACATGATTACTGCCATTGCCAAAACTAAGCAAGGGGATGCCGTTACCGACTTCCTTACCAAGCGGAACGAAAAGACCGCTACCCACGCCATGGATGCCACTAAAGATCTTCTCAACAGCCTCATCCACCAAGCCCTCCTCAACTCCAAATTCCAATTTGAGAGAGGGGATAATTATTAAGAGAGTGCGAGCCAGCAGAGGACTTGCGGTTGGCTAACGATGGCTTCTGGCGAAGGCGTGACTTGTCACGTCTAGCCAGAAGTGCGTTAGCTCTAGCAAGTCCCTGGCGAGCAGATCTCGGCTATATTGCAGTAGAAGGAAATTTAGACTGTGTTGCCTAGAGTCGTTATCTTGAGGGAGCTTAGGCTGAACGTATTTTGGCTATGTAGCAGTAGAAGTGCGTTAGCTTTAGTAATACTTTATCACCAAAATATATTAAGACCTCAAATTTCAGATTAGTGAATTTGAGGTCTTTTTACTATAGTCTTTAAATTATACTATGCTTTGAAGTTCGGTATAATAGGATGAATCTTCGTATAATTAGTATTTAATCGCCTAACTTAGCTGCATTTCAAAATGTTGCAGTCGTTTTATGACCTCCTTTAGCACACTCATTTTCTGCGTTGCCGCTACTCGAACAAATCCTTCTCCTGAATTTCCAAAGGCAATTCCAGGAATAACTAAAACTTTTTCACGATTGAGTAGCTGGTTAGCAAATTCAAGCGAGCTTAACCTCGTTTGGCGGATGTCAACAAATGCATAGATGCTACCGCCTATTGGAGATACTTTAAATTTCTTAAGGGCATTAATTTCCTTTTCCAAAAATTGTAGCCGTCTCAAAAGTTCCTTAGTAATTGGTTGAGAAATTTTGTCATGATATTTCAAGGCGTATTCTGCTGCAACCTGAGAGATTGTAGGTGCAGCAAAAGTGATTGCGTCATTGACAGCTTGGGCACCCTTTAGTAGCCAGCTTGGCCCGATCATATATCCAATTCGCCATCCAGTCATTGCAAAACTTTTTGACATTCCGTTTATGGTTACCGTATTTGATGGTGCGTAGGCAGCTAGAGGAGTAAAATGATGGCCTGGCATGATATAGTCTGCATAAATTTCATCACTGATTAGTAGTAGGTTATTGTCCTTAGCTAGCTGGGCAAGTTCTTTCATCTCTTCATCATCCATTACATCACCAGTTGGGTTGTTAGGACTGTTAATAATGATGGCCTTTGTTTTTGTAGTTATCATCTTAGCAATTTGTGATGAATGAACTTTAAAATCGTCATTACCAGAAGTAGGAGCCATTATTGCGTGTGCACCGGCCATTTCTACTTGATCGATGTATGGTGAAAAGCATGGTTCCGGAATAATCACCTCATCTCCAGGCTCCAAAATAGCTTGGAGTAAAATATACATGCCATGTTCTGCACCGGTAGTGATTAAGACCTCGCTTGAATTAAAATTTAAATCGTATTGTTTCTGGTAGTAGTCACAGATTGTATTTCGAAAGCTTTTTAATCCAACTGTATCAGAGTAATGAGTCATTCCTTTATTAGCTTGCTGGAATGCTTCTTTAATAATTTCTTTTGGAGTGGTGAAATCAGGATCACCAATTGATAAGTCAATTATTCCGTTTAGTCGTGCGGCTTTAGCACAGAAAGTTGCAAGAATATTTGGTTGCTGGTTTCGATAATTATGATTGAGAATAGTTTTATCCATTTTAGTACCTTCTTAATTTATTAATAATTGCGTAGACAACAAAAGATCGTAGGGGATACGATCTTTTTACTCACACTTATATTTATGTTTGAGGGTCTTTAATTGCAATTAACACCTTCTTTCCATAGTAGCGATGATTAAGTTAAGCATGTGTAGGGTTAGTTAATGTTTAGTATGCCGTTAAAAATCATCACACAAGAAATAACTGCTAATAAGCAGGTTATGGCAATCGTTAACCTTTCACCGTTTGTCAATTTAAGTTTATGTTGTTTACGACCAATGACATAAAAGATAAAGCCAAATGCATAAGCAATTGTTAAGGCGAGGATCCTTTGCCAACTACTGATAATAGCTATAAGTTCAAATACAACTAATAGCGCTCCTAAGAGGATCCCTTTTGTTTCGTTATGTTGGTATGAATATATAATTTGATAGGCACCAACTAAAATGTAACTAATCAAGATTGCCGCCGCTGCCAGTGTATATGCGAAGTGGTAAGCATAAGTTGTAAATAGTAGAGTAAACAGGAAAATAGATTGTAAACCGGCAGAAATAACCAGTGAATTTGTTGGTGATTCTTTAGCATTTACCTTTCCCCATGATTTTGGCAAGACTCCATCATCCGACATTAAGCGAGTGGTTTCGGCTGGCAACATTGTCCATGATAGCCAACAACCAATCACAGCAATGATGATTCCAATATTAACAAGGACTACACCCCAGTGACCTACTAGACTACCCAACAAGTTAGCTACAACTGGTTGACTGTATGATGCAATTTGGGACCTGCTCATTAGTCCATAGGGCAAGATTGATACTAATGTATAGATAAACAATAATGTTACTGTTCCGAGGATTGTTGCCAATTGTGCATCATGTCTAGTTCTTGCCCGACTTGATAAAACACTAGCTGTTTCAGTACCGGTTAGAACCCAGACCATAACAATAATACTGTTGAAAATCTGCTGAAAAGTTGAAGCATGAAAACCGCTATTGGTTGCTGAAGCATTTCGAATAACGTTTCCCCAGAAATCAGAAGTGAATACGTGAGCTTTAAAGGCTAATACTGCTGCAATAATAAATACGACCAAAGGGATCACTTTGCAAATAGTAATAATCATATTAATAAAACTAGCAGATTCAAAACCACGGTTTACTAACAAGGTTAATAACCATACCAAGATCACGGCTACAATTACTGAAGGAAGATTTTGACCACCTTTAAAGATAGGAAAGAATTCACCTACAGCGCTCATTAGGAACGTTCCAAAAGCCACATTGCCTAACCAGGCAGATAGCCAATATCCCCAGCCGCTAAGAAACTCGCCTAATGGTCCAAATGCTTCACCTGCATAGCTGAAAATTCCGGAACTAAGATCAGAACGTTTTTCTAGTAGGTTATTTAAGGAAAATACCAAAGAAAAAATTCCTATTCCGCAGATAAGCCATGCGATTAATGCTGGACCCGGTGATGCAACATTTGCTAAGTCGCTACAAATGCCATAGACTCCTGGCCCAATGGAGGAGCCAACAATTAGTGCAATTAATTCAGCAAGGCTCAGTCCTGATTTTTCTTTCATTCTGATCGCCTGATTTCCTATTAGCCTAACCGAGTTCCTTCATAAATGCACTTACTTGTTCGAGGCCCTTCTTGAGGTTTTCTGCTTCAAAGGCATAACCAATCCGTAGTGAATGCTCAATATCAAAGCAACTACCAGGAACTAACAATGTGTGGTATTCCTTCATTAACCGGTCACAGAATTCCGCACTTGGAATGTCAAAGTCATAATGTAATAGGGTGGTTGTCCCTGCTTTAGGCTTCAACCACGAAATGTGTGGTTCTTTTTTGACCCATTCTTCTAGAATTGCCAAGTTCTTCCAGATGATTGTCCGGTTACGCTTTAAGATGGCATCTTGATGTTCAAGAGCTAAAGTACCAACCATTTCATCAAGTTGACCACAGCTAATGGTTGCGTAGTCACGGTGAGAAAGGAGATCACGCATCAATTGCTTATCGTGGGTTGCAATCCAGCCAAGCCGAATTCCGGCTAGGGAGAAGACCTTCGAGAAGCTGCTGGTTGAGATCCCCTTGTCATACAAATCAATAACTGATGGTGAATATTCATCAGTTTGGGTTAGGTGCCGGTAAACTTCGTCACAGAGGACATAAGCATCGACGCTTTTGGCAATGTTAATGATTGTCATCAGCCCTTCCTTGCTCATCAAGGAACCAGTTGGGTTATCTGGGTTATTGATCACGATCAACTTGGTCTTTGGTGAAACGAGTGACCGTAATTGATCTGCATCAGGTAGGTAGTTGTTTTCTCGTTTGAGAGGAAGTAATTTAACCGTTGCCCCAATTGCTTCAGGGATTGATTGTAATTGTTGGTAAGTTGGGGTAACCGCAATTACTTCATCACCTGATTCGACAACAGTATTCAAGACCAGATTATTAGCCCCAATCGCACCGTGTTCTGTAACAATTTCGCCTGGTGTTAAGTTTTGGTAGAGACGAGTGATTTGTTCCTTTAACGGTACAGATCCTTCAATTGCACCATATGTCAGGCGGCGGTTAACTAGCTTATCAGCAAATTCCTTTTCATCTACTCCAGCGGTTTCACAAAGTGAGTGAATACTAAAAGATGATACACAGGTTTCACCCAGATTGTACTTAGCTTTAGTTTCATATTCGTTCATCCATTGTTCAACACCAAAATCTTTAATCTTCATTGTTCTTCTTCCCTTCTAAATTAGAGGTCAACTACTACACCAACATTGAATTGCTTAGCACGTTGAAGGGCCAAATTAGCGGCTTCAAGGTCCTGGAGAGCAATCCCGGTACTATCGAAAATCGTGATTTCCTTAGGGTCCTGCCGACCAGCAACTTTCTTGGCGATAACGTTCCCAATTTCCGTAACATCGTCTTTCTTAATAACATTCTCTTTAATTGGGTTCTGAGTTTCCCCAACTTCACTTGCTTGGTCAAGGTCATCAGCGAAGGCCCGAGCATTTTGATAGAGTTGTGTATCTAATTCCTGCTTACCTTCCATGTCTGCCCCGATCGCATTAATATGTGTCCCGGGTTGGATCCACTTGGCTTTAATTAATGGCTTGGTTGAAGGAGTTGCGGTTACAATTACTTGAGAGTTCTTCGTCGCTTCAATAATGTTACTTGCAGCAATAAATTTAATGTGCTTAATTTGCTCTTTAATCTTGGCGGCCAATGTTGGTTGGTTTGTTTGGACATTATCAGCAAAAAGGGTTGTTAATTTTTGCGGAAGTTCTTGAACAAATTTCCCAGCATTTTCGCTACTCATTGGGTCGTAGATAAGGACTTGCTTCAATTCGGGTAGAACACAAATCTGGGCCATAATTTGATATGCAGCCTGTCCTCCAGCACCGACCATTAATAATGTCTCTGTATTGGGATTAGCTAGTGCTTTTGTAGCAACAGCACCAGCGGCTCCGGTTCTAAAACCGGTTAAGGCTGGAGCATTAATGAAGGCTTCAGGCGCTCCTGTTTCACTGCTGTATAGGGTCACAGCCCCATGTAATTCAGGCAGACCTTTCTTGCTGTTATTACCAAACCAGGTTAGTTCCTTATTACCAAAAATTCCCTTTGACTTCAAAAAGCCAGAGCGTATATCGGTATCAGCTGTTTCACTAAATGCGTTGTAGACCATCGGCCAAATTTCACCATCTTTAGTGGCTTTTTCCGCATACGCATCTTTAACTACTTGAATTACTGCCGGTATGTCCAGCAATGTACCGATATCATGTGAATTAAGTATTGTTACTTTTGACATTTAAATCCCTCCTGAATAAAAAAAGAAGGCACTTACTACAAGCCTTAAATGAAATTAATCATTATACTTACGGCTTGTAATAAATGCCTTCAATTTACCTAACCAGTGTCAGGCAAATCTGCTTATTTAATTTACGGTTTTAATATAAAACTAATTGAAAACGCTGTCAAGACTTTTTTGTTAATTTGTGAGCTTGTATTACCAAATAGTTAACTAAAAAATACCATATATTACTACAAAATGTTTGAGTAGAGATACATTATATGGGGTGCTATACAGCAATAACGAGCTTCCTAGCTTCTACTTCAACCAAGCCAAAACGCGTTCGCAGGGAAGGCCCTATAGACAACAACCTCCCTCCCAGATGCTTACAGCATCCAGTCGGGAGTTTACTTAGCGATAACGTGCTTCGTCCGAGCTTCCTAGAATTAGCGACCTCCTTCCGAGGCGCAAGTCGCCTTCGTCAGGAGAAATCGCTAATCAACCGGAAGCTTTTTGGGACGGCGCACTTCCTTACTTCCACCAATTCTTTCTAATCAGGAAGACGGCGCAGAGGATCATTAGGAGGATTGCGATCACGATGGTAATGATCCAGGAGTAGCTTTTGTTGGCTAGTGGTAACGCGACGTTTTCACCGTAGAATCCGGCGACAATGGTTGGAATTGAAAGAAGGATCGAGTAGATGGTTAAAAACTTCATCGTTTGGTTTAGGTCACTGTCTAGGACCTTGCTGTACGCGTTTGAAACACGGGCAGAGACATCCGAGGTCATTTGGGCCATCTCCAGTCCTTGTTGCGCTTCGACGATGACATCATCTAAGTCGTTACTTTGGCGAGTTGACATCAGGGGCTTCATCCGTCGCTTGAATTCTTCGAGCAAGGAGACGTTACCTTTTAATGAGGTGAGCATGTAGACCAAGCCGGTTTCAATTTCCATAAATTCGGTGATGGCTTTACGGCCAGTCCGTGCTTGAAGGGATTGCTGAATCTGTTGCCGCTTTTGGTCAACCCGTCGCAAGGGACCAAAGTAGTCAGTTGATAGTCGATAGAGAACGGCAAGGACAAGGTTGAGCTTTTCAACAACGGCATCGCGATTTTGCAGTCTTTTAAGCTGGTTTGCAATGATCCCGTTAACAAAGTTAGTTTTTGCGTTTGTAAATGTGATCAGGTTATTGTTGGTTAACATGATCCCGATTGGTGCGGTTTGGGGAGAGGTGACTGCGTGAGTTGGTACGTAAACGTCGAAGATTAGCAGGGTAACACCGGCGTCTGGATCAACTTCTACCCGGGCCTTTTCGTAGGGGTCGATGGCGTAGTCAAGGAGCTCTTTGGTGACCTCATATTTTTGAATCAGGTCCTGACGCTCATGGGGAAGTGGTTCAAAAACACTGATCCACCAGCTATGAGCATTAATTCTCTCTGTACTTAACATCCGCTTCATCCCCTTGCTTAAATCACCTATAACCCTATTCAACTATTTTAACAAAGAAAAGTAAAGCAGTCCGAAGACAAAATTCTAACTATTTCCCGGGAAATCATTTAGACTAGTAATAATGAAAATGGGGAGGAAAAACGTTATGTGTACCAGTATCTATCAGGTAACGCTCGACAAAACTCACTTATTGGCCCGGACAATGGATTGGCCCCAGCTGAAGGTATCGCCGTTGTTCGTCCCACGTCAGTTTAAGTGGGCAACGGCATTTGACCACCGAATTTATACTAATAAGTACGCAATGGTCGGTGGTGGTAGCCTTTCAGCAACCCGGATTGATGTTTCAGACGGGGTAAATGAACATGGCTTGATGGCTCAGAAATTAACTTTTGCTAACGGGGCACACTATGTTGATCAGCGAGATCAAAGTAAGACCCAACTAGCAGCGTATGAATTCATCTTTTGGCTATTGGGTAATTTTCGAACAGTTACCGAGATTGAGGACCACCTTGATGAAGTCGAATTGATGAGCGAGAAAAATAGCGATACCAAGTATGGTAATCCGGAGCTTCACTTTGCGGTTGCTGATAAGATGGGGAGAATTGTTGTCATCGAACCTACCCAAAATCCGCTAAGAGTTGTTGAGAATCCGTTAGGGGTTGTCACTAATAGTCCTAATTTTGAAAAGCAGCTCCAGCAGATGGAAAAGTACGTCGACTTTACAACCGAATTTAAGGAGCACCGGGTACCGCTTAATACGCCACGGGTAACAACCGGTCGCCTTTCTGGAAAGACTAATCCACCAGGCTATTATTCGCCAAGTGCCCGCTTCGTCCGTGCGGCTTATTTAAAGGAACGTTCTGATATCCCCCGCGATGAGAAACACGGGGTAATTAGTGAATGGCACCTCTTGGATAGTGTTACGGTACCTCAGAATACGCGTCACCAGGAAACTTATTCGGTCTACCGGGCGGTGACGGTTGCTGAAAGCAGAAGTTATTATTTTCAGCCTTACCACCGTGGTGATATTACAAAGTTACAATTAACTTCAGAAATGCTTGACTGGGATAAGCCGAAAGTTTACCACGTCCCTGACCAATTAACTGTCCGGGAGGTAAAGTAATGGCTGATTATCAATGGCAGCTTCGGGAACAGTTAGTCGCCGATCAGCCAGTGGTGTCGATTCGTGAGTTGTTACAACGTCAGTGGCTCCTTCCGAAAAGGTTCGTTCACTATCTCCGGAGTCGTCGTCAAGTGTTGATCAATGGTGAATATCAGTCAATGAATACCCTTATTCATTCTGGGGATCAAGTGACTCTGCAATTTAGAGGAGATGAATTTCGGCAGTCAGATGCTAATCAGTACTTACCGACAGCAACGCCGCATTTAAATGTCCTATATGAAAACCGCGATCTGGTAGTTGTCAATAAACCGCGGGGACAGAAAAGTCATCCTAACGAAAAGGGGGAAACCGGGACATTAATGAACGATGTTGCTGGTTACTTGCATCACCAAGCATATATGGTTCACCGAATTGATCAGCAAACTAGTGGTGCAGTAATTGTTGCAAAAAATCCAATCGTTGTGCCGATCTTGGACCGTTTGATTAGTCGTGGGCAAATTCACCGTGAATACCTGGCAATCGTTACTGGACGACTGACAGGAAGCGGTGAGTGGAACTGGCCAATTGGGGATGACCCGACAGATCCGTGGCGCCGGATGGTTAATGGAGAAGCAGCTCAGCCAGCGCAAACATTCTACCAGACACTCGCCGCTACTGAGCAAGCTTCATTAGTACGGCTAAAACTTGGGACGGGAAGGACTCACCAACTTCGTGTCCACCTTGCTCATAGTGGCCATCCGATTATTGGTGACCCGATCTATAATCCTGGATCTGGTGAGGGGATGCTCCTTCATGGGCAAAGGCAACGATTGGTTTTACCATTCTCAAATGAGCAACTTGAAATTATTGCACCAGTTCCAACTTATTTTGAGCGGGATCTGGTAAAATATCATTTAGAATAAACAAAAAGGGGGACACTTGTTGTCACTTTTAGGAAAACTTTACGGTCCATTCTTTGATGGTCATAATTGGGCAACCGTTATTACTTCAGGTCAGGATTGGCTAATCATTTTTTCACTGGTCTTGATTGAGTGTTTGCTGTCAGTTGATAATGCAATCGTTCTTGCTGCCCAGACTCGGGTACTGCCATCGTTAAAAGAGCAGGAAGAATCACTATTCTATGGTATCTGGGGTTCGTATATTTTTCGTTTCTTGGTTATCGGTCTAGGTACCTACTTGATCCACTTTTGGGAAATTAAGGTTCTGGGATCTGCCTACTTACTTTACCTGGTTTACCGCTTCTTTAGCGCAAAATTCGGTAAGAAAGAGATTGGAGAGAAGAAGACTAAGAAGCGAAAATGGGGGACAAAGTTAACGGGACGGAAATTATTCTGGTCCGTTGTGGCTCAAATTGAAATGATGGATATTGTCTTCTCAATTGATTCCGTTTTAGCATCGCTGGCCGTTTCCAGTAATCCAGTAATTGTTCTGATTGGTGGAATGATCGGGATTGCATGTATGCGGGGAGTCGCTGAGGTGATTATGAAGCTAATGCGGAAGGTCCCTGAGCTTGAACCAATGGCATATATTCTGATTTTTGTTATTGCGATTAAGCTATTTCTTACCATTCCGGCAATTGACATTGAAATCCCATCAAGTGTCTTTGGAATCTTCGTTCTAGTTGTCCTTGTGGCAACCCTAATTATCCATTACCTTCGCCGACCAAAGAAAAAGGAGAATGAATAATGGCTAAAGAAATTACTGATCAGACATTTGTAGCGGCTACTAAGGATGTGCCACTAGCAATTGTTGACTTTTGGGCACCATGGTGTGGGCCATGCAAAATGATGGCACCGGCCTTGGAGCACCTTGAAGAGAAATACCATGATCAGATTAAGTTTTTTAAATTAAATGTTGATGATAATAAAGAAATCGCCGCTAAATATAAAGTGATGAGTATCCCAACCTTAGTACTTCTTCGCAATGGGGTAGCTAAGGAAAAGGTAACCGGCTTCTATCCAGAGGCAAAGTTAGATCATTACTTAGGGCGAAAAGTTAACGAAGCATAAAATATAAAAGCCACTAGAATTCGGTTTAAGCGAGTCCTAGTGGCTTTGTTTTTGTATTAAGTTTAGTTGTTAACCTTAACCCGAAAGTTGTGGTGGAGACCATGCCAAATATGGTGGTCGAAAAAGCCGATTGCCGGGCCGTTTGTAAATAACGCAAAAAGGGTCCCGATATTGATGGCATATAGGTGGCCGTCAATTAAAAATATGATTAGCATAATGATGATTGGCGGGAGAAAATTAACTAGTTGAGCAACAATAACGTTATTGTGAAGATAAAGAAAACGGAGAATGTTGGTAGTATCGTCGTTCGGGTGCATTATGAGGTTAGCTCGCTGATAGATTGAAATGGCACAGCAGAACGAACGTGAGCACCCCAATGAAACAGAGAACAACACGGATAATTATTGGTAGTTTTGGAACGCCTATCCAGTTAAAGAAGGCCAGAAAAACATCAACAAAGTAACTAAAGCAGGCGATGAAGCCAACTTCACCAAAGAAACGTAATTTATCCCATTGGTGAATCAAAATTTGATTAGCAATTGCTACCTAGTACACCAACAGTAAACATCGGTAAGTCGACTGATGTACCAACGATTGCAGCAATGTTAACTTCCGAGGCGGTCCATGGACTTGTCCCCATGGCAGTTGAAGCTGTGAGACCATTTCCTAATGCATTTAGAACTAATCCGATAATCAGTGCAAGAATCCGGATTGACATCGGATTGTTGTGGTGGACCAATTGTGAAGTTTTCAATATTAATTTCCTTCTTTGTTAAAATGCGGTTCGTAAACTTTATAGAAAATAAGACTTAATATTAACGTTAGCATATCTGAACAAGCCTGAGCCGCTAATATCCCAGTGTAGCCGAAGAAGTGAGCTAAGATTGCAATTGAAAAGCCAAAGATGAGTCCTTGACGACTAAACGAAAGCCAGAAAGCAGGAGATGCCTTTCCCATTGATTGGAAGGCCGTGGTGAATACCAAAATAATCCCAGCAAACGTTGTTGTTAACGAAAGCCACCGAAGCATTAATGCTCCTTCTTTAACGATTATTGGATCATTCATAAAGATCCGAATAACGTTTGGGGCAAAAATGAGAAGCAGAATTGTTAATCCGATGTTAATTGAAGAAATAACAAATAGATCAAAGTGAATAATTTCATAGAAGCGTTTTTCGTTTTTTGCCCCATAGGCATAACCAATTAAGGGCTGAGCACCAAAAGCAAAGCCGACGATAATCATCACGATGATGGAATTGGCTTTCATCGCAATCCCCATTGCGGCAACGCTATTAGCCCCCGTATGAAATTAGATAACGATTGGTCATGGCAGTTGCAAAGGAAACCATGATGTTAGTGATTGAAGCGGGGATACCGATTGCATAGATTTGCAATTGAAGATGACGATTGATTTTGGTTTCGTGAATCGAAGTCGTCAACTTTTTACTTTTTGTCCTTAAGTAGTAAACCATGATAATATCAGCAATCACGCTAGAAGTAACGGTCGCAAGTGCTGATCCCGCAGCTCCTAATCCACAAGTGAAAATAAAGATCGGGTTAAGGAAGACGTTAATGATTGTACCGGCCATTGAGGCAATCATCGATTGGATCGCCAGACCTTCTGTTCGGAGAATATTGGTTGGTGATAGGCCAAAGATGATAAAAGCCGCACCCCAGGCGATTACCAAGTAATACTCACGAGCGTACTTCCAAGTGGTTGATGAGGCACCGAGCATGTGAAGAATCGGGTTTTGAAAAATTAACATTAATGCGGTGACGATGAGTCCACAAGCAATTGAATAGTAGAAGCAATATCCTGAAACATTTCTTGCAATCCGGTCCTTGTGTTCACCAAAGAGGCGGGAGATTAGCGAGCTACCACCAAGACCAAAAATATCACCGATCGCAATCATCAGGGTAAAAATTGGTGCTCCCTGAGATACCCCTGCGACCAAGTCAGGGTTACCGGTCTTCGAAACGAAGAAAGTATCAACTAGGTTATAGATAAGTGTGACAGCCATGCTTAGCACCACTGGTAGTGCAAGGGTAAAGTAGGCTTTTCTTATTGAAGTGTGTTCAAATAGGTTATCCACAAAAATCCTCCTGTTAGAAATAGTTATTTAAATCATTAAAGAGACCGAGGATAATCTCAGTCTCTAGTATTTAAAGGATATTGATATTGTAGCGCAGGAGGGGATGGTTGTGTAAGGACTTTTTATGACTGGAGTGAGAGCTCGGCTCAGCTACTGTGCTTCGCCGAGTTTTCTACTGTTACATAGTTTAAACGTACTTCGCCCCGAGTTCCCTAAAGCTAGCAACCTCCACCTCCGACGGCAAGGCGCCGTTGCTTAGACGACAGAGTCGAGATCTGCTTGCCAGGGACTTGCTAGAGCTAACGCACTTCTGGCTAGACGTGAACAAGTCACGCCTTCGCCAGAAGACATCGTTAGCCAACCGCAAGTCCTCTGCTGGCTTCGCACTCTCTTCCTCTAATACAAATTCTTCGGATGTGGTTCGCCTTTGATTTCGTGTTTAACGTGGGCGAGCATGTCATCGGTTAATTCCATGATATGAGGATCATCAAGAATGTAGAAGACTCGGGTGCCGGAGCGGCGAGAACAAACTAGTTGGTAACGACGGAGGATTCCTAGTTGTTTGGAAACCACTGGCTGAGCAAGGCCAAGATCATTAACAATTGTTTTTACATCAACCTCATTAGTTTGATGACGAAGGTAGTAAAGAATTTTAATTCGCGTACTATTGCTTAATACTTTGTAAATCTTTGCCGCTTCATTAATTAAGACATCTGCTTGTTCCACGGGTAAAGTCCTCCATCGCTTTTTGATGAATATTATACCAGACCAACCCACTGTGCCAAGTGATGAATCAGTCCACTATCAAAGAAGACATAGATTCCGACCCCAATATAAACAATCTTCATTAACAGTTCACTATACTTATCCATAAACCGAGCGACTGGAGATAGTTTGCCGATTCCCTTAATCAAGATTACAACGAGAACGGTGAGGATCAGGATGAAACTCAATGCTAAACCAAAGTGACTAAGCGGAATTCCAGTTAAGATTGGTAAGAAGATCGAGAGATTGCAGCCAGAACAAACTGCAAGGTAAGTTATAAGAACAATTAGAATTGGCGATCGGGTGGCTGATTGCTGATTTGGATCTTCGTCATTATCGTGAAGCGCCATGTAAATTGGTAAAATTCCAAGAAAACCAAGGATCCATTCGGGAAGGAAGAGTGCAAGAACCTTTCCGGCAGCAAAACTAGTGGTGACCAGGAGTGCGACCCCAATCACATAGCCAATAATGACGTCTCGCAATGGATACTTATTAACCAAACAAAGCAAGATAAAGAAGAAGTCCAGGTTAACTGCGATAAAGGTAACAAAAAGAAGCCAATAATTCATGGTTTAAACCTCCAATATTCCAAAAACGATATATTTCATTTTAAATATATATCACTTTTGGAATATTTACAAGGTTAATCTTCAAAATAGGTGTAAAGTTTCTCTGTTGTTAGGGATTCCTTTTCTTCTCCCTTAAAGTCAGCTTTAACTTGGCCGTCTTTTAGGACAATTAGGCGATTCCCGTAAGTTAAAGCATCCTCAAGGTGGTGAGTAATCATTAGTGCTGTCAGGTGATCCTGATTAATCCGTTCATTAGTTGCGTGGAGGAGGTTTAAACTTGTGTGCGGATCAAGGGCAGCTGTATGTTCATCCAGTAGGAGAATGTCTGGCCGCTTAAGAGTTGCCATTAAGAAGCTTAGGGCTTGACGTTGACCACCAGAAAGTGCTCCGGTTGCCGTTGTCATCCGGTTCTCAAGACCATTGTTCATTGTAGCGGCAAGTTTAGTAAACCGTTCCATGTTCTGCTTAAGTTTACGAAGAACGAGGTGGCGCTTTTCACCACGCTTTATAGCAAGTAACATGTTTTCAGCAACAGTCATTCGGGGAGCCGTTCCAAGCTTAGGATCCTGGAAGACCCGAGCAAGAAAAGTGGTTCGCTGTTCTTCGGTTGAATGGGTAATATCTTTACCGTTATGAAGAATTTGCCCGCTGTCCGCTTGGAGATTACCCCCGATGACGTTGAAGAGGGTTGATTTTCCAGCACCGTTAGTGCCGACAATGGTAATGAAATCTCCTTCATTAATTTTAAGGTTAATCCCCTTAAGAATTGTGGTCTCGTTTGCGGTGCCCTTATTAACAACCGTCTTGACATTTTTTAGTTCTAAAATTGGTTTATTCATGTGGCTGCACTCCCTTCATGATTGGCTTCCGGAGATGAACGACCTTTTCTAATTGTGGTAACATCATGCAGATTGCGAGGACAACTGAAGAGATCAAGTTAAGATCATTAGCGGAGAAGCCAAGTTGGAGTACCGCAAGAAGGATTAGCCGGTAAATAATTGAACCGAGGGTTACGGCAACTAGTCGTTGGTTAAGTGTTAAATCACCAAACGCTACTTCACCGATAATAATGGAAGCAAGGGCAATTACGATTGTCCCGATCCCCATGTTAACATCAGCGTAACCGTTACTTTGCGCTACTAGAGCACCACAAAGGGCAACCATCCCGTTGGAAACCATTAGCCCCACATTGATCATTGAATCGGTGTGAATCCCTAATGATTTAGCCATTGTTGGGTTATCACCGGTGGCAATGAAGCCTTGACCATAATCGGTTGCTAAGAAAAGCATCATTAATACCGTAACGATGATGATTACGATCAGACCGACAGAGACACTGTCAAAGAACTGGGGGAGTTGCTGAAGAAAGTTACCATTAAAAAGGGTCGGCTTTCCAAGCAAGGAAATGTTAGACTTTCCCATAATCCGTAAGTCAACGGAGTAAATCGCGGTCATTGTAAGAATCCCGGCTAAAAGACTCGGGATCTTCCCCTTAGTATAGAGGAGACCAGTGATTAGTCCGGCGATCATCCCCGCACCAATTGCTAATAACGTTGCCAAAAATGGGTTAATTCCGTTTGAAATAGCGGTAACGGCAGTAGCAGCACCGAGAGGAAAGGTCCCTTCAACAGTCATATCAGCAAAATCGAGAATCCTAAATGTAAGGTAGAGACCGAGACCGAGAAGAGCCCATAACAGTCCCTGCCCGATTGATGAGACGATTAAATTCATTTGAATACTTCCCCCTTTGTTTGAGCTTCGTGTTCAAATTGAGCTGGAATTTGAAGGTGGAGCTTCTTTGCCTGCTTAAGATTGAGGACCGGGTCACCATGGCGTACATACTCAATTGGCATGTTACCGATCTGCTTCCCCTTGATTACTTTTACCGTCATCTTGGCACTCATAACCCCAAGTTTGTATTGGTTAACGCTATATGTAGCGACACCACCCTGTTTAACCATCGTATCACTAGCTGGAAAGACGGGTTTGTTAACTGCATCGGCATTTTTTACTAGCGTTTGCATTGCACCGGCAACTGTATTATCGGTTGGGACAATCACGGCATCGACTTGACTTAACATTTGTTGTGAAACCTGGTTTAAGTCGTTACTGTTAGAAATCGAGTAAGCCTTAAGGTTGATGTGCATTTTCTTGCATTCACGGACAATTTGGTGGTAACCAGTGACACCGGAACTATCGTTTGAAGTGTAAATGACCCCGAGTGTTTTTAAGTTTGGTACAAATTGCTTAATCAATGTTAATTGTTGATGAACGGGTGCAAGGTCAGAGACCCCACTGATATTGCTACCAGGGTGTTCATTATTTTTTACAAGTCCGGCACCTTGTGGATTAGAAACCGCACCAAGGACGATTGGAATTTTACTGGTTGAGTTCGCTAATGCTTGGGAAGCTGGTGTGGTAATTCCAAAAAGCACCGTTGGATTATCGTTGGCTAATGTATTCGCCATCGTCTTCAGGTTACTTTGATCACCGTTTGCGTTTTCGTATTCAATTTTAATATTTTTACCGTTGTGGTAACCTTCCTTAGCAAGTTCATCAATAAATCCTTTGTAGATCTGGTCTAAGGCGGGATGGTGCATTAGAGTTAAGACACCGACCTTCGGAACTCGCTGCTTAGTAACGCCGCCATTTTCAGTGAAAAAGGCGATCCCGAGGAATCCCAACAATAGGATAATTACCGTATACATCCTTTTCATAAGATAAACTCCTTCCAAATTAAAAAACGGAGAACCACATGCGAATGGCTCCCCGTTTTAACAAAAGAAAAGCCTGCATGTTTGATCCATGCAGACTGAATAAATGATCACTTTCAGCCGGCACAGATGCAATCTGTCATCTCAGGTTGCATCCATGACGAATTCAACCCGAACTACCGGCTTTGCCAACGAAGACTTAACTTGTTGCGATTTAAAGTAATCATTTAACATTCTCCCGTTCATTTAGATTGTCTATAGTTTAGCGAAGGGTTATCTGGATGTCAAGGTAAAAATGAGACTTTTTTAATAATCACATTAAAGAGTGGAGAAGGCTTTGGTTTGGAGAGCAATTTAATTTGTGTTACCATATTAAGCAGTTTAAAACGGCAAAATGAGGAGAGAGAAACGACATGGCAGTATTAGATGTCAAAGGACTGACGATGAGTTATGCTGATAAACAGCTCTACGATGATGCGAGCTTCCAGCTTGAAAAGCATGAACATATGGGAATCGTTGGCCAAAACGGTGCAGGGAAGAGTACACTTATTAAGATTCTAATCGGTAAGGTCCTTCCAGTGGCAGGAACGGTTACTTGGGCGAAAAATGTCAAAATTGGTTATTTGGACCAGTATGTGGATATTCCAAAGGGGATGACCCTGATTAAATTTCTTCATACTGCCTTTGCCGATCTCTATGAAATCAATGACCGGATGAATAAGTTGTACCAAGATTACGCTCAAAACATGGACGATGAACTGCTAACTAAAGCGGGTCGGTTACAAGAACAGCTTGATGCCCATAACTTCTATGATATTGAGACGGAAGTTGAGCGGGTAATGAACGGACTAGGATTGACTGAAATTGGGAAGGATCACGTTGTTTCGGAGATGAGTGGTGGTCAACGGTCAAAGATTATTTTGGCTAAGATGCTGCTGGAAAAGCCAGATGTGATCCTGCTTGATGAACCGACTAACTATCTTGATACTGCTCATATCGAATGGCTAATTGATTACCTCAATAACTTTGATGGGGCAGCAATGATTATCTCGCATGACTATGATTTTCTGGAACAGGTAACTAACACGATTTGTGACGTGGCGTTTGGAAAAATTACTAAGTATCGCGGTAGTTTTGAGCAAGCAATGCGGCAAAAGGAAGAGCGGAAAGAAACTCAAGAACGCGAATACGAAAAGCAACAGGTTGTCATTGAAAAGGCCGAGCGCTTTATCCGTAAGAATAAGGCCGGTTCAAAGTCAACAATGGCCAAGTCACGGGAAAAGATGCTTGCCCGGATGAAACGGATTGATCCACCGGCAGATAATCTAAAAGCAACGTTTAAATTTCCGTATGAAAACACTGGCTCCGCAAATGCACTCCGGGTCGAAAAACTTTCGGTTGGTTATGGACACCCATTATTAGCCCCTGTAACTTTCTCAATGACGATGGGAGAAAAGCTTCTTTTCACGGGATTTAACGGTGTTGGGAAGTCAACGTTGATTAAGTCAATTCTTAAGAAGATCCCTGCCCTTGGTGGAACTGCAACCTTTTCGCCATCCGCTAAGATTAACTACTTTGATCAGGATCTTGAATGGGATGATCCATCGTTAACGCCATTACAGACGATTCAGAATATGTTTCCAACGATGCAGCCAAAGACGATTCGTCAAAAGTTAGCCCGAGCTGGAATTAACGCGGCAAACACGATGAAGCCATTGCACCTCCTGTCTGGTGGTGAGCAAACCAAGGTGAAGTTGGCAATCCTCGAGTTAACGCCATGTAACTTTTTGATCATGGATGAACCGACAAACCACTTGGACGATGAAACGAAGGATGGGTTAAAGACAGCTCTCCAAAATTTCCCGGGAAATTTAATTTTGGTTAGTCACGAACAGAGCTTCTATGAGGGTTGGCTTGATAAGATCCTGAACGTTGAAAAACTTAGTTTAAAATAAAAAATATGAGACAATAAATACTGAAGGGAGGATGCGGTGTTATGCACTACTACTCATTATCAGAAATTATTGTCTTATTTTTTACCTATTCAATTGTAGGTTGGTTATGGGAAACTTTTTACTGCTCAATTAAGGATCATCATTATGCCTACCGGGGATTTTTGTTTGGTCCGTACTGTCCAGTATATGGCTTTGCGGTTACAACAATCCTAATTACCGCGGAACCGGTTAAGCATAACCTACTTCTCCTATTCATTGTTGGTTTTATCGTTGCTAGTATTTTTGAGTATTTTGCAAGCTTGCTGCTAGAAAAACTTTTTCACATGAAACTTTGGGATTACTCGAAACTAAAGGGAAACATCCAGGGACGGGTTGCTCCAGAAATATCACTGTTCTGGGGAATTGGCGTCGTGTTCCTGGTTAAATATATCCAACCATTTATCCAAAGAATCATTAACTGGGAAGAAGCGAGAACTCACGGCTGGCTAGCGGTAATAATTGTTCTTGTGATGGGAACCGATACTGCTTTAACAATGATCAGTGTTCATCAATTCCATACTTCTACCAAGCAGTGGGATCAACGGATTAATCAACACCTTGAAGAACTCCACCAGCGAATTCATGTTGCGGGACCTGCCGAAAGCAAACTACTAAAACACCGCTTAGCAAATTGGCGTGCTGAGGTAACGGATAGTGATGAACTGCGGAAGTTTAAGCAGCAGCTTTCTTGGAACCAACGGCGGCTGATTAAGAGCTTCCCAAGAATGAAGCTGACTGATACGAAGCGGTTTAATGAAGTAAAGAAGAACTTAGTAAAGAAAGACTAAAATTACTCGCCTTAAACTAATTGATTGGCTATAATAAGCGCGAATGCTTATATCAAAAGAGGAATAACAGGATGAAAAAAGAAACTAAAATTATTTCGGCAATCACGATTGTATTCTTACTCATTGTTTTTGCGATCTGTGGAATTACAATTAAAAACAACCCGATGTCGGGGATGCCACGACAAATTCACGATCAAAACATGACAGTTCAAGAATTTGTTTCCCAGGTTGCACCAGCTGCTCAACGGGAACAAAAGAAGTATGGTATTCCGGCCAGCATCACCATTGCTCAGGCAGGACTAGAATCTCAATGGGGTAATAGCCGCCTTGGTAATAAATATAATAACCTGTTCGGAATGAAGGCCACTAAGGGTGAAGAAAAGGTTCGGATGTACACCATTGAAAACATTAATGGTAAGCGCCGTTATATTCCCCAATACTTTGCCGTTTACCAAACTTGGGACGATTCAATTAAGGCCCACACTAACATCATTGTGAACGGAACTAAAGATAACCACCACCGTTTCGATGGCGTTCGGACCAAAACCGACTACCAAAAAGCCGCCCAAGAGCTCCAAAAGAACGGTTACGCAACCGATCCCAACTACGCCAACAAACTCATCTACGCTATCCATAAGTTTGGGTTGGAGAAGTATGATAAATAGAGTGCCTTCGCCCCAAAGGTTTTCCGGAAGGCTAGCAATTTCTCCTGACGAAGGCGACCTGCGCCTAGGAAGGAGGTTGCTAGCCCTAGGAAACTCGGGCGAAGCACGTTTAGGCTATGTTGCCTAGAAGTGTTAGTTCTAGTAAGTTCCTGATGAGCAGATCTTTACTATGTAACAGTAGAACCTTAGCTCTAGAAAACTCTGGCCAATGTTACATTATCAAAAAAATAGCAGGTACCGACCTATTATCAGTACCTGCTATTTTTTTGATCTTCAAGATTATATTTTCTATTAATCAACCTCAGTCTGATTAACATGAACTTGGTTGCGACGGAAGAAGTGGAATGCGAGACCAACAGCTAATCCAACGAGGGCTGGAACAACCCAGGAAAGGCCCATTGAAGCAAGTGGCAACATCTTCCGGACACCAGCTACCCAGAGGCCAAATGAACTTTGACTAACAACCGCTGGGAAAGCAACGACCATGTCACCAAGTGCGGGAACCACTGTTAAGAGAACAACGAAGAAGTAGACAACGCTGTCACGATGGAAAAGTGGTGAAGCAACGGAAAGAACGATCAATACCATTGATAATGGGTAAAGGAACATTAACATTGGGGTAGACCAAGCAATGATTTGATCGAGACCAAAGTTGGCAGTTAAGAATGAAGCAAGGCAGCTAAGGGCTAACCAAGCGTGGTAGCTAACCTTTGGAAAGTGTTTATGGAAGTCTTGGGCAAAGGCAGCAACTAAACCAACAGCGGTTGTTAAACAAGTAACCGTCAAAAGAAAGGCAAGAACAACTTGACCAAAGGCACCGGCATAAGCGTTAACTAATTGGTTGAAGGCAACACCACCATCAGGAGAAACCTTAAAGCGTCCAAGTGACATTGCACCAAGAACGATCAAGAGAAGGTAGATAAAGCCGATGGCACCAACAGCAAGAAGGCCAGAACGGGTAACAACCTTAGAAACAGCGCCTGGACGACGAACGCCCATCCCTTTAACAGCAGTAACAACAGTAACACCAAAAGCTAATCCGGCAAGAGCATCCATTGTGTTGTAACCTTCAAGGAAACCATTAGTAACAGCACCGTGAACGTAAGCGCCTGTTACGGGAGCGCTGGCAGGGTTACCAAGTGGATTAGCGAATGCGACAACGAAGACAAGAAATAAGAGTGCAAGGAAAACTGGGTTCAAAACTTTACCAACATTTGAAAGAATGCTGTTTTCCTTGTAGGAGAAAGCAAAGGCGAGGACGAAGAATACCGCGGAGAATAGGAGAAGTGCCCAACCTTGAGCTGCTTTTGGAACGAACGGAGCGACACCAACAGTGAATGATACGGTTGCTGTCCGGGGAGTTCCGAATAATGGACCGATGGTAGCGTGAATCAGGACCATAAATACTAGGGCAAACACTGCGCCAAGCGGCCGACCAACGTCATAAACCCCTTCTGCACGAGTTACGGCAATTGCTAATACTGATAGCAACGGGAGTAAAACTGCGGTAACGAGGAAGCCTAATGCGGCTGGTCCCCAATGAGCACCGGCTAATTGTCCAAGGTGAAGGGGGAAAATTAAGTTCCCAGCACCGAAGAACAATCCGAATAGTAGTGAAGCAACAACTAAGTATTGCTTAAATGTCAACTTTTTTGTTGTTAAATCCTGCATAATTAATTCCCTCCTAGGATATAAAAAGCATTAAATAATTGCTTTGATCCCAACAAAAAAGTCCCTTAACCAAAATTGCTTTGGCTAAGGGACGCTCGAGCGTGGTACCACCCTATCTTCGTATCATCATTGCTGATAATACCTTACACGTACGGCCCGGGACTGGGCGATACGCTGGCACGTTAATGGGTGCTACCATTAAATCTTACTATCGTTAAGACTTAAGCTCGAAAGTGATTTTCGATTAACGTTAAACCTATCTCCTTTCACCTGACGAGACTCGCTTAAGGTTACCGTTAATTTACTCTTCTTTCTCATTGCGATCGAATAATTAAATTGTTGTTTATTATTCTAACTAATTTTTAATCAAAGTCAACATTTTTTTAGAATCTTTTTTATTTTTTCTTGTAATTGGCTAAATCTTCGCTTGTTTGAGCATAGGCTGGATCGCCATTTAATGCTCGAGCAATTGCCCGTTCTACGGCTGTGTTTGTAGTGGTATTAGCAATTGCTAAAGGCTTTTCATAACGCTTAGCATGGTGGTTTGCCAGCTGGCTAATTCGGTGGTGGATCTTATCAATGCAAACCACAACAAAATCGGCTTCACGGATTTCCCGTTTCATCTTGCTGCTTGAAACCTTATCTTCCATCGAGGCATCAAGGGCATGGTAAATTCCGTGGTGCTTATCAACAACGTTCTTGAGTTCTTGTGAACGTTCCCGGTCGCCGGTGATGACGAGGACGATCCGTTGTTTCAAATCATAATCTAATTTTTTCTCGTAGTCGTGACGAGTGTGGACGGGCTTTTTAGTTTGCTTTGGCTTTTCAGGCTGCTTAGTAGTATCAAAGTCCTGCTTTTCATGAATCCAGCGAATTGATCCGTTCTTAGCGTCTTCAAGGCCGTTACCATGATCGAAGTAGGCATAGTCAATTACCATTCCGGCTTTCAGGCTCCGACCAGGGAACTTGAAAGGATCAATGACAATGGTGTTAGCAGAAGCTTCATCAAGGATTGAGTTTCCCTTCATTGTGGAACTGATCTGGAGAACATCTGAACCAGGAACGCTAGTCAGCTCAGCATACTCGATTACTTTGATCTTTTGGGGTTCGTAATCGTCAATGTGATCAGCAGTCACTCGACGGATCGCTGGTAGTCCACGAACAGTTTGTTGCGGATCCAGTTGGACGATATCACCATCCTCAATTGGAAAGTGAAGTGAGTGAATCAACGCTTCGTTATAGTAGCGATGATTAATCTCGGCACCGCTTAACTTCCTGTGGACGAGGTAAAGATCGTCCGCAGCAAGGCGTTCTTCTTGAGAAACAGTTTCAACTGCAGTCGGTTCAACCGGGAGAACTGAGTGGCTCACTGAATTAGTAGTTACCTCATGTGCTGGTCCGGTAAGGAGGGATGAGTGACTTGCTTGACGAATCCGTGGTGCTGGCCGTTTAGCCTTGTTTTCACTTTGAGAAAACCGCTTTGGCCGCTGGATTGGGGTGCTTGAATCGTGATCCTCATAGTGGTTTAAGATATTAATAACGGTGGTTAAACTGTGTAGTGTTTGTTTTAGGCTTTCTTGATCACTACTGGTACTTTCCAGCAGCTCAATTAAGTCATGTCGATAATCATATAATTGCATAATACTTACCCTTTCTAAATGCTTACTAATAACAATCATACCAAGAAGTTCGGAAAGTGTCAGGACATAAGTACGGGCTTACTGTATAATTGATGTGGATTAATCAAAGGAAATGGTAATAAACATGGCAAATCAGGTAATTAAAATTTTCTCACACAACGACTTGGATGGCTTTGGCGCACCGCTATTGTTAGAAGCCGTTAAAGAGACGATGTTCCCCAATTGCGAGTTTGATCTCACAAATTGTGGTGCAGGACGGATCGATGAAGAATTCGCTAAGTGGCTACAAACAGCAGAATCTAGCCGTGCCACTGATGTCTACATTATGGATATGACACCGGATAGTGACTATACATTTAAGCAGCTAAATACTAATTTTGCTAATCATTGGCTAGTATTTGACCACCATGAAACGGAAGCCAATTTACGGGAGCAATATTCCGCTAACAGCATTCGACCAGCTAACCCCAAAGTCAATCCAAGTGCAACCAGTTTGGTATGGGATTGGCTAAAGGAACAGCCGCACTTTAATGAATTAAGTGAACAGCGCCGTCAGCAGCTTGACTATCTTGTTGAGTTGATTCGCGCTTATGATACGTGGGACTGGCAAAATGATCCTGATATTACTGAAGAGGAACGGGTCGCTGCGGATAACTTTGACCAGCTGTTCTGGTTCTACCCATTACAGGATTCAGCGTCATTTGTATCCAATGTCTTTAGTACCGGTTGGGATGAATATTCCAAACAAAATCGCCTTCTAATTAAGACACTGAATGAGCGCCGGGCAAAGTACTTGAAGAGTCACCTTAAGGATACTCTGGTTACAAAAATTGACGGTCACCAGTTAGGAATCGTTTATGCTGATGACTATAAGTCTGAAATCGCGCACGAGTTATTGCTTCAGTACCCGGATGTCGAAGCAGCTTTGGTGATTAGCCCTGTTAGTGTTTCACTACGGAGTAACGGGAAATTAGACGTTGCTAAGTTTGCCGAAAAATACTTTAATGGTGGCGGTCATGCTGATGCCGCTGGTGGTCGCTTGACCATTAACCCAGTTGAGATTGGTGAACAGGCAGTTGCCGACAACTTAGCCGAAGTAATTAAGAACAGTCAGCAATCAAAAGCAGAAAATAATACAGGAACGCTTGCGGATAACCTCGATCCTGAAGTTGCTGCTAAAATGGCACAGTTATTCAAAAAATAAATGATAAAAATCCCCTAAGGTTAAACGATAAACCCTAGGGGAATTTTTTAGTCTCAATATTTAATCAACGTCCAATAAGTCTTGTGGTTTATGGAGCGGATAATCAGCACCTTGGATATTTTGTGGTTGTGATGATCCATATAGTGCACCAGCAAATTTAATTCCAGCGTTGTGGGCGGCTTTTAAGTCGTTAATCGTGTCGCCAACATAGACGGAATTTTCAGGACGGGCGCCCATTTTCTTCATTGCTAGCAGGATTGGATCAGGATCAGGCTTGTGTTTGCTGGTTAACTCTTCAGTTACGGCAACATCAAAATACTTTGTCCACTCGTAGTCATTAACAAAGTGTTCCTGGTAGTCTTCGCGAACTTTAGAGGTTGCAATGGCTAGCTTAGTGTCCGGACGAGCTGCTAACCCTGCAATCATTTCTTTGATTCCGGGGAAAGCCGTTACTAAGTCTTCGCGTTGGAACGAAAGCTCACGCCACTCAGCAGTCATTTCAGGAATATCTTCTTCCTTAACGCCCGCTTGACGTAGAGAATCGGCTCCAGTGATTCCGAACAGTTCTCGTTTCAGAGTATCAACTTGATCTGCCGGAACGTGGTAACCATGCTTTTCCATTACTTCAATCATTGGTGGCATGTATTTTTCGTAAGTATTAATCAACGTACCATCAATATCAAAAATAAAGTTAGTAATTTGGCGTGCCATAAAATAAACCTCGCAATCTTAAGTGTTTCCAGTGTCATTATACCAAAAGTAAGGTAATGAATTAATTAATTCAACCAGGCACTAAAGAAAGAGAAGGTTACTTGTTAAAAGTGTTATTTTCAACCTGACGGATAAAGTCAGCAAGGTGCTTGTAGTAAACGTCAGGATTATCAACCATGTGGTGGTGACCACCCTCTGGCGTTGTAACAAATTTAGCGTTTGGGATTAACTCAGCCATCTTTTTACCAGTGGCGAGAGGCATTGATTCGTGTTCACCAAAGGTTACCAGAGTAGGAACTTTAATGTTCTTAAGTTGGTTACGGAAATGCCAATCCTTTAATTTCCCGGTAATGACAAATTCATTATCACCTTGGAAGGCATTGTAAACAGCATCGCCACCAATATCCTTAAGGTGGTCAAGCTTGGAAGGTTGCTTCCGGTCAATGTAATTTTCATTCATTACCTGAACGTATTCTTGGTACTTTGGATTGCTGTAGTCGTTCTTTGCCTCACAGTCCTTCATGAAATCAACGGCTTCCTTAGGGAGAGTCTTTTCCCGAAGTGCATTAACATGCTTAACGTAGTCATCAATTTCGTCAACCATTGATGAAATGATTGCGCCCTTTAGGTGTTGACCGTATTTAACGGCATATTCTTGAACGAGCAAGCCGCCCCAACTTTGGCCGATCAGGTAGAAGTTATCAAGACCTAATTTTTCCCGAACTTCATCAACTTCGTCCAAGAAGTATTCATAAGTCAGGTATTTCTTCGCAATTTCAGGATCTGAGTAATCAGGCTGATCAGAGTAAAGTGAGCCTAGTTGATCGTACATTGTTACTTGAACGTTTAAGCCCTGCTTCTTTAATTGGTCAGCAGCATCTTCCCAGTATTCATGGTTACCACCTGGGCCACCGTGGAGGGCAAGCAAGTGAATATCACCTTGTCCTTGAGTATTTGTCCAAAGATGATAACCGTTATCAAGGGTGATAATCTTGGTTCCTGTTTTCATTCTCAATCTCTCCTTTGTTCGTATATTTATACGATATAAAGACCATTCTAGCACATGATGAACTTGCTTGTGAAAATAACGGTCTTAAATTGAACCATTAAAAAGGCATTACTCCAGGAATTTGTAATGAACTTTCGCCTGGTTTAATTGTGTAACTGATCGCCTCGTTACCACGGAGAGTAGCACCAAAGTCAGTACTGTAGATGACTAATCCAAGTTGGTGACCCTTAAGTAAATGGTGGAAAATTGGCTGAAGTTCAAAATGAATTTTCACAAATTGGTTTGCGGATAACTCATCAACTTGACTAGCACTATGACGGTTCTGCAAGTTGATATGGCCATCAGCGATCACCTTGAAGGCACTTGTCTTTTTCTGTAGACGGAATTCACGAAGATCATCACTAGCCCAGTGGAAGCCCAGTTGGAGACCATTGCGATTCATTAATACTGGAGATGTAGTTAACCGTTTGGCATTTCCAAAATCAACAAGTTGAGCACTAATCATTCCGTGATCAGCCGAACTGGCAACGGTGATGTCTACGGTTGGTGTTCCCCGAAGCAACAGATCTTGAGTGACTGGGGCAGTTCTTAGTTGATAAGAGAACTTTCCGTTATCCTGAATTAGAGCAGTTTGCCAAGCGATATTATCCTGGCACCACTTTTCAAAAGTTTCAGGCGATTGTTGATCGTTGAAGTGGACCTCTGTAACGTCTTGTGATTCTTTATCACTTAACCTTGCTTGATCGAAGTAAAGCTTTTTTCGCTTGCCAGCTGTCCACTGATCATATGTCTGCCAAGTTTCTGGTCGAGTATTATCCTGAACAAGGACATCAGGAAGAGTTTCATCAGCGTGGTTCTTTTGGCCCCAAAGTTTATTTGCTAGCCACAGGTTAACCATTTCGGAAAAGTCTAATGACTGGAAAGCGTTAATGTAAATGTGCTGTCCTTGGTGAAGAATTAGCTTACTGGTTACGGGGAGCTCCTGTAAACCGTCGTAAAGGGCCTTGACGTTGCTTGGCTTAACATTGGTGTCGTTTAGGCCGTGGACCATCATTACCGCTGCCTTAATATTCTTAATGGCAGGACGATAGTTTCGGTTGGCCCAAAAGGCGTTATAGTTTCCGGCTTCCCGATCCATCGCTTTAGCTAGGCCAGCGATATACTTAGTATTGGTTTCTTCGATTCGGTGATAGTCGGCAGGGCGCTTAGTTCGGCTAAAGGTTTCGTCTGCAAGAACATCTGCGTCTTCACCCTGAAAACCGCCAGCAGCCCGAACAAGACCATTTTCCCGGTAATAGTCATACCAGGAAGAAATAGCGGCTTCACTAATGATTGCCTTTAAGCCAGGGACGGCAGTAGTTGCGACCGCGGTAGCAAGGGTTCCCAAGTAAGAGCGACCAGTCATCGCAACGTTACCATTACACCACCAGGCCTTGATTTGGATCCCACTGTGTCTATCGGTAAAGGCGACTCGATCACCATGAAGCCATTCGACAATCGCCTTCATTGAATCTGTTTGTTCAGGTGAGCCACATGTTTGTAAACCATCAGAATCTTTCGTCCCGATTCCTGCTGAATAAACAATTGCGTATCCCCGGGCAGCAAGGTAGTTATTAAGCGTATAAGCAGGTGTTTCCGCAAAGCTTTCGGTAGCTATTTTACTTTTACCTTTTATTTCCTGATGAGAAAATTTCCCGGGAAATGTTGGCTCAGCTGGTGCTATGTCATCGGCGGTTTTATGGGTTAGGGGATGATTAACGTGGTGGGTTGCTTTTTCACCCCACTCGTCATTTGTTCCCTGGTTGTATGGACTAGCAGTAAAAACGGCGGGGACCTTTAGACCGTCATTGCTATCGACCGGACGGAGAATTTCAGCTTTGACGAGATCGGCGTGACCATCATAATCAGTATCCATGTCCGTTTCAACGTACACGACTTCACGGATGAATTTTGCGGGATCAAATGATGCTAGTGGCTTACCGTTGAAAAAGAGCGGCTTTTGTGAAGCGGAGAGCTGGTATGACCAGGCCATAAATCCTTCGCTGGTAAGTTGATCAATGTATGATTGCCCATTCTTATTTCTAGTGTTAAGGAGAAGGTAAAAAGCGGTTAAAACGTCTTCCGTTGACCAGCTGGTATGTTGGGCAAATGGCAGACCAATGTGTGCCCAATCTTCGAGGGGATGGTCGAGGCTAAAGTCAATTGCCGGTTCAAAATTAAGAAGCTGAAAAGCAACTCGGTAAAAGATATCGGTTGTTAACGGTTGGTCACGTTCAAGCCATTCGTCAACGGCGAGATCAGGGGTGGCTAACAGATCGTGAAGCCACTGTCGGATTGCGACCGGTTCCTGACTTGTTGTGTGGGTTCGAGTTAGTAGAGTTAGCCACATTTGGGTTGGATCAAGTTCAACTGCTTCGTTTCCTTTAAGAAGGTGGATTCGTTTTAGTTCACGTAGTTGTTCTTCTGGATTTGTTTTAGTAATGCTAAATTGATTAATATGCATAAAAATCACCTCATATTGTTCAGAGAGTGCTTAGGTTCGACTGTTATTAGTTCTACTGTAACATAGTCGAAACGAGTTCGCCGCGACCGCCACCTCCGTCTAATGTTCTACTGCAACATAGTCAAGATCGGTTCGCCAGGAGCTTGCTAGAGTTAGCAACCTCCTTCCTAGGCGTAGGACACCTTCGTCAGGAGAAATTGCTAACTTACCGCAAGCTCTTTGCTGGCTCACACTCTCTTAGTGATATAATTAATACGCCATTCTTAAGCGGAGAAAAAAGGGATTGCGGAGGACGGAAATGGGAAAGAATATTCTGGAATTTAAGCATGTTGGTAAGCGTTACGATGAAAATGTGGTTCTTCGAGACATTAATTTTGGGGTTGAGGCGGGGAAGTTTTATACGTTGCTTGGTCCGTCAGGTTCGGGGAAGACGACTATTTTACGGATTATTGCGGGCTTCGATCAGGCAAGTAGTGGTGAAGTCCTTTTTGACGGTCAACGGATTAATGATGTTCCGGCTAACCAGCGACAGGTAAATACTGTTTTTCAGGACTATGCTTTATTTCCACACATGAATGTTGCTGAAAACGTGGCATTTGGTCTTCAGATTAAAGGAGTAAAAAAGACGGTGATCCAGCAACGGGTCAAAGAAGCACTTCACTTAGTTCGCCTAGATGGTTACGGAGAACGAGCGATCACGGCAATGTCTGGTGGTCAACGACAACGGGTAGCGATTGCTCGGGCGATTGTTAACCGACCGAAAGTTTTATTGCTTGATGAAGCATTGTCCGCTCTTGATCATAAGCTCCGGGTAGATATGCAGCGAGAATTGCGCCAACTACAACGGCAATTGGGAATTACTTTTATTTTTGTGACCCATGATCAAGAAGAAGCGTTGGCAATGAGTGACCAAATCATGATTATTAATGATGGACGGATTCAACAGACTGGGACACCAGTTGATATTTACGATGAACCATTGAATCACTTTGTCGCTGATTTTATTGGGGAAAGCAACATTGTTCCTGGGGTAATGAAAAAGGACTATGTTGTTAACATTAACGGTCAGGACTTTGAATGTGTCGATGCTGGAATGAAGCCTAACGAAAAGGTCGAGGTTGTGATCCGACCGGAAGATCTCGATATTACCACGGTCGATAAGGGTGAGTTGAAAGCAACGGTAGACACCCAATTGTTCCGGGGAGTTGATTATCAGATAACTGCCCACGATCAGCGGGAACATGAATGGAAGATTAACTCGATCCATAAAACAACTGTTGGGGCACAGGTAGGAATTGTCTTCGATCCCGAAGATATTCACGTAATGCGCTATAACGAGTCCGAAGAAGACTTTGATGCACGACTTGACAGTTACGAGGAGGATGAGGATTAATGCGGCAAAAAGCACTATTTATCGTTCCCTACGCTTTATGGATTGTCTTATTCGTGATCGCACCACTAGCTTTAATCTTTTACCAATCATTTTTCGATTTGAATAGTCACTTTACCCTGGCTAATTACCAAGATTATTTAACTTCAGCAACATATTTGAAAATGACGCTAAATTCAGTTTGGTATGCGGCCTTAATTACGGTTGTGACTCTGGTGATCAGCTACCCGACAGCCTATGTTTTAACCCAGTTAGAGAACCGCCAGTTTTGGTTGTTGATCGTTATTTTGCCAACATGGATTAACCTTTTATTGAAGACCTACGCATTTATTGGTCTCTTTTCCCGGACAGGTTCAGTTAATCAGTTTTTACAGTTTATGGGATTAGGAAGTCACCAGTTGTTATTCACTGATGCTAGCTTTATGTTCGTTGCGGCATATATTGAGATTCCGTTTATGGTTTTACCGATCTTCAATGCATTGATTGAAATCAACCCGTCATTATTAAATGCCAGTAAGGATCTGGGAGCGACGTCATGGCAGACTTTTCGGCGAATCGTTTTGCCGTTATCAATGCCAGGGGTTAAGGCCGGAATTCAAGCTGTCTTTATCCCGTCACTATCCCTCTTTATGATTACCAGATTAATTGGTGGGAACCGGGTGATTACTCTCGGAACGGCAATTGAAGAGCATTTCCTAACGACCCAAAACTGGGGAATGGGTTCCACAATTGGTGTTGTCCTGATCTTGGCAATGTTTATTGTAATGTTTATTACTGGTGATTCACGGGAGAAGGGAGGACGCCACTAATGAAAAGGAAAGTTGCTTGGGGAAAGGTTTACTTAGGCTTAGTGTTCGTCATCCTTTATGCCCCAATCTTATATTTGATGATCTTTTCCTTTAGTTCTGGAAAGACGATGGAAAGGTACCATGGCTTCTCCTTTCAACACTACGCAGACCTATTCGCTGATTCTCGAATGATTACGATCGTGATCAATACCGTATTGGTCGCTGTTTTAGCGTCCTTAATCGCGACAATCGTGGGGACACTTGGTGCATTAGCAATCAAGGAAAGCCGTGGTGCATGGCGGAATAGTTTACTATCGCTTAATAACGTTTTGATGGTTTCTCCAGATGTGATTATTGGGGCAAGCTTCCTGATATTCTTTACGGTTCTTGGAATTCGTCTGGGCTTTATCTCGGTTCTTTTAAGCCACATTGCCTTTTCGATCCCAATTGTTGTCTTAATGGTTTTACCTAAGATTAACGAACTATCACCAACGTTAGTGGATGCTGCCTATGATCTTGGTGCGACACGCTGGCAGGCTTTATCTCGAGTAATCTTACCGGCAATTTCACCGGGAATCATAGCCGGTTACTTTATGGCATTAACGTATTCTTTGGATGACTTTGCGGTAACTTTTTTCGTCACGGGAAACGGCTTTTCCACTTTATCGGTGGAGATTTATTCGCGGGCACGCCAAGGAGTTAACCTTGAAATTAACGCTTTATCAACATTGATGTTCCTTGTTTCTTTGGCATTAGTAATTGGTTATTACTTTGTCAGTAAGCACGCAGGTCGACGTCAGCGAGTTGTCGCGGTTAAGGAGGGTGATGCTCAATGAAAAAACTTTGGGGCGCCCTTCTGGGGATTATTGCGCTGTGCTGTTTGCTAGCTCTTGGTGATTACCTAATGAACCGTCAGAGTAATGGAACCGGTGGACGAACTTTGACCGTTTATAACTGGGGCGATTATATTGACCCAGCATTGATTAAAAAGTTTGAACGGCAAACTGGCTACCACGTTGACTATGAAACTTTTGATAGTAATGAATCAATGTTAACGAAGATTCGTCAGGGTGGAACCAACTACGATGTTGTGGTGCCGAGTGAATACACTGTGCAGCGGATGAAGAAGGAGCACTTGCTTGCACCGCTAGATCACCGGAAATTAACTAATTTTCACTATATCGATCAACGTTTTTTGAACAAGGACTTTGATCCGGGAAATAAGTATTCGGTACCGTATTTCTGGGGAACGTTAGGCATTATTTATAATGATCAAAAGGTTGCTGGTCAAGATGTACAACATTGGTCCCAACTTTGGAATCCACAGTTCAAGAATAATTTGTTATTAATTGATAGTGCCCGTGATGTCTTTGCGATGGCGTTGATTACGCAAGGGGACTCAGTTAATACAACTAATTATTCAAAATTAAAGCAGGCTCAACATCATCTTCAGGCACTGACACCGAACGTTAAGGCGATCATTGCGGATGAAATGAAGATGTACATGGAGCAGGATGAAGCGGCTGTTGGGGTGACCTATTCGGGGGATGCCAGAGAAATGATGAGTGTTAATCATCACTTGCATTATGTAGTCCCTAGCGAAGGGAGCAATATCTGGTTTGATAATATGGTGATTCCTAAGTCGGCGAAGAATAAGCAAGCCGCTTACCAATTCATTAACTTCATGCTTCAGCCAGAAAATGCAGCCAAAAATGCGGAATACGTTGGCTATGCAACACCAAATAAGGCCGCCAAGAAGTTGCTGCCTAAATCAGTAACAGCTGACCAACAATTCTATCCGCCAGAATCGACAATGAAACATCTACAAACCTACAAGGATCTACCACGCCGAGTTTTGGGTGAGTATAATGATCTGTTTTTGGAGTTTAAGATGTTTAGAAGGTAATACAAAAAGATCACAGCATTTACAAAGAAGTGTGCTGTGATCTTTTTTGAATGTTGGTAGGTGTGGTTAAAGCGTGACTTGATTGTGGCTTCTACTGAACAGAGTCGAAATGAGGTCGCCAGGGTCGGTTTCTACTGGGACTGAGTCGAAATCGGTTCACAGGAAAGCCCCTATAGACAACAAACTCCCTCCCAGATGCTTTCAGCATCCAGTCGGGAGAAATTGTTGTCTTACGGGCCTTTTTTACCTGTTCACACTCTATTCTTACATCCTCTTTTCATCCATCCTTTTAACGGCGTAGAAGATGGGGAGGCCGACGATGACGATGCCGACGAAGAGAAGGACACCGGCAGGGTCGTTGAAGATTTCACTGACGAGGACGAAGATTCCACCGGCGATTGCAATGATTGGTACGAGTGGGTAGAGTGGAGTGCTGAAAGGCCGTGGTCCCTTATTTTTCTTTCTGAGAATGAAAATACCAAAGAAAGCTAAAAGGTAGAAGCAGTAAACGGTAAAGACACAAAGGTCCGAGAGGTGATCAGGATCGAAGAAGAACATCATTATGGTAGCAAGGGCAACGATAAATAATGTTGCAACAACAGGCGACTTACCTTTTGGTGTAACGAACGAAAGGAAGCGCGAGAATGGCAGGTCACCACGACGCGCCATTGCGTAAACAATCCGGGGGAAGGTAATCATTTTTCCGTTTAGGGTACCCATCATCGAAATGATAATTCCGGCCGAGAGGAGTTTGCCACCGATTGCACCGAAAGCCTTAGTGGCAAGGTAAGCAGTGGCGTTTTCACCAAGGCGGTGGATCAGGTTAGCAGGTAAGAACTTAAGAATTCCAACTGTGATTAAAGTATAGATTACAAGAACGGCGGTGATCCCAAGGATGATTGCCTTTGGTAGTAATTTTTGTGGGTTCTTCATTTCACCACCAAGGTTAGCGATCAAGATCCAGCCATCATAACCGAAGAGGGTTGCTAAAACGGCAACACCAAAGCCACCAGTAGCGTGTTGAACTTCGGTAACGGTTTGACCAAAGGCGTGTTGGTTACCAAAGAACAAACCGAAAATAATAATGGCAGCGATTGGAATCATTTTTCCGGCTGTTGTAATGATAGCGAAAATTGCCCCAACCTTGTTTTCAAACAGGTTCATGATTCCGATTGCGAGGACGGTAATCACGGCTAACGGAATTCGCCATGCAGCACTAAGACCAAAGAAGTTGGCCATCAAGATACTCATGAAGCCGGCAACCGAAGCAATGATTGCAGGGCCGTAAACGATGACTTGCATCCAGCCGGCAAGAAAACCAAGGATTCGTCCATAAAGATTTTCAATGTAGACGTAAAGCCCCCCAGTGTAAGGCATCTGGGCACCAATTTCGGCAACCGTTAAACCACCAGTTAGGGTAATGATTCCCCCAAATACCCAGGCAGCAATTGCAAGGGATGATGTGCCGGCACTATCAAGAACGGAACCTTGCTTGAAGAAGATCCCTGAACCAATAATTGTCCCCACGACAATCGAGATTGCCGACCAAAATCCTAACGACCGTTTCAATTCTTCTTTTGGTTGATTATTCATCGCCATTCCTCCAATTCAAAATCGGCATAATAAAAGCCGGGTCCAACCTTAATCATCTGGAAATCGCCAAATGATTAAGTGAACCCGGCATTACATTAAACCGTTCTATAGGTACACTAAAATCACTCAGCCTCGGATAGAGCTAGAGGCTGAGGAGGAAGATTGTTGTAATTGATTATTGAATACTAACATTGATCTTTCTCCTTTCGTGTACTTGATGTTTCTTAGAATACCATTAGAAAATTAATTTGGCAAGTACTAAATAAGAAATACAATTACTAAAATTAGCTTTCTATATTTTCAATAAATTTAGCAAGTCCTTTTCTGTCTTTTATCGTTAGCTTACCGACATATTTTAATGATACATCTTTTTTTGAAAGATTAAGGACGGTTCCTACGTCAATATAAGATTGTTTCTTTAATCCTTCATTTTGCCAATCTTGCAGTGGGTAATAGATCTTTTTGATTCGTTCAGATTTATTACTGTATTTACTTGTTACTTTTAAAAAATAAAATTCATTATTTTCTGTTTCTATAATGAGGATTGGCCGCCTTTTACCACCGTTTTGCCAGGTAACGAATGCGGTATATATTTCATTAATCTTCATCGTTAAAAAATTCCTCTAGTTCTTTTTTAGTTCTTAATTTTTTTACAGGCAATTTTTTTAAAGCATTTTGTAGTTCTAGATCAGCCATCTGCTCTGATGTTAAAGAAAAGTCTAGGGGGATACTTCCAGTAGAAGCAATTTTACGATAAAGGCCATTAATAACTGCAGTTGGAGTTAAACCGACTTCTTTAATAACTTTTTCTGCCATATCTTTAATTTCAGGGTCAACATTTGCTTGTACACGTGATTGTGATTTTTTACTTTTTAGCATTGTACTCATATCTGTTCACCTCATAATTTATTATGAGTATATTTTACTATAATGTGTTAAAAATAATCAAATATAAACCCAAAATAAGGCATCGAATCCATATAGTTTCGATACCTTATTTATTTAAGATTAAGCCTTCTTCATCCTAAACCGAATCCACTTATCTCCTTCAGTGAAAATCATAATCAAGCAGGAGAAGAGAATTACGGCACCCCATTCAATGAGGCTGATTCCGGTGACGTGGAATGCTGTTTGCATGAACGGAACGTAGGTTAAGATTAGCTGGAAGATAATCATTAAGCCAATTACGCCCCAAGCTTTCTTGTTGATGTCGTTAATTTGGGTTAAGCCATATTGTTCAGTTCGAATACTGAAGAAGTAGAAAATCTTGCTGATAACAATTGTGTTAACCATCATTGTTGTAGCGCTAAGCTCACCTGCACCGGCGCGAATAAACCATTCGTAACCAATTAAGGCAAAGATTGCCATCAAAGCGGAAACGTAGCCCATTTGGAAGAGGTCATGTCGGTTCATCAGCCGTTGGGTGATTGGTCGTGGTGACCGTTCCATTATGCCATCTTCAGCCTTTTCAAAGACGAAGGCAAATTGGATTGTGATGGCGGCAATTAGGTTGATCCAGAGCAACTGAGCAGGTTGTAGTGGAACCTGTTGGCCAGTCAGGATTGAGAAAGCAACGACTAGTCCTTCAGCAAAGGAAGTTGGTAAGAGGAAAAGAATACTCTTCTTAATGTTGTCGTAGATCCGTCGACCTTCCTTAATTACGGCGGCCATTGTTGCAAAGTTGTCATCACCAAGGATCATGTCAGCTGCGTCTTTTGCAACATCGGTTCCCTTGATTCCCATTGCAACCCCAATATCGGCTTTCTTTAGAGCAGGAGCATCGTTGACCCCATCCCCAACCATTGCAGTCACCTGTTGCTGGTTTTGGAGAGCTTCCACAATTTCAAGCTTGTTTTGTGGAGTTGTTCGAGCAAAGACCTGAGTATTTAGGGCAACGGTTTCCCGTTCCTTCGATGATAGCTTATCCCATTCAGCACCGGTAATGGCGTTAATTGGACCGTTGGTTAAACCAAGTTCTTTACCGATCGCCCGGGCAGTCTGTGGGTCATCACCAGTGATCATCTTAACGTGAACCCCAGCTGTGTTCATCTTCTTCAATGCAGCGATTACTTCTTCACGCGGTGCATCAAGAAGGGCAGCTAGGCCAAGAAACTTAATTCCTTGATAGAGGTGTTCGTGATCAACCTCAGTTAAGCTTTCACCCTTTGGTACAGGTTGGTAACCAACAGCGATTACCCGCTTACCAACACTTGACCAGTCATTAACCCGTTGTTGCCACTTGTTAAGATCGAAGTTTGGATCTTCTCTTTGTGCCATTTCAAATAACTTGTCAGGAGAACCCTTGATAAAGATTACTTGTTGGTGGCTTTCTTGATCTTCCGTTAGCTTGGCGATGTAGCGGTAGTCGGAATCAAACGGTAGTAAGTCAATATCAGTGTACTTTGATTGATATTGGGGACCGTGAGCCTTGTGATAAAGTGTCAGGAAGGCACCATCAGTCGGTTCACCATTAATGTGCCATGCCCCGTTATTTTCGCTCAAGACAGTATCGTTAGCTTGGTAGCCGGCTTCCACGAACAGTTGTAACTGGTCGGTGAGGGCAGCTTTTTTACCATCTAGTTTAATTTCACCAGTTGGTGCGTAGCCAGTCCCCGAAACTTTATAGAGTTGATCACCAACCCAGAGTTCAGTCGCTGTCATTTCGTTCTTAGTCAACGTCCCTGTTTTATCAGTGGCAATCACATCAACCGAACCGAGAGTTTCGACGGCTGGCATTGATTTAATGATTGTCTTGTATAATTTGGCCATTTTGCTGATCCCGAAGGCAAGAATCACGGAAGTAATTGCTGGTAGTCCTTCAGGAATGGCACCCACAAGCATAGCAACAACTGCAAGGGCTAGAGCAGGCAGTGAGTAAATCTTTAATATGAAGCCAACGATGAAGACGATGATCGAAGTTGTGATGGTGATGTATGAAACCACCTTCCCAACGTGGTCGATTTCCCTTGTTAAAGGAGTCTTCTTTGGCTTGATGTGGGCAACCTCTTGAGAGATCTTCCCGATTTCAGTCTGTTCAGCAGTTGCAATAACCACTCCCAAACCACTCCCGCTAGTTACGGAAGTTGAAGCGTAGGCCATGTTAACCCGTTCAGCTAACGGAATGTTATCGTCACTTAATGGCTCATCAGTCTTAATCACCGAGTTTGTTTCACCAGTTAATGCCGATTCCTCAATCCGGAGGTTATCGGCAGAAACGATCCGTAAGTCTGCCGGAACGTTATCCCCAGCTTCAAGGAACACAACATCACCGACAACCAAGTCAGCTGCATCAATATCTTGTCGCTTCCCATTGCGGTAAACAGTCGCCTGGTTAGCCATCATTTCTTTAATCTTTGCTAGTGCGTTTGCAGCACTTGTCTCTTGGAAGTACCCGATCAGGGAGTTCAAAATTACTACGGCACCAATAACGATGGCATCAGTGTAATGCCCAATGATTACCGTTAGCAATGTTGCAACTAGCAGGATATAAATCACGATGTTATTAAATTGGCGAAGGAAGATCTTCCACTTTGACGTTGACTTTGCCTCGAGAACGTTTCGACCATCTTGGGCTAACTTTTGCTTAACTGTTGCGTCGTTAAGTCCTTGAGTAAAGTCCGTTAAGTTGAACTCTTGCTTCAGCTCGTTAGTAGTTAATTGATATTTTTCTTTCATTTTGCTCCTCTTAATACTTTCCCTAAAGCAACATCACGGGTTCCCGTCCCCCGTGGGTAATAAATTACAAATGCTTTGAGTTAAATTACTTTAATCAGTCCTTTTCTTATTTTTCGTAAGAATATTATACCATTCTGATTAAAGGGAGAAGCTGCTATTAAAGGATTCTTAGACGATAGTTCAATAAAATTTCATAATTAATAAAGCCCAAGTCTGGCCATCAAGGTAGCATAAACTTGGACTTATTGATGTTTATTTGTTTTCTTCTTTCTTCATAAACCGCGGTGATGTTTCAGGAGCCCAGAAAAGACAGATAATTCCACCAACGATTAAAACAATGGTGCAGACAAGCATTGCCAAATGAGCACCGCCGATGTTAGTTAATACCGGTAAGAGGAATGTTCCACTTGCAGCACCGATCCGGCTAATAGTAATACAAGTTCCAACCCCAGTAGCCCGAACCTTGATGTCAAAGAGTTCAGTGGGGTAAGGATAGTCAAGGGTTAACCCTGAAGAAAGGATGATTGAAAAGAGGGCAAAGATCCCAATTTGAAAGCCCAAAGATGACTGGGGACCAATCATCATGGCAATTAAACCGATCGCAGAAAAGAAAAAGGTTCCGATTAGAAATGCCCGGCGACTAATCCTCTTGAAAACCCAGGCACCGGCCAGCACACCAATCAGCATACAACCGTTGTAGATGATTCCTGACAAATTACTGTCTCCCATATGCATACTCTTTAACAGGATCGGCAGGAAGATACTGATACCGAAGAACGCAAACACTTGGCAGGCATAAAATAATCCACCAACAAGGGTTCGCCGTCGGTATTTTTTGCTAAATAAGATCGTCCATGAAATATTATCAGCGGGTTTAGCCTTGAGAAGGCGAAGTGGGAGGCCCCAGCGTTTACCGATATGCTTTTGAATTAACTTTTGGGCCTTCTTGTTTTCCCCTTGGCTAGCAAGCCAGCTAGGCGAAGCAGGAAGTTTTGATACCGAACGAAAGATTCCGGCAACTAATCCGGGAACAACGGAAGAAGCGAGGATTACTTGCCAGGTATGGCTCCCCAAACCGCTAATCATAATTCCGGCAATGTAGGAAAGAATAAAACCGATTGTCCAGTAGATAATTAATTGACTTTGGCGTTTACCACTTTCATTGGCTGGCAGCCATTCAACAAGCAACGAGTTTCCCACCGTATAATCAATGGCAATCATTAAACCAATGAGGAAACGAAGAATAAACAATAAGAATAGGTTAGTAGTCACCAGCTGGAGGAGTGAAAAGGCCGCAAAAAGGTACATGTCAATCATTAACATCCGTCGTCGACCAAATTGATCGGCTATTCGCCCCATTAAGGCACTTCCCATGAGTCCAAGTAAACTACCCGCACCAATTAAACCAACCCAAAAATCATTAATGGTAATATAATTTTGAGCTTTAGTAAGTCCAGTTCCGCTAATACCGAGGGCGTATCCACAGGCGATTTGGCCGAGGATAATTGCAAATAAGACGCGAAAATGAACAGCTTTTAATGGTGCTTTTTTATAATTCTTTTTTGTATATTCCATGATAAAAAATATAAGAAAACCTTATATTAAAACACCCCTTAGTTGATGCTATAGATTGAGAAAATTAATCCTCTTTAGCCTGGCGTTTAACCTTTGCATTAATTTTATCTGCCATCTTCAAATCAGGGGCATTCTTCATCTTACTAAGTAATCCCCAACGGTAGAAGAGGTAACTAGCGATAATAATTACAACAAAGTCCCAGGGATAATGGAGAATATTTTTACCGTTAAAGCCAGTACTTCCGATATACGAAATGATCGAAATAAAAATAAGGTAGGTAATTAGCCAGCCACTACTTTTTAGCTGTTGCTTAATGGTTGTTCGACCTCGTTTGTAATCAAAATAAATGTATAGGGGCAACCCTAAGATGATTACAAAAATGACCTCAATCGTTGTTGGCCACATTGCCCAGTAAATAGCTAAACTAGCAGCGATAAATGATAATGGAGCTATAATCGGCAGAAGTTTCGACTTAACTGGTCGAGTATAGTTTGGTCGTAACTTTCGCATGGTCATAACAGTAACAGGACCGGTAAGATAAGCAATCAACGTTGAAGTTGAGATTACACTCGCAAGAACGTCCCAATCACGGAAGACAGTTACCATTCCTGCTCCAATTACCAAGTTAGTTAAGTATGCTAAACGGGGGTTCCCATAAATACCGTCAGTCTTTCCTAACCAAAGAGGAACGTGACGGTTGAGAGTCATGGCCGCTAACGTTCGCCCTGACGAGGCAACAAAGGAAACCCCGGTCCCAAATGGTGAGACAAAGGCATCTAAATATAAAAGAACAGCTAACCAGTTAATGCCAAGCATTATTGCAATATCAGCAAATGGCGAGTTGAAGTTCAACCCTTGCCAGCCGTCCTTAGCCAAGCTTGTCGGCTTAATTGCACCGATAAAAGCTAATTGGAGAAAAATATAAATCAATGCGGCAACGCTAAGTGAAATCACAATTGCCCGGGAAATATTTTTGGCAGGATTCTTAATTTCTCCACCAATATTAATAACCGTTTGGAAAGCATTATAGGAAAAGAGAATCCCGGAAATTGTTGTTGCCTGGAAAATAGCACTAGTTCCGTTTGGAAAGAAACTATGAACGGAATTACCGAAATTCCCAGGATGAAAACTACTAATCATTAAAATAATAATTGTTAATAACGGCATCCCAACTTTAAAAATAGAAATAAGATTGGTGAACCGTGTCATCAGTTCAACTGACCAAAAGTTTAGAAGGGTAAAGATAATCATGAACAAGAAGACTACCCAAAGGCCGCTATTACTAATGTGGCCGTTAGCCATGAACCGGTTAGTCCAGTTCGCCCAACTCCAAGGCCAGGAACTCATATATTGAACAGCCGCTACTGCTTCAATTGGAATGATTGCTAATAATGAAACCCAATTAGCCCATGAAGAAATAAAGCCAAGTAAAGGCCCGTGGGTGTATTGAGCATAGCGACTCATTCCGCCACTTTCCGGAAGCATTACTCCCAGTTCGATGTAGTTAAAGGCAATTAACCCCATCACGATCGCACCGACAATCCAGGAGATAATAGCGGCAGGTCCAGCAGTAGCTGCTGCTTCGCTGGCCCCAAATAACCACCCAGAACCAATTAACGAACTAATTGCGAGCATTACTGCTGAAAGTAACGAAATCTTTTTAGAATTTTTTTGCAAATTTTCACCTCAAAAATATTTTAGTGATCCTTATGCAAATAGTGCCTAGTTGGATAACGCTAGACAGAAGTAAATCTCTTAATTGTGTTCCAAACAACTAATGTCTATTCACACAAAAATTCAATTTCTTAAAGACAGATTACAATATACCATATCACGCAAAAAAGCTGTGATGCAAATCACTAGTGATAAAGTAAACGGATACATAGCTCAAAAATTGAATTTTTTAATCCATTATCAAAACTTATAATGATGGGAATTAGAAATATTTAAAATAAAAAGAAAGCAGAATTACGAAATTAAGTTTAAACACGTAACCCTGTTTTCCAATATATCAATATAGTGAAGAGTTTATTTTACTTGATTTAGTTTGCTATGCCGGTACCCATATGTGAAGTAAATGATTAATCCAATTACAAACCAAATTCCGGCCCCAATATAAGTTTCCAATTGAAGCTGAGTCATCATTGCGAGACATAGAAGGCCTGAAAGCACTGGAATGAATGGGTAAAGGGGAACCTTGAAGCCACCACGATTACCAATGTCTTTCCGTCGACGAAGTGGGATGATCCCAAATGACACGAGGGTAAAGGCAAACAGCGTCCCGATGTTAACCAGACTAGTTAATTGATCAAGGGAAACCAAGCCACCCATCGCAGCAATAATGATTGCAACGACCCAAAGAGCTACTTGTGGAGAGTGGCTCTTCTTATCTAACTTACCAAGAAATGCTGGCAACAGTCCGTCACGGCCGATCGCATAGATTAACCGTGAACTGGAGTAGATCATTGCTACCATCATGGTGAACATCCCGACTAGCGCACCGATTGAGAGAAGTTCTGCTAACCAATTCTGGTGAACCAGTTGAAGGGCATATGATACGGGGTTGGCGACGTCAAGTTTGGTGTACTTTACCATCCCCGTGAGGACAATTGCCACTCCCATGTAGAGAACCGCAACGATCCCAAGCGTTCCGATAATTCCAAGTGGCATGTTCTTCTTGGGATTCTTAACCTCAGCGGCTGAACTAGAAACACAGTCGAAACCAAGGTAAGCGAAGAACCCAGTTGTTGCTCCATGAATAACCCCGCTCATGTGGTAAGGGAGAAATGGATGGTAGTTTTTCGGCTTGATGAAGAATAAACCAGCGACAATGAAGATAAGGATAATTGCAACTTTAATTACTACCGCAATGTTGTTTACCCGGACTGATGATTGAAGCCCTCGGGATAACATAACGGTAATTAAGAGGACAATCACAACCGCAACAATATTAATATAAGTACCGTGTGCGGGATCGAATGGTCCAGAAAGAGCATGGGGGATTTTAAGCCCAAAACTTTCGATAAATGAATTAAAGTAGGCGGCCCACCCCGTTGAAACTGATGCCACGGCTAACATATATTCTAGGACAAGCGCCCAACCAAGGAGCCAGCCGAAGAATTCGCCAAACACCACGTTACCATAAGAATAGGCACTGCCGGCAACGGGTAATGCTGAAGCAAATTCAGCGTAGCACATTGCGGCAAATGCACAGACAATCGCGGATAACAGGAAAGAAAGGGACACCCCTGGTCCAGCCTGCTTAGCCGCAATTGTACCCGGGAGAATAAAAATCCCGGTACCAATAACGGTTCCAATTCCGATAGCCATCAAGTCACGAGCGTTCATTGTTTTAGCGAAAAGTTTATCAGCTCCAAGATAACGATCGAGACTTTCTTTTCGGAAAATGTTTAAGCCCATCTTTAACCCACCTTTGCTATAATAAATTTAGCGGCAGGTAGTGAATCCTGTCGCGTATACTAACAATAATACATTTAGTTAATATTAAAAGTCAATTAGAAAATTAGATTATTTTTAAGGAGATTCAAGCGATTATGGCAATTGAAATTACTAGTGGTGCTGTTGTTTATCGGCAAAATAATAGAGAAATTGAATACCTCTTACTAGAAAGCCAAAATAAGGGTCACTTCTGGGGATTCCCTAAGGGCCATGTTGAGGGCAAAGAAACGCTTGAAGAAACCGCTAAACGAGAAATTAAAGAGGAAACACAATTGGTCCTGCCAATCGATACCAGTTTTCACGTTTATACTGAATATGACTTACCAAACGGCAACCGGAAACAAATGACGCTGTATACTGCTGATTTGACTAAGAATGAAGATATTCATTTACAAGCAGAAGAGATTAAGAATAGTGGCTGGTTTAATTACCATGATGCTCGAGAACGGCTGACATATGATAATTTAAAGCAGTTGCTAGACCAGGTTAACGCTCATTTGACAAAGTAAGATGAGTTCTGGAAAAGTATTTGTCATTGCCGGGGCGGCTGGCTCCGGAAAGACAACGGTAGCTAAGTTTCTTCAGGAACATTATCAAATGGAACGGGTAATTACACATACTACCCGTCCACCACGACCAACTGAACGTGATGGCGTTGATTACCACTTTGAAACGCCGGCTACGATGAATAAGCTTCATCTTTTGGAATCGGTTGAGTATGATCATCATCGTTATGGTTCCTCAATGGAGAGTCTTGAGGCTGGTTGGCAAAAGGGTCATGATGATGTAATCGTTCTCGATACCAAGGGTGCCTTGACATACCACCAGCAGCTAGGTCAGCGGGCAGTAATTATTTTCCTAACGGTGAGCCATATTGCTTCCTTAGCCAAGCGGATGGTTAAGCGGGGAGACGGAATTCGTGCGGTGCATTCGCGATTGAAAAGCGCTGAATATCACCGAGACCTCCACTTGCCCGATGAACTGAAGGGGATTGCTAACGTGGTCGTTAATGATTCTTGGGAGCAAACGGTGGCTCAGGTAGAGCAAATCGTAAGACAAAGTGATTTAGAAAAAGATCAATCTATGGTAGAATAACTTTTTTATTAGGGAGGTGGCATTCGATGAATGAGCTAATTATGCAAGCACGAGAAACCTTGAAAAACAATGGATCCCGGTGGACCAAACAACGGCAGCAAATGATTGAAATTTTAGCCGAACATCCCGATCGTTATCTTGATTTTACGGATGTTGATCAGCGTCTGCGAAAGACCAATCCAGGCCTTAGCTACGGGACTATTTACCGTAATTTAAAGGAATTCGAGAAATTGGGGATTGTCGAAACCCGGCAAGAGGGTGAAAAAATGCAGGCTAAGGTTTGCTGTGATTCACGTCATCATCACCATTTTATTTGTGACGTTTGTGGACGAGTTCAGGAAATTAAGATGCCGCCAATTGACTATGATTTCTTTGCTAAGCAACTTCCAGGGGCAAAGATTAATGGTCATGTTTTCGAGTTACATGGTATTTGTGCCGAGTGTCAGGCCAAAAGAAAAGGCTAAATAATTTCAATATTCCTTAATATTTATCGGGGAGAAAAGCGAGTATGATAGGTTGTAGAAAAGGAGCATTTATTTATGGCAAATAAAATCCCACCTATTGTGACTCCCTTTGCGTTATTTTCAATTGTCTTAGCATTAGGGGCCACGAACGTTGTTGTTAACCATGCAACACACACCTCTGAAGGGGCACGGGTAAGTTCAACATCATCAGTTGATCGACGGACTAATTCTGACAGTAGTAGTGTTCTTAGTCATTCTTCCTCACAACAGGACGATAATGACGAGCAACAATCTTCCAGTACCCGGAGTCGTAATAACGATAATACTCAAGAAAACCAAAATAATACTGGTAATGATACAGAGCGTTCGTCCTCAACCACGACAACGCATAATCAGGGAAACCAGAATACTGGTAACAAGTCGACCGGTAACGAAACTCAAACCGGGCAGATCAATGGTGGTCAAGGAACGACTACTCAAAATACAACTAATAATTAAGCGGGGTGAACCTCACAGATGTTTAGCTTTCTCGATATGATTAACTCATCGCTGAGCTATTTTAATTTAGATGTCAAACTAAAGAACCGGATCTATATTGTTCTGGCCATTTTAGGCGATATTTATCTGGTATACGTGACCTTCCGTTTATTTATTAACCATGCCTGGATGCGTGGCTTCTTGTATTGCTTAGCGATGGTCGCAATTACTTACTTCATTTACGTTAACTTTGTCTTCTACTTCTTAGGGAAGACTTCTCAATTTGATTTCCTTTCACCACGGATTGCCAAGGTGACGGGACAAAAGTTTGCTGAAAATAACCAGCCACAATTAAGAAGGGGTGCTGGTCGGTACTCAACCGGATTGGCAAACCAATCAAACGGTCTTTTCTCTGGTGCTGATACAATTCCAGCAACCGTTTCAATTGATCATTCCGAACAAGAGAATCTTCAAAAAGTAGTTGATCGTTTATTATCCGAAAAAATCTTCGTCAACGATTTTAATGGGATGAGTGAACGGGAGATTATCCACCAGTACCAGGAGACTCACCAGCCTGTTCAAGCATTAAATGTGGAGTCAATTCCACCGTACTTTGAACTAGTCCACGATCCAATCCGTCATCGGCTTGAGATTTATATGGGGATGAACCAAATGGAACGCCACCCGGTTGGCCACATCACTAAGATTGGCTTAACCGATGTTCACGAGGCTCACGAAAAGTACCGGATTTACTTGGCTAATCTTGTGGTCGTTGATGGACCAAACAAGATTCCAGGACGAAGTGGAACCACGATTATGACAACCGCCGACTATGGACTAAAAGCCCAAGTTGCCTATCGTGAACGAACAACAAAATAACAATCAATTTAAACTATTGTCACATTAAATGAGACAATAGTTTATTTTTGTCTTATGATGATATAAACGTGCCAGATTAACTCTGTTGTCTATTTTTGACACGGTTTACAATGTTTATTGCAAAATTGGTTAAAGGAGGGGAGACTAGTGCGAGTCACAAGAACTGTGCGTGATTTTCAAAATGCATTGCTAACACTACTTGAAGAGCGATCCTTTGAACACCTGACAATTGATCAAATCTGCCAAGAAGCGTTACTACACCGGAGTAGTTTTTACCGCTACTTCCGCGATAAGTATGACCTCCTTGAGCAAACATTGGGAACGCAAATTAACCGCTTAGTTGATAGTAGTGATTCGGAAGATGATCTAATTAAGCAGTTAATTTACTATGTTAATGACCATAAGAATGTTTTTCGTCATTTAGCATCGGAAAGTGCCCACAGCTCATTGTATGCTGAAATGATGCATATCCTGAGTCAGATCATGCTGGAACGGCGGCAAGAAAAGAGCAATGATCCTGTTATTCAATTATTACAGCAGACCGCCGATCCGGAAATGTTAGCGTATGTGCTTAGTGGTGCGTTAATCGGCACTTTTTACTGGTGGCAGGATAAGAACTATGATGTTTCAATTGATCACGTAATTGAGTTTGCTAAGCGTTCAATGCAATCATTATCGGTTGGTCGCCAATTGGAACAAAATTAATTAACAAATATTTAGGGGATAAGAGGAGAAAATAAATGTGGAATGCGATTAAAGCGGAATTTAAAAATATTCTGCACAATCGACTATTATTAATTTCCACTACCGTTATTTGTATTATCCCGTTCCTTTACAGTATCTTTTTCCTAAAGTCTGTTTGGGATCCTTATGGGAGTACGGAAAATTTGCCGGTAGCGGTTGTTAACAAGGATGTTCCGGTTGAATATCGTGGACAAACGATGGATATCGGTCATCGAATGGTCAAAGAATTAAAGAAAAACAAGCAATTAAAGTGGGAAATCGTCTCACCTGAAAAGGCACACTATGGATTAACCCACCGGAAATACTACACGGTTGTTACGATTCCAAAGAACTTCTCTAAGGACGCAACAACTGTTTTGAACAAGCATCCTCAGCAAATGCAACTGAAGTATGAGACGAACGGTTCACTAAACTACATTGGTGAAGTTATCAGTCAGTTGGGGATGACTAAGCTAAACGAAAAGATTCGGGCACAAGTTACCCGGGCATACGCTCAAGCAATGTTCAAAGCCCTCCACACGGTTGGTAAGGGGATGGGTACTGCTGCTAGTGGTGCCAAACAACTGGACAATGGACTGGTAACCCTTCAAAGTGGGATGAACCAGTATGTTGCCGGGGTTTCCCAAGTGAACAATGGTGTTCAGAAGTTACGGGTTAGTGTTGCTCCATTAGCCGCTGGTGCTCAACAATTAGCATCTGGTAGCCAAACACTTGCTAACGGAATCCGCCAATACACTGGTGGTGTTGGTCAGCTTGCCGCTGGATTAGGTAAATTGAATGCTAACTCGGGTGCACTGAACTCAGGCGCAAGTCAATTGCAAAGTGGACTGGGTCAATTGAGAGATAATTCTTCTGCAATTCAAAGTGGAACTGGTGATTTAGCAAAGTATACTGGTGAGTTAGACAAAGAAGTAAACGGTAACGATAGTCAGCTAAGTCAGTTAGGTAATATGGACTTTGAAGGTATTATGGGAGCAATGAACCAGGCTCAGGATCTACAAAAGAGTCTTGCTCAATTGCAAACTGGTTTGACTACTGCTAAAGCTGCTTTGGCTGGTGTCCAGGAAAGTGCTGGTAAACTTCAACAAGCTTCTGGTGCATTGGCTGGTGTTAGTCAGGTTAAAGGACAATTAACCAGCGCTGCAAATGGTGCCGGTAGTGTTGCCAAAAGTGATGCTGAAATAGCCGGTAAATTACAAGCTCTTGCAGGTTCAACTAGTGATAATAATATTAAGAGTCAACTAGGCGCGTTAGCTACACAGGCTGGAGCAAATGCTAAAACTGCTGGAGACAGTGCTAAAACTATTGCTGATGTTGGAACTACTTTGAATAGCCTAAATAGTTTAGGAAGTTCTTTAAGTGATATGCAATCACAACTTGGTCAACTTTCTCAGATGTCAACAATCCTTGATAATGCTGATGGTACAATCAAGCAAGCTAATACATTGCTTAATACTTTGAATGGTTACAAAGGTACTTTATCCAGTTTGTCTGGTTCAAAAGATAAAATTAAGGCATTGCAATCTGCTACTAGCCAAATTGCTGGTGGTGCTAATACCCTTAATACTTATGTCACCCAATACACTAACGGTGTTGATTCCGCTGCCGTTGGTGCCGGAACGTTGACTTCTGGTATTGGTCAATACACTGCCGGTGTTGCTCAAGCAGGAGCAGGTGTTGGTCAATTAACTGCCAACTCTGGTCAATTGAACTCCGGTGCTGGTCAACTTGCAGGCGCTCTTGGTCAATTGAATGGTCAGGTTCCTGCATTGACTGCTGGTGTTAATCAATTAGCTGCTGGTACCCAACAATTAGTTGATAATTCACCAGCACTTGTTCAAGGAATTACCAAATTAAACGTTGGTGCTGGTAAGTTAGCTGATGCTCTGGGTAAGGGTGCAAAGACCATTAATGGTATTAAGACCTCTAACCGGACAGCTAAGATGATTGCTGAACCTTCAGTTGAAAAGCACTCTAACTACAGTTACGTACCAAACTACGGTCACGCACTGGCACCTTATGTTCTGTCAGTTGCCCTTTATGTTGGTATGCTTGTCTTCAACTTTGTTTACCCAATTCGGCGGGTCGCAGATCCAAATGCTTCTGCAACCGCTTGGTGGTTCAGTAAGGTTGTTGTTGGTGGAATCGCCGCAATTGCCATGGCTGTTGTTGAATGTGGAATCATGATGATGTGTGGATTAACAATCGACCACGTTCCATCATTCTTTACCACAACGATCCTCTTCGGGTTGGCTTCGATGGCTGTTGTAATGTTCTTATCAATGACCTTTGATAACCCTGGTCGGTTTGTTGCCATGGTTCTTCTGATGTTACAACTTGGTGGTTCTGGTGGGACGTTCCCAATGGAAGTTACCATGAAGTTCTACAATGTCATTCACTGGTACTTACCAATGACCTACTCGATCCTTGGTCTACGTGATTCAATTAGTGGTGGTTTAGGTACCCACTACACAATGTTCTGCAACCTTGTCCTATTAGGAATCGCGGTTGTCTTTAACCTCTTGTTACTATTAACAATGAAGGGAATTGCATCCCACGAGTTCCATGCACCAAGTGTTGCTAGTGAGAAAGAAAACGAACACGGCCCAATGGGTGAGGGCGATGGCTTTAATTCAAAATAGAGTGTGACTCAGCAGAAAACTTGCGGAAAGCTAGCAATTTCTCCTGACGAAGGCGACTTGCGCCTAAAGAGTGAACCAGAAAACTTGTTTTCGTCTGTGAGCCTTCACAAGGCTAACTAGAATTCTGACTACCAACTTGTTGGTGGCAGAATTCAGTTGGCTACTGAGGAAGGAGGTTGCTAGCTCTAGCAAGTTTCTGAGGAACACGTTTAAACTATGCTGCATTAGAACCCATAATAGGGATCATGTTCGCAGTAAATATTTCTTAACAATCATGCTAAAGAGGCTGGATTAACTTCCAGTCTCTTTTTTTGTAAAGTTCGTGTTTTCCCTATTGTTTATTCAATATCTCTGTGCTATTTTTTAAACACCGAACAAACTTATATTATTTAAAAATAATGTTCGGAATAAATATAAGGGAGAATTGGGAATGACGAAAACAAGGAATCGGTATGGAGTGGCGTTTGCAGGGGTGATCCTTCACCTAATGATTGGTGGGGTATATGCCTGGAGTGTATTTACTAAGCCAATTTCCGCGTATACCGGCTGGAAGGAAACCGCAGTATCATTTGCATTTAGTTTAGCAATCTTTTTCTTAGGAATGTCAGCCGCATTTATGGGACGGTTGGTTGAAAAATTTGGTCCAACAGTTACCGGAACGATTTCAAGCATTTGTTACGGTAGTGGGATTGCTTTAACTGGGTTAGCTGTTCAATCACACCACTTATGGTTACTTTACTTAGCATACGGGGTAATTGGTGGACTAGGATTAGGTTCTGGTTACGTTACACCGGTATCGACAATTGTTCGCTGGTTCCCAGATAAACGAGGCCTCGCTACTGGTTTAGCAATTATGGGCTTTGGCTTTGCGGCAATGCTTACTGGTCCAGTTGCCCAAAAGTTAATGGCAGCGGTTGGAATTGCTAATACTTTCTATATTTTAGGGGCCTTCTACTTTGTGGTTATGGTCGTTGCAGCTCAGTTTATTAAAAAGCCACGGCCAAACGAACTGCCACAAGCAATTGCTCAAAATGCACAACGGGTAAGCTTGACTAACCGTGAATTAACAGCTAACCAAGCACTAAAGACAAGAACCTTTGCATTCCTTTGGTTTATGTTCTTCATTAACATCACCACGGGGATTGGTCTTGTTTCTGCAGCTTCACCAATGGCACAAAACATGACGACAATGACCGCAAGTGCCGCCGCTGTGATGGTTGGAATTATTGGTCTCTTTAATGGCTTTGGTCGTCTTGTCTGGGCTACTCTATCCGACTTCATCGGTCGACCACTGACTTATAGTTTGATCTTTGTGCTAGACATTGTAATGCTGTTTATCCTGCTCTTCTTCAAGATGCCATTTATCTTTGCAATGGCGCTTTGCCTATTAATGTCCTGCTATGGGGCTGGTTTCTCCGTTATTCCAGCATACCTGGGCGATGTTTTCGGGACTAAAGAGCTAGGAGCAATTCACGGTTATGTTTTGACTGCCTGGGCCGCTGCCGGAATGGTTGGTCCGTTGCTGCTTTCATACACTCACCAAGTATTGCATAACTACTACGTCACCTTAATTGTTTTTGTCATTATTGATGCTCTTGCAATGATTGTTTCCGTTTGGATTCAACGCGACTTTGTTCCTCATCGGGAAACGAAGGCAGCTTAATTTAAGAGATAAAAAGAAAAGCGAAGAGGCTGAGAATAAACTCAGACTCTTCGCCTTTTTTAGCGGATTCGCACTCTGTTTTCTAGTATAATAAGTATTGTAAACGCACACAAAAACTGAGATAAAGGATGGGATTACAGATGAAGCTAATCATGTTTGGCGTTGACGCGAAGGAAGTTCCGTACGCTAAGGAATGGGCTGAAAAGACCGGCAACGAGGTTAAGATTGTTGAAGATCAATTGAATTCGACAACAATTGATATGGTTAAGGGATACGATGGCGTTTCGGTTTTACAAACGAGTAAGATTGCCGATCCTGAGATTTATACTAAGTTAAAGCAGTTTGGAATTAAGCAGTTATCAACCCGGACGGCTGGATATGACATGTTTGATCTAGGCTTGGCAAAGAAAAACGGCCTTAAGATCACTAATGTTTCAATTTATTCACCACGGGCAATCGCTGAAATGGGGTTAACCCATGCAATGTACCTGTTACGGCGAATTGGCGAATTTAAGGAACGGATGTTAAATGATGCCGACTTCCGCTGGAGTAAAGATCTTGTGAGTGACGAAATCTATAACCAAACAGTTGCGATTGTTGGCCTTGGTCACATTGGTGGTGCGACGGCGCAGATTTATAAGGCGCTTGGTGCTCGAGTAATCGCTGTAACACGGGCAACTAGCGTGGTTTATGCTCCATATGTAGATGAATTTGTAGATTTGGAGACTGCACTAAAGGAAGCCGACATTATCACTCTTCACGTACCATTGACTTCCAGCACAGAAAACATGTTTGCTGAAGCGCAATTTAAGCAAATGAAGAAGAATGCGATCTTAATTAACATGGCGCGGGGAAAGGTTGTTAACACTGCTGACCTGATCGCAGCCTTGAAGAACCATGAAATTGGTGGTGCTGGCTTAGATACTCTAGGCGATGAGACAACCTACTTTAGCAAGAAGGTTGCTCCAGAAGATGTTCCCGCTGACTTTAAGGAACTTGTTCAGATGCCAAACGTTGTTGTAACACCACACGTGGCCTTCATGACTGACACGGCCGTTCGTAACATGGTGCAAGTTAGTTTAAACGATATTGCAGCGATTGTTGAAGGCAAAAACGTTAAGAATGAAGTTCGTTTTTAATTCATAATTAGTGAATGAAAACACTGCTAAAAAACGGTAAGCTACTATTTTACTAGTAACTTGCCGCTTTTTTTAACTTAAGAAAAAACTAATTAGTATTAACACTTTTGTAAGAGAATCATCAAAGTATCGCTAGTGAAACCGCTTCTTGTTATGATTAGGTCATCAAATAAACCTACTCAAGTAAAGAAAGGAGAGAATATCTATGACAAGCAAAGAAAGTATCAAAAATAAAGTTGCCGGTAAACTGAAACAGGTTGAAGGCAAGGCACAAGAAGTGCATGGTAAAGCGCAAGCAAAGGTAGAAGAGATCAAGAAGAAAGCCGTTAAGAAAAAGGCAGAATTAGCCGAATGACAAGGAGGGAATACCAATGTTACACTGGATTTGGGTATTAATTGTTGGTGGTGTAATCGGATTAATTGCCGGGGCGATTACTCGTCGCGGTGGCTCGATGGGAGTCATCAGCAACATCATCGCCGGGTTAGTCGGTTCATCATTAGGTGAAGCAGTTCTCGGCGCGTGGGGACCACAAGTTGCGGGGATGGCGATTGTCCCTTCGATTATCGGTGCGGTAATCTTAGTCCTCATTGTTTCCTGGATTTTAGGAATAATTAATCGCCGGACAGCTTAGAGAATAAAAAGCGAGAGGTTAGTTAGAATATTTTCTCACTAACCTCTCGTTTTTTAGCGAATCACGTACTTTTGATATTTATCGTAATCCTTTTGGGATAGCTCAACTGTCAGTACAGTTCCGCTGCTTTGGTATTCAGTATCAAGAATATTGGTATTCTCATTGAGATATGAAACAACGTGACCATCCGCAAATGGAATTAGCATCTTGGCCTCAACATAATCCTTGAAGAGGTGTTTTCGAATAGCCTTGGTAAGAAGCTCAAGTGAATCGTCATCTTTAGCGGAGATAACAATTTGATCATCTCCCTCAAGAACTGGATATTCCATATCAGTCTTATCAGCCTTGTTAAAGACGTACAGCATCGGAATGTTTTCAATACCAATTTGCTTAAGTGTCTTTTGGGTCGTCTTCATCATGTCCTCGTAATGGGGATCGGAAGCATCAATCACCTGAATTAGTAAGTCAGCGTTTGCAGCTTCCGCAAGGGTTGACTTGAATGATTCTACAAGGTGAGTTGGTAACTTGCTGACAAAACCAACAGTATCACTAAGCAAGAACCGTTTTTGATCGGGAAGCGTTAATTGCCGGACACTCGTATCAAGGGTCGCAAAAAGCATGTCCTTTTCGAAGACGGTTTTATCTTCGCCAACGCCATACTTTTCAACAAGACCATTCATGATGGTCGACTTACCGGCGTTAGTATAACCGACAAGGGCTGCAGTTGGAATAGCACTTTTGTCACGTTGCTTCCGCTTAACTTCTTCAGAACGATCAATTGCCCGTAGTTCTTTTCGGAGGTGACTGATTGAATTTTGGACCGTCCGCCGGTTCATTTCCAGTTTCGTTTCACCGGCACCACGGTTGGTAAAACCACTTCCACCACCAGTTTGCTGGTCAAGTCGTTGATTAGCACTCGTCTGGAGACGTGGTAGTCGGTACTGTAATTCAGCAATTTGTACCTGAAGTTTGGCCTCTTTTGACTGTGCTCGTTCAGCAAAGATTTCGAGGATCAATGCAGTCCGGTCGAGAACCCGGCAGTCCAGTTCATCTTCCAAGTTCCGTAATTGACTTGGGGTCAATTCATCGTTAGTGATAACGGTTGAAATCTTTTCAGCTAAAACTGCGGCTTTGATTTCCTCAACTTTACCGCTGCCAAAATAGGTAGCTGGATTAGGACGGTCAATTGCTTGATCAATTCGATCGACGACTTTCATGTGGTTGGCTTGAGCTAATTCAGCAAGCTCGGTCATTGAATAATCAAAATCCTCTTGTTCGGTGTTCAATCCAGTGATTAATACTGGCTCTTCGGTTTGTATGTTATCCATTGAAAGATAATGTTCCCCCTTTAATCAGGTGATCTTATTTATCCGGAATGTGGAGCTGGTTATAAAAGTCCACATGTGTATCAGTATCGGTTAAAGTCATTTTCATGATGCTGCCGTTACGTGGTGAAACGTTTTGGTCAACGCCTTCAAGGTAGCGATCAGCGATTGAACGAATTGCTGCACCGTGAGAAACAACCACGGCAACGGAACCGTCCGGTAAATTACGGAGCCGGTCGAAGCCCTTATCCATCCGCTTCCAAAAACGTTGTGCATCTTCAGCGTCACCATATTGATCTGCTTTAGCGATCCGATCCTTTAATTCATCGGTTCCCCAGCCAGCAGCCATTTGTGAGAAGTTATGGTAGCCGTACTTTCCACCAACAATATCAGCGACTGCACCACCATTTGCGCCTTCAAAGAAACCAAAGAAGATTTCACGGAAAGCTGGTTCCTGAATTGGTTCCTTAATATCTGTGTTTGGATCGGCAGCGAGGAGTAATCGAGCGGTATTCACTGCCCGTGAAAGGTCACTACTAAAAATATAGTCAAATTTAACATCAGCAAGGGCCTTCCCAACTCGTTTAGCATCTTCAATCCCCTTTTCGGTTAGAGGGGCGTCAGACCATCCTTGCATTCGGTTGTACCGGTTGAGGTAGGTTTGACCATGACGAACAAAGTAGACAGTAATTGCCAACTTGATCAGCTCCTTTTTACGTATGATAATAATTACCTTCTATTTTACCATGCTTTACGGAGGAGTGTGAACAGTGACTAATTAGTGTTAGAGCATCTTATTCCGCTTGATGATCTTGCGCCGTAAGTAACGGATGATCGCCAGTAATGCAATGACTGAGATGGCTACTAATACAAAGAGCAGGATGATCAGTGAGAAGTGTTCCTTTACGAACGGAATACTTCCGAAGTAGTAGCCAACAAGACTAGCAGCAAGGACCCACACAATTACTCCAATGAGGTTACCGACCATAAATCGGCGAAAATCAAAGTGCATCGTTCCAGCAATCAACGGGATAAATGTCCGGATCAGGGGGACAAAGCGACCAAAGGCGACTGTCTTGATCCCGTGCTTTTCTAGTAACTTGTGAGCTTTTTCCATTCCTGGTCCGTTAACCCGCTTTGAAAGCCATTGCCAACGAGAGAGGGAGCGGCCAATGTAGTAATTAACGGTGTCACCGATAAAGGCCGCAAAGAAGAAGACCGGAATGACAATTTCCAGCTTCAGGACAGGGTGGAAGGCGATGAATGATGCGGTGAGAAAGATTAATGATTCTCCCGGGAGCCAGGGAAAGATAACCAGGCCGGTTTCCATAAAAATAATCGCAAAGAGCAGCACGTAGCTCCATGGACCGAGCCATTCAAACATTGGAATAATGACTTCAGCAATGTGAGTCAAAATATAAAATAGGTTAGCCAATCTGCAAGCTCCTTTCTAAATAGTAAGTGATTACTCTATTTTACCGTCATTCTAGTCCCGAAGGTTCAGGTTACTGTCAATATTTAAAGATAATTTAGTATTCGGCGATCAAAAGGAATATTGTTTCGGTCGTTGAGCTATCAATGCTATAATAGTAAGACGATTTTACCGAATGGAGGTAGCGAGTGTGACCGAACAGTCAGTACGAGAATTTGAACAAAAACATTTAGATCACGTTATTAGTGAGATTAAAACGGCCAAGGACAAGGCTGAGAAAAAGATTCAAACCGCCCGACATGATATTAGGGGGATTAATAAGCAGATTGATGATATCCATCTGAACACCACAACTTATTCGGGGATGATGGATACTGCAATGTCCTTCCGTGCCCAGCAGCAAATGCTTGATGAACGGCAGAATAGTTGGCAGCACGCAGCGGATCGGCTTTCTACCTTAAAGCGACTGGAGAAGAAACCGTACTTTGCCCGAATTGATTTTCAGGAAAAGGGAGCTGCTAAGCCAGAAACCGTTTATATCGGCCTGGCTTCTTTTAGCGACCGTCCAGATCATTTCTTGGTTTATGACTGGCGAGCACCAATTTCCTCAGTTTACTACGAGGGTAAACTTGGTGAGGTGAGTTACGAGACCCCTGTCGGTACTCAGAAAGTCAATATGACCTTAAAGCGGCAGTTCCAGATTGAAGATGGAACGATTGTGACAATCTTTGATACCGATGAGCAAGTTGGCGACCAGATGTTGTTGGAAGCGTTAGGTACCCACTCAAGCACCAAGATGAAGAGTATCGTGACGACGATCCAACGGACCCAAAACGAGATTATCCGTGATACTAAGGATGATCTCCTCTTCGTTCAGGGGGCTGCCGGATCCGGAAAAACTGCGGCTGTTCTCCAACGGGTTGCTTGGCTTCTGTACCGTTATCGGGGAAATCTAAGCTCATCCCAAGTTGTCCTGTTCTCACCGAACCAGCTATTTAACGACTATATCGATCAAGTACTTCCCGAGCTTGGGGAGCATAATATGGTTCAGATGACCTACTACCAGTTCGCTAACCGCCGAGTACCAAGATTGCATGTTGAAACCTTGGCTCAGCGATTTGAAAGCAGTCAGGATCCGGCCGTCAAGAAGGCTGTTCAGTTAACGACCAGTTTGGCTTACTTTAAGGCAACGGGCCGTTATGCTAAGCACTTGGGAAAAGCCAATATGCGGTTTAGAAATTTAATGTTTCACGGTAAGATCTTTATCAGTAAGGAAAAGATCAAGGAAATCTACTACTCCTTCAATAGTAATTATAACCTTGGTAACCGTCTTGATGGTACTAAGGAAGCGCTGATCAAGTACCTCAATCACCGAGTCAGCGTTGAAATGCGGAGTAAGTGGGCTGAAGAAGCAGTTCAAAACCTGAGTAAGGAACAAATTGATGACATGATGGGCAACCAGCCACGTGAATTTGCGGATGATAACCAGCAGTTTAAGTTCTTAGCTCGCCAAATTGTGATGAAAGCATTAACGCCGGTAAAGCGCGCAATCGACCATAACTTATGGTTAAACATCAACGCCCAGTTCATCCACCTTCTTCGTGCAACCCCTAAGCTGGTAGAACTGGGGCAGTTCGGAATTACGGAAGCTGAGTGGACAAATTATGTTGAGCAAACCAAGGACCAACTCCGGCAGGGAAAAATTAGTGCTAGTGGGATCACGATCTACCTTTACCTGTATGACTTGATGACGGGGAAGAAGGGACAACGGGATATTCGCTACGTCTTCATTGATGAAGTTCAGGATTATGATGCTTACCAATTAGCATACTTGAAATTCCGCTTCCCACATGCTCGCTTTACTCTCCTCGGTGACTTGAACCAGGCAATCTTTACCCACGAGAACAGTCGCTCATTGTTGCGCCAATTAAGCACGATGTTCGATTCAGAAAAGACGAAGATTGTCCAATTAACGAAGTCGTATCGGTCAACGAAACAGATTACTGACTTTACTAAGCACTTACTAACGAATGGTGAGGCAATTGAGGCCTTTGAACGTCAAGGTGACTTGCCAACTGTAATTGAGGATAGCGACTATGCTCAGGGTGTGACGAGCGTTATTAAAACGCTGAAGAAGTACCAGCAAGCTCACGATGCGGTAGCAATTATCGGTAAGACCTTAGAAGACTGCGAGAAGCTTTTTACCGAATTAAAACGGCAGAACGTCAAGACAACGCTCGTTCGGACCGAAAATCAGCGGTTAGTTGATGGTGTCATCATCGTCCCATCCTACTTAGCAAAGGGACTTGAATTTGATGCGGTTATTGCTTGGAACGTTAATGCTAATGAATATCCAGATGATAGTGAGCGTCAATTGTTATACACCATTGCTTCACGGGCAATGCATGCTTTAACGATGATTTCTGTCGGTCAGGTGACGCCATTGATTGATGGGATTCCTAAAGACCTATATTTACTTAATTAATGGTTAACTAAAAACGACCTTCAGAGCTCAGTTTAACTGAGTCTGAAGGCCGTGTTGTTTTAAATCCTTATTCTTGCGTACTTAGCTTTGGTTTACGCAGATCAAATTGCATGATCACGTTCGCGATAATGATTAGGAAACCACCAATAATTAAACGTGGTGAAAGTTGATCATAGCCGAGAAGAACCGAGATGGTAGTTGCAAAGAAAGATTCACTCATTAAGATTAGGCTCGCTGAAGTGGCATCCGTATACTTCTGTGCCCGGATCTGGATCCCTCGAGCAGCAAAGGTAATCACGATTGCGACGATTGCTAATGGAAGGAGGGCCTGTAGCCAGTTGATATGGGTGAGAGATGCTCGTTCCATTGTCAGTGCTAGTGGAGTCCCGCAAATAACCTGGACGAAGCCGATTAGGGTAATGATGATCCAGGGGCTTGAAGCACGACTAGCATATTTGCCGAAAATGATGATTTGGAATGCCCAGAAGAAAGCTGAGAGGAAGGTAATGAAATCTCCTGACTGAAGTGACCAGCCGTTGTCAGCAACTCCCGTTAAGATTGCCATTCCGATTAGTGAGAGGGGGATGGCAAAAATGATTTTTAGCTTCGGTCGTTCATGCCAAAATAGCCAGAGAACTAGGGGCGTCAGAACAACGTAGGTTACTGTAATAAAGGAACTTTTAGCAGGAGTAGTAGAACGGAGGCCGAGCGTTCTTAGATAATAGCCACAAAAGTTGACTAGACCCACGATTAAGCCCACTTTGATATCAAACGGGGTTGCTCGTTTTAGTTGACGGTGGAACAGGACGAGACCACCGAGGACACACATTGCTCCCCGAACGGCATTGATTGTCCCTGATTGCATTCCAGCATCAACAACCATTTTATTAAAGATATATGTACTTCCCCAAAGGATTGTTACGAATACCAGGAGAAGATTTGCCGTCGATTTTGAAAGTTTCATGAATTTGCCCTTTCGTCTAGAGATGATTGCAGATTACCAATCATTTTCAACAAAAGCAACTAATTTGACCGTTTGAGGAATGGCAGGCGGTGGAGATCCGTCTGCATGATTGCATTAGCGAGAAGGAGGATTGCGCCACCGATAATTAATGAGTGGGTTAATGAATCGTAGCCTAAAATTACTGAAAGGACACTGGCAAAGAATGATTCAAGCATCAGTAAAAGTCCTGCCGAAGTCGCATCGGTGTACCTTTGCGCAGTAATTTGTAATCCCTGGGCGATAAACGTAACGAGGATTGCAAGAAGTGCCACTGGAATCAAGGCTTGGATCCAGTGAATGTGGGCGAAAGTTTGTGTCTCCGTTGTTAGTGAAACAACCCAGCCAGCAGCACCTTGAATTAGGCCAATCATAAAGATGATTACCCAGGGACTAGATGCTTTGGAGGCAATCTTACCAAAGAAGATCAATTGAAGTGCCCAGAAGATAGAAGAAATTAGGGTTAGAAAATCACCATAATTCAAGGCAAGACCACTTTGGGCGACGTTGGTTAGGATCCCCATTCCGATTAGTGCTAGCGGAATAACAAAGTAGGTTTTGCGGCGAGGACGCTCGTGCCAGAACATCCAGAGTAGAATTGGTGAAATTGCAACGTACATCGTCGTGATAAACGCATTCTTTGCTGGAGTAGTAAAGCGAAGCCCGTCAGTTTGTAAATAGTAGGCAACAAAATTAGTGATCCCCATTAAAATCCCGGCTTTAAAATCAAACCAATTCATTTTGCGGATACTCTTACTAAACACAATCAGGCAGCCAACGACACACATCGTTCCCCGAACCGCATTGATCATTCCCGAATGCATTCCCGCATTAATCGCCATCCGCACAAAAATATAACTTGCTCCCCAAAGGATCGCTACCGTCAGTAGCAGTAAATTCGCTTTATGTTTCGACATCTGAATTCCTCCCCAAATATTATTGTTTCATTATAGTATATTAGAGCGTGTTCGTTCCAAAGAGTTTTTCACTCCTTTACCGCGACCGCCACCTTCAGAAGCCTTACTGCAGCTGAGTTGAGAACGGCTCCCCAGGGACTTGCTAGAGCTAGCTACCTCCGATAACTTCTACTGCAACTGAGCCTAGAATGACGCAGTAGCTGATTGACTTCTCACATCAACAAGTTGATAGTGAGAAATCTAATCAGCCTTGCGAGGGTTCACAGACGAAAACAAGTTTTCTGGTTCACTCCTTTACCGCGACCGCCACCTCCGTCTAATTAGTCCAGACTCGATTGCAAGTCAATCATCGTCTGGACTTCCTTAGTACTCGGTGGCTAGTTCGTCGCGGCGCGCTCTCTCATATCCTTAATTTTTTTTGAAATAAGTTTTTAAAGGTTGCTCCTTGAAAAGTGTTGTAATATTGTAGATATTGATATTTTTTAATGGAGGAACGATTATGAAGACAGCGTTGCAGAAGCTATGGCACGGCTTGAATACCAAGCTTGGCTTTTTTCTGCTAGTAGTACTCCTATTTGGAATTAAAAGTTACTGGGCGTACAGTACTGAATTTAATTTAGGTGTTAAGGGGAGCGTTCAGCACTTCCTATTGGCGTTTAACACGATTCCTAGTGCCTTGGTTTTTCTTGGGATCGCGTTGTATTTCAGGGGCCGGCTTTCGTATTGGTTAATGATGATTATCAATGCGATGCTCTCCACCTGGTTATTCGCTAACATCCTGTACTACCGTGAATTTTCTGATTTTATTACATTTAACGTTATTAAAGGGTCAGGAGCGGCTTCGAATAATTTAGGAAAGAGTATCTTAGGAATTATCCGTCCCGAAGACTTTATGGTTTATGCGGACGTAATTATTCTGATCCTGATATTGCTGTTCCACGTTATTCGGGTTGATATGCGTTACTTTAAGATCCGTTATGCAGCAACGATTACTGCTCTAGGCTTTGTTCTGTTTGGTGTTAACCTTGGAATGGCAGAATCGGACCGTTCGCAATTACTGACCCGGACGTTTGATAACAACTACATCGTTAAGTACCTAGGACTAGAAGCCTATACGATCTATGATGGGGTTAAAACAACGCATAATAGTGTCATCAAGGCAAAGGCAAACCAGGAACAATTAAAGCCGGTTCAAAAGTTCTTGAAGAAGAACTATGCTAAACCAAACATTGAATATGAGGGAACGATACGAGGAAAGAACATCTTCGTTATCCACTTGGAAAGTTTGCAACAATTCATGATTGACTATAAGCAGAACGGTCAAGAAGTTATGCCAAACCTGAACAGGCTGTACCACTCATCAAATACGTTGGCCTTCGATAACTTCTTCCACCAGGTTGGTCAGGGGAAGACCGCCGATGCTGAAATGATGTTGGAAAACTCCCTTTACGGGTTGCCAGAAGGGTCCGCAATGGTTACTGATGGGACAACGAACACGTTCCAATCAGCACCAGCCTTGCTCCACCAAAAGCTTGGTTATACAACTGCTTCATTCCACGGGGATGTGCCGAGTTTCTGGAACCGGGACAATGCTTATAAGTCCTTCGGTTACCAATACTTCTTTAGTAAGAACTACTATCCAAAGGTTAAGGATCAAGAACTGGGTTACGGTTTGAAGGATAAGATCTTCATGAAGGAATCAATGCACTACATTGAACAATTGCCACAACCGTTCTATGCTAAGCTAATCACGGTTACTAACCACTACCCATACATCATTGATAAGAAGAACACTTCAATTGAAGCATGGAAGACCGGGGATGACACGGTTGACCACTATGTCCAAACCGCTCGTTACCTTGATCAATCAATCGGTGAATTCTTAGATTACCTTGATAAATCTGGCTTGCGGCAAAACAGTGTCCTGATTCTTTATGGTGACCACTACGGAATTTCAAATAACCATAAGCCCGCAATCGCCCAAGTCTTAGGTAAAAAGAAGATTACTAACTATGATCTAGCAATGTTCCAAAAGGTGCCATTCATGATCAATGCTCCAGGACTTAAGGGTGGAATTGACCATACTTATGGTGGTGAAATTGATGTTTTGCCAACCCTCGAAGATCTTCTTGGGATTAGTTCTGATAAGTACATTCAATTTGGTCAGGACCTTCTTTCAAAAGATCGCAACCAAATCGTACCGTTCCGTAATGGTGACTGGGTAACGCCTAAGTACACTAAGTACAATGGTGAATACTTCCACACGGGAACAGGGAAACAGATTAAGAACCCAACGGTAAAGGAAAAGAAGCAGTTTGATAAGATTCAAAAGTACGTCACAACTGATCTTGGCCTTGCTGATAAGGTAATGAATGGTGATTTGATTCGCTTCTACAAACTTCCAGGCTTCAAGAAGGTTAATAAGAAAGATTACACTTATAACATGAAGAAGAGTCTAAAGAAGTTGAAGAAGGATCAAAAGCAACACAAGACGAGCGTTAAGGCACAAAACAATAATCAAAGTACCTACGATGATTACACAACCGACGCTCCAGAATTAAAGGATCAAAATCCTAGCTTCCCGGATGAATAGAATCATAAATAATAGTCGTCGATCTGAAGAAGTTGGATCGGCGACTATTACTATTTAAAATATTGAAGGTAAGTATGGTATGATTGATATTAATCGCTTACATTAATTAATGAAGGAACCAGTAACTATGGATGAATGGATGAACTATGAACGATTTGATCGTCAAGAATGGCATAACTTTTTTCCCACCGATAAAGTGCGGCTAAGCCAGGAGAACTTAGACGAAATTAAGTCACTAAATGACCGGATCTCAATTGAGGACGTGCAGGATATTTACCTTCCCCTGATAAAATTGCTTCAGCTGCGGTACCAAAATCACCTGGAGTGGCAAATGCAAAAGGCTGATTTTCTCCACCAAAAGAGTGAACGAGTTCCCTATATCATTGGGATTGCCGGCTCGGTTGCCGTCGGGAAGAGCACGATTGCCCGGCTATTAAGCATCCTCTTAAATAAACTTTTGCCGGATAAACGGGTTGAACTGATGACTACGGACGGTTTTCTGTTTCCTAATGCCGAGCTAGAACGACAGGGGATTATGGATCGCAAGGGCTTCCCTGAATCGTATGATATGGAGAAGCTTCTTCAATTTATGAATGACGTTAAGGCCGGCAAATCGGTCGTTAAGGCACCAACCTACTCGCATCAGGTTTATGATGTGATGCCAGATAAACCATTGATTATCGATCACCCGGATATTTTGATTGTCGAGGGAATTAATACGCTCCAGTTACCATCAAACCAGCGGATTTATGTTAGTGACTATTTCGATACTTCAATCTATGTGGATGCTGATTCTAAATTGATTGAAGAATGGTATTTGCAACGGTTCGGGATGCTACTCGATACTGCATTTACGGATCCAGATAATTACTACTACTCTTATAGCAAGGGACCACGCGAAGAAGCATTTAAGATGGCAAAGAAGGTTTGGCAGACGATCGACCTGCCTAACCTAACAGAGTACATCTTGCCGACACGTAATCGGGCAAACTTCATTCTCCATAAAACGACTAATCATGTAGTTGACCGAGTTTATTTGAAACGCGGATAAAGGCGAACTTATAATGATCATTGACCATTAATCGTTTAGCTTGTAAACTTAGTTGTTAAGATAAGAAAAATCAGAAAAGGGAAGTGGCAACGTGGCAAAATTAAACTTGGATGCTTTTGATAAGATCATCGTGCTTGATTTTGGTAGTCAGTACAACCAGTTGATTACTCGGCGGTTACGTGATTTTGGGGTTTACTCAGAACTCCTTTCGCATAAGATTACTGCTGATGAGATCAAGCAAATCAACCCAAAGGGAATCATTTTCTCCGGTGGACCAAACAGTGTCTACGATAAGGATGCTTTTAAGGTTGATCCAGAGATCTTTAAGTTAGGTATTCCAATTTTAGGGATTTGTTATGGGATGCAATTAATGTCATACGATCTTGGGGGTAAGGTTGAAAAGGCTGATAACTCCGAATATGGTCGTGCTGACATTGAAGTTCTAAAAGACGACGCTGTATTGTTTAAGGGATTACCAAAGAAGCAATACGTTTGGATGAGTCACGGTGACCTTGTAACTAAGGCACCAGAAGGCTTTGAAGTCGTTGCAACCAGTAAGAACTGTCCAATCTCCGCAATCGCTGATAATAAGCGGAAGTTCTACGGAATTCAATTCCACGCCGAAGTACGGAACTCTGAATACGGCCTTGATATCTTACGGCGGTTTGCCTTTGACGTTTGTGGCGCAAAGGATAACTGGACAATGGATGACTTCATTGACTTGCAAATTGACCACATCCGTCAAGAAGTTGGTGATAAAAAGGTTATCCTTGGTCTTTCCGGTGGTGTTGACTCTAGTGTTACAGCCGTCTTGATCCACAAGGCAATCGGTGATCAACTGACTTGTATCTTTGTTGATCACGGTCTGTTACGGAAGAACGAAGCCGATCAAGTGATGAACGCGTTGAACCGTGATCTTGGGGTAAACATCATCAAAGTTGATGCTGCTGACCGCTTCCTTGGTAAGTTGAAGGGTGTTACTGATCCCGAAACAAAGCGGAAGATTATCGGTAAGGAATTCATCGAAGTCTTTAATGAAGAGGCCAAGAAGATTCCGGATGCTGACTTCCTTGCTCAAGGAACCCTGTATACCGATGTGATCGAATCTGGGACTGATACCGCCCAAACGATCAAGTCTCACCATAATGTCGGTGGGTTGCCAAAGAAGCTCGGCTTTAAGTTAATCGAACCATTGCGGAAGCTCTTTAAGGACGAAACCCGTGAATTGGGTGAAAAGTTAGGGATTCCGCATGAATTAGTATGGCGGCAACCATTCCCTGGCCCTGGTTTAGGTATCCGGGTGATTGGTGAAATTACCCCAGACAAACTCGAAATTGTTCGTGAAAGTGACGCCATTCTTCGTGAAGAAATCAAGAAAGCCGGCTTAGACGAAAAGATTTGGCAATACTTCACTGTACTACCAGGGATTCGTTCAGTTGGTGTCATGGGTGACGGCCGGACTTACGACTACGCGGTTGCTATCCGTGCGGTGACCTCAATTGATGGGATGACCGCCGACTTTGCCAAGATTCCATGGGACGTCCTCCAAAAAATTTCCGTCCGCATCGTAAACGAAGTCGATCACGTTAACCGGATCCTTTATGATGTCACGAGCAAGCCGCCTTCGACGATCGAATATGAGTGATGCTATAGAATGATATAATGATAACTTGTATCAGGTAAATGTTTTTGAATTAAAAAGGGGCGCGTGACAGAAGTCATTCATAATTTCGTTTTCACGCCCCCGCAAACACAAATAGGGCTTCAGCGTTCGGATTTTCCGAGTACTGAAGCCCATTCGTGTACTGCGTCGTTTGTATTTCATCTAGGTAATATAACTTATGTCACATTCCCTTTTTAGCGCATTTTGGTTAAATATGTACTAAATTATGGAATTAAAATCTATAAAGAGTCCCGTTATAATTAGGTGACATGTTTAGCAGTCTGTTCTGTATGATTAGAATTTTAAGCAGTCTGTGTCAAAGGTTTGATGTGAGCTGCTTTTTAGGATTGGAGTCGCAATATATTAGTATTGGCAGCTTTGGCCTAACTTTATATATGGTGCTTGTTTGTCAAAACATTTGCCAGATGATCAATGTTATAATAGGTCTGTTTAGCGATTAGTCAGTTATGTGAATTCTATTATTCTGTAACAATAGCGGTTATTAGGGATTAAAACTACTAAGGAGCAATTTAAAAATGGTTTCCAAAAATAATATTCAGTACAAGAGACAACAAGAGGCTCAGCAACTTCCTCATTATGGGTTGCGGCGATTAAGCGTTGGTGTCGTTTCCGTTCTCCTGGGGACATCATTGTATTTAGGAGCTAGTCAATCAGTGGCTAACGCTGATACGGTCAACCAAGCAGGGGGGGTGGACAAACCGGCAGCAGATACTAGTGCACCAGCTTCCGTCGTTGACCAGCAAGCCACAGTGGTACCGTTGAAAACAAAACAAGTCAAGTCAGGCCAGCAGCCGGCCACCCCGGCCCAGGCTAACTCGCAGTTTAATGATCAGCTAACTGCGAAAAAGGCGGCTGCTGTTCAACCGCAGGCCCACTTTACCGGCGATGACAAATCGGCCACTGTTGATATTGCCAACGCAAATGTCGGCGATACCTATAAAGTGGTGTTCCATACTGATTCACACCTGAACCTGAGTTACACTCCCGGTCCGTTAACCCAGCAGGGCGTGGTGGACTCTAAGCAAACGGTTGACGCAGATGGGACACAGACGTATTCCGGGGAGTTCCTGAAGTCTGCCACGATTAATCAGCCATTTATTGTAAATAACGGCTATCGTGAAGACATCTTGAACACGCCGGGGACTTACCACAATTCTGCGGACCTGTACTTTAATGGCCAGCTAATTAAGACGGTCCAATTCGCCGTGAAAATTCCACGCCAACAAGTTGCTGCGCGCTGGGATGACGTCGATGAACATGGTAACCCCATTCCAGCCGGTGTTGATAAATTTAAATACCATGAAGGTCGTGAAGACTACTGGATAATCCCTGGCGATGACCACCAGTACGACTATTCGCTGACCGTTGATGGTTTACCAGCCGCTTTTGACCATCAGGGGGTCATTGTTAACGTCGGAGTTCCCAATGAATTTGTTGTCGACGGGGTTACTGGGCGGCGCGCCAATGGGACGCATAACAGTGAAGAATTAACAAAGAATACGGACTTTGCCTTTTCCCAGGATGTTAGTGGTATCCACATTACTCTTCGCAAGGGGCTGGATAATCACTATGCCGTTCACCCGCGATTTAGCTTTGTGCTGATTGGTCATTATCACATGGCCCAACCAGACCAGGCAACCATCTTGGCGCCTGCAAACGGCTCCACTGTTAGTGGTAACGACGGCGCTGGCGAGGTTAGTGCTAAGTGGGTCGGTATTCAAGCACCGCTGATGGGCAAGAGCTCGTTGAAGGGGTATAGCTTTGGTGACTTGGTAACGCCACGGTTCCGTGTTAATCCCGATCAACGAGGTGTTCAGTTGGCCAACGGTGACACGGTTGATAATGCTTATTGGCTCAACCGCGACCATAGTGACAAGGCCTGGTTCTCAGCTTCCTTCACCAACTCAACCTTAATCGATTCACCGGCCGGTGCGGTGACCTTTTACATGCCCGACCATTATCAGCTCACCAAGCTGACAGCTGACAATTCTGGTGATCTAACTGACGTAAGCTATCATTATGCTGATGGTTCCACGAGTACGACCCTCAATATTAATAAACACGTGACGGCGATCTCTGGTACCCTCAGGGTTGCAAATTGTTAAAGCAACAATAAGCTCACTGTGGATTTTGTTGGCCACTTAGACCCTGACCACCAATTCCATCAGGAAGAAAACTTAATCGCCAGCATCGGTAAAAACGGGGACACTACCTACTTACCGGGAGTACTGACGACGGTGGATTACGTTAAGGAACCGGAGCCATCATATGATTCTGCAACCATTCAAGACCAAATTTATTCATCCGTCATCGGAACTAATGCCACGGCGGGTTCCATCTGGGCGGACATTTTTAGCTGGCAACGGATTGACAACTCCAGTGCACAGTTCACCGTGACGATTCCCAAAAACACGTTCGTAGGCTCGATCTTGATGAACAGCAACTACTGGCAGGACCCGGTCTACACCACTAACGCCAACGGTCAGCAGCAACTGACGTTTGTCCTCAAGCCGCATTTGACTAAGGAACAGGTAGCGGGTATTAATCGGACACCAGTCGTTAATTTGAAGTCGATTGCTGTCTATGTCCCGGCCCTTAAGTCGGAAGATGGGGATGCCACCATCATCATGAATGGTAAGCAGCAGGATCAGAAAACCTTTAACGTGTCGCTTATTGCCGCGACTGCTGATTACCTGTTAACGACTGCGCGGGGGAACATGGACGCCTCCGACCTTAATCAGGCAACTAACGATGACAAGAAGACTGCTCACGTGACGCTCAACTATGACTTTGTTAACGGGAACCCGAATACCAACTTAACGGGGCTGACCTTCGTCGGCAACTTGCCGCAAAAGCAGGATGGTAAATCGCAGGTCGACGTTCACCTGACGGGCCCAGTTCACGTGGTCGATTACTTAACCGGACAATCGATGGATAGTGATGTGGTTATTTCATACTCCACTAACTACTACCAGCCGGATACTGTCCAAAAGGCGGACCTCACGGGATTTGTCTCTGCTGATCAGGTTCATGATTGGTCTAAGATTAAGAGCTTCCGCGTCGACTTGAAGAAGCCGTTGACGGGTGGCAACATTTGTCAGATTCAGGCGCCGGCGTTGGTCGTTGACCAAGTTAATAACGTTAACAAAGTGGCTTACCTCTCCGGAGCAGTCTTTGGTGACGGCATCATGCCTTACCGCCTAGTACCAGCGGGAACTGGTAGTGCCCAAATTAAGATTCAAGGGGTGTCGACAGTTCATCAAAAGGTCCACTATGTCGATGCAGCGGGACATGACCACAACATTGACCTCGGCAGTCAGCATGACATTAAGCTGACCGATAACGTCGATAAACTGACGATCAACGGTTTTCCAACGGATGCCGAGGGGATTATTCCACAATATTATCACTGGGACCAGCAGGCGCCGACAATCGGAAACGATGCGGATGCTCACTATCCAGATGGGTTAGCCAACAAAATCGCTCAGTTGGGCACTGTGTCGCAGTACTACTTCGATGGCGACAGCATTGTTTGGAATTTAGTTCCTGACAAGCAGGAACAGATCACGGTTGACCAGGTCATTAAGTATCACTATTACGGTTCCAACAAGCAGGCTGCTCCTGACTACACGAAGTCAGCACCAGCCATCGTCTACCTCAACCCGTTTACGAATCAGGTTGACGGTATTGAATTGCAGCAAGAATTGCCAGCTGTCACCTCACCGTCGATTAAGAACTACCATGCCCTTCGTGGTGAGTTTAGCGCTTGGCAGGCACGTCACCAGTATACCGAGGTGAATGGGATTAGTCTGGACCTGACCCACCATGTTGCCCACATTAAAGGTGATGACTATTACGTTAGCGCCGCTGCCCAGTTAGTCGTTGTTGACCCTAACACCCATATGGCCAAGAAGGTCACTTTGGCCTATGACGACGGTTCTCACCAGATTAAATTTGCGGATACCGATGACAGCCTGAAACTGGCTGGTTATCAGATGCACGTTTACTACCAGAATACTGACGGGATGCCGGTTTATAATGACGACGTTCATAAGGGCTACCCATGCTTTAACCTGAAGACCGATCCGTTAATTTACCCGTACGCAATTGATGAGAATTCGAGTACCGAGGTTTCTCCGCAACAAGAGAATTATTTACGCTTTGATCATTCCTTCCCGGGTTATGATTCACTCACGGCCGCAATGAGCGCTAGGGATACTGATGGCAAGCCGCAAGGCCAATATGATGACCACATCGATATTTCGGATGACAGTGATGGACGAGTAACGTTGACACCGACGCAGATTTTCTTTGTTTTCTACACGCCGGTCAAGCAAGAGTTGCAGGAGCAGTTTTTGATTACGGCGGATAACGATCCGTTGGCTAATTCAAAATCTGAATTTTTGAAACACATTGCCATCCCCAAAGCGCAAGCAGATGCTGTCAAGTCTGACATTTACCAAAGTACGGGTAAAGCCGGGACAATCATCTTTCCAAAGGCTGATGGTACAGGTAGCGCACAGTTGCCATTACCAACTGACCCTTACATGGGTGGGATTATTGACCTTAATTCGCCACAGTATTCTAAGTTTAAGCAGTGGTTAATTAGTCATGGTTATGCGACAGCGGAAACCCTGAGTGCAAGCTTCAATAATAATATGCGTCCCGGCTATGTCATTGACCGTGCTGATTACCAGTTCACGAACGATGCGGGTGTCACCAATACCTACAGTATTCAGATGCACACGACTAAGGAGTTGTCGGCACTCATTAAGGAGCAACCGCACGCGAAGGTAGTTCTGACTGAAGGTGGGACCGAATTAAGCTATAAGACAAATATGACTGGGAATGCTGAAGACGGCTACCAAGGTGATGATATCTTCGCTTCGTACGTGCCATCCTACAGTGATTTTCGCGAGGTCGATGCTCACCACTATGTGTTGGACGTTTATAATACTCAGTCTTACTCTGACAACCAGCCGGCAATCCCGGTCCTGCTGTCAATGAGAATTTTTAACCCGAATGGGCAACACTACGACCCAAGTATGATGTTTGACCAAACTGCCCACGAGATCGGAACACCCGACCCGCATCCGCAAGTCTTGAACGTCCACTTTAAGAAGTTGGGTGCAACGGACCTGTTTACTCAGCACGGTAATATTGAGATTCATTACCAGGACGTTTCAGACCTACAACCGAGTCATGATGGGAAGTACGTTTACGGTGGCGGTTACGATGCTAATGCCCACTTTAGTCACGGGACGAATTATGATGCCCACAAGCTGAAGGATGCCGCTGATCAGGATCCGGACATTAGCAACCTGGTTAATGAACAACACGGTTCTACCGGAGCAGGACATTACTACCAAGTAGGGCAAAACGATAGTGGCGCTGCTATTGGTGGAGTGTCAATTCAATTTGCTCACGATGGCGACCCGTCAGGAATGAATGATCCCCAGAAAGATCAAACCGATCAGTGGAAGCACTATGATATTAGCGCCGTTAATAACTACGTGGCTAACGATGACCAGTACGTCATTGTGCAGGAAGATCCGCAAGCGCAGAATGGTGATCACATGTGGAAAATGTTGAACCCAGCGGGGTACGCCAGTGCTGACGACCCGACCGGCGAAAAGACCTTAGCTAAATATATGCTGGAGGCGAGTGATGACTGGTCGATGTTTGGGCAAACTCATCCGCAGGTTTATTACGTTTACCTGAAGCGGAAGCAAAAGCTTAATTACCGAGTCCTCGTCGAAGATAAGGATGGTCACGTGGTCAAGACCTTAACGCCAGAAACGCTACTCGGTGTCGGTGGTTCTAATGAACAAGTGGCTACCACCAAGCTACACGGGGCAATGAGCTCTGACTCAACGACTCTTGGCGACCGCTACCAGTCAATCATCAAGCAGTTAGCTGACCGGGGCTTCCAAGCTGTGACCGCGGCTGATGGTCAGCTTAAGGTTAGTGACTCACTAGCACAGTTGACCTTTGACAATGATGCTACCAAGGACCAGTTGGTCACGATCTACGTCACCCAGCCGAAGACCGTTCAAATTCACTACGTTGACGTTGACGGGTCTTCTAAGACTGGCAACTATACGGTCAACGACGGGACTGACCAATTGGAACACATGCAGACGGTTTCTGGCCTCGCCGGGAGTGATTACCAGAATCAACTCTGGGACTGGAATGCCGCTGGGTATGTGTTAGCAACGAGCGAAGACCAGATTGCTCCGGGAGCCACGAACGGTTCCTTCCAGTTAACGGACCCCACGTCACGGGCATTCTACATTTTCCTGAAGCACCAGAAGAAGTCGGTCAATGACCACGCAGTCGTTAAGCATGAAACGATCCATTACGTTTACGAGGACGGGAGTCAGGCCAAACCAGATTATCAGGCACCGGACATCACCTTTAACCGGACTGGGGTGAAGGATCTGGTAACGAACGACATTGCTTGGAACCCGTGGACGACTGATAACGATACCTTTACGGCGGTTACTAGTCCAAAGATTGACGGTTACACGCCGGATAAGGATTCAGTGGACGCCGTCAAGATGACCGTGGACAAGGATGACGTCGTACAGACGGTTACCTATCACGCCGACGGTCAGAAGCTGACCGTTAAATTCATTGATGACAGTGATAACGGGAAGGTCCTTAAGACTGTTACTAAGAGTGGGACTAGTAATGGTGACGCCGGTTATAGTACCAAGGGTGATATTCAGGCTTATGAAGGTCAACACTACGTTTTAGTTAGCGACAGCAGTGATGGTGAGGCGCTGAAGTTTGACGATGATGACGCTGTTGACCAGTCCTATGAAGTCCACTTGAAGCATGACACTCGTCAGGACCAACAAAAGGTTGAAGTTCTACGGACGATCAAGTACGTCTATGAAGACGGGCAGCAGGCTCAGCCAAACTATGATGATTCATTAACGTTCTACGAAAAGAAAGTGGTCGATCTCATTGATGGGCACACGATTTCTGATGATTGGACGCCTGCACAAGACTTTAAGACGATTACGACGCCGGCTATTCAAGGCTATACGCCTGATCGGACGGCGGTAGCAAACAAAGGGATTGCCCATGACCATGCTGCCATCACGGAAATGGTCACTTATAAGGCAGAACAACAGAAGCTGACCGTTAAATTCATTGATGACAGTGATCATGGAAAAGTCCTCAAGACTGTAGCAAAGAGCGGTACGAGTGGTGCTGATGCTGGTTACAATACCAAGGACGATATTCAGACTTACGAAGGTCAGCACTACACGCTAGTTAGTGATGAGACTAATGGTCAAGCGCTCCAGTTTGATAAGGACAAGTCCGTTGATCAGTACTATGAAGTCCATCTCAAGCACGCCACTCAGTCGGCAAGTGATACCGATAAGGTCACTGAGATCATCCATTATGTTTACGCGGATGGAACTAAGGCCGCTAAAGATTACACTACTAGTGTGGACTTTAAGCGTACTGGCACGAAGGATCTGGTTACCGACACTATTAAGTGGGAGCCAGTAGCACCGCAATCGTTTGCTAGCCACCAGTCACCGACATTAGCGGGATATACCGCTGATGTATTGGTAGTGCCACAGATTGAAGTGCATTATGGTGATGCTGATGTTGCGCGGACGGTCACGTACACTGCTGACCAGCAACAGATCACGGTCAACTACATTGATGACGTGACAGGTAAGACGTTGAAGACCGACCAATTGATGGGCAAGTCGGGCCAAAAGAGTGGTTACCGCACTAAGTCCTCGATTGATGGCTACCTGGGTCAGCATTACCAGTTAGTCGCCGATGATACCAAGGGTCAAGAGCTAGTTTATGACCATGATTCAACGGTGGATCAAGTTTATAATGTTCATTTGACGCATGCGACCGCATCGGTTAGCGATACGGTGATTAAGCATGAAACGATTCACTATGTTTACACTGACGGTCGGCAAGCACTGCCGGATTATGATGCGCCAGTAATTACCTTCACGCGGACCGGGATTAAGGACTTAGTAACGAACGAGATTGCTTGGAACCCGTGGACGACTGCTAATGATACTTTTGCGGCGGTTACTAGTCCGACAATCAATGGTTATACACCTGATATTAGTCGGGTTGATGCTGTGAAAATGACCGCGGAGAAGGACAACGTGGAACAGACAGTTACCTACGCGCAGACTCACGAAACTCCTCAATCAGATCGACCAGGTAAGCCGAACCAGCCGGATCAACCAGGTAACCCAGATCAACCGGATCAACCAGGTAAGCCGAACCAGCCGGGTCAACCAGGTAACCCAGATCAACCGGATCAACCAGGTAAACCGAACCAACCAGGTCAACCAGCCAACCTAGATCAACCGGATCAACCAGGTAAGCCGAACCAACCAGGTCAACCGGCTAGCCCAGATCAACCAAATAATGGCGATGAGAACTATCAGCAGACACCGCTTGATAATCAGTCGGAACAACAGCATAATCAACAATTGCCGCAAACTGGTAATAAGGGTAATCGCTGGGCAGTATTCGGCGTAGCTTTATCTTCAATGATGGGCCTTGGTTTGGGTAAGCGCCGTAAGCAAGACTAACTAGACATCAAAATTAGACTCTTTACTAGCTGATATTGATAAGCAGCTCGTGTCGGGAATTTGGCACGGGCTGCTTTTGTGTGTATCTGTTAACTGGTATTGATGCCACTCACAGAAATGTGGGTGGCATTTTTATGCAAATTGACAATCATTTAGAAAAAGGTGCTGTAAATTATACGTAAAATTTTGTACAATAAATTGAAGAGGTGATAACAATGCAAAAAATGCAAATCCAACCAGTATCGGCTTTACGTGATTATAATAAATTACTAAAAGAAGTTGATACCGATAATCCAGTTTTTCTGACTAAGAATGGTTATGGTAAGTACGCAATTGTTGATATTGAAAACTATGATCATTTTGTTAATGGAATGAAACTTCTTCAAGAGTTAAATACGGCTGCGGCCGAAAAGGGCTATCGTGACGCGGGTGAAGTATTTAAGGGGTTAGAAGAGTGAAAAACTATCATGTAGTTGTTAAACCACAAGCCGAACGAGACTTAAAACAGCTAAAGCAGTATTTACAGCAGAACTTTGGCAATGATAAAGCAAAAGCTAAACTGGACTCGTTGAAAAAGTCAGTATTAGGGCTTGGGACAATGCCTAATTTAGGGCGAAATGCCACTGAATTATATTCAGCTTTAGTAGACTATCAGTACCTTCATTTACCAAAAAACACGATTTTTTATCAAGTCGATGATAAAAATCAGCTAGTAGTAATTATTAGAGTTTTTAATAATCGCTCGGATGTCATTACTCACTTATTAGCATATATGGAGCACCTAAAGAATAACTTTCATTAAAGGCTGGTTGTAGAAAAGACAAAATATTCTATGATAGTTTGGGACTTAATGAGGAATCGGTTTTATATATCTTAAGTAAGAATGGAAGTCAAACACGCAAAGAGATTCAGCAAGTATTACAAACAACCCCTTATCATGTAAGGAGATTACTATCTCACCTTATTGAAGAAAAAAAGGTGAGAAAAGTAGGTAGTTCTGTTAATACACGATATGAAAAGCGTTAAAAAGTGATCGGCCTATTACAAAATACAGCTTTCACGATAACGAAAATACCCCCTAGTTAGATTCTTGGCTAACTAGGGGGTTATGTTTCGTCATTTTCAATAAACACTCTTACCGCTTTCCTCTTTCAGTATTAATTAGTTGTTATTTAGCAGCATTGATAAATGATTCTTGGACACTCTTAACATTAGTTATTTTGATAAAATCTTGAAGCTTGATTAGATCGGATTGATTCAAGGCTTCAATAACTTTACTATCTTGACGATTGTAATCAATATATTGTGCGTGGTTAGCAGCTAGTAACTGAATAAATAATCTAGTTGTTCGTCCGTTACCTTCACGGAAAGGATGAAGGTAGTTAAGTGAATCAAGTAATTTGGCATATTGTTCAACGGTAGGCTTCTTTGTTGCTTTAATTGTTTCAAGTTGCTGATTAATATTAGTGGTTGCTGTATCGAATGCCGTTGGTGGCATAAAATCAGTACCACCTTTGGTAAGGTAGTAATTGCGAAATTGTCCGGCCCAGGTATAGATATCACTGAATAGGAATCGGTGAATTTTGGCAAAATCATCCATATTCTTAATTACATAACCATGATGAAGTAGCCAAATAGCATTATGAGCTACTGTCCGGTATTCAACTGTACTTAGTTCATTTGCATCCTGTAGATTAAGTTTATTTCTCAATGTTCCGTTTGGATAAAGGAATCTCTTTTTTAGTTCTTCATCTTTCATACTATTCACCGAAAATATCTTTGAATTTTTGATCTAATTCTGGATGACTGATTTCAGTAAATACTTTTAGTTCTTCAATATCGGAACGAGAAGGCCGCCATCCCTCCATAACATTACTTTTTACCGTAAATTTAACGTTTCGATAGGTAGGTAAATCGGGAATCTTAACTCCCTGAATGGATTGTTCGTGGTCATTAATTACTAATGAATATTGATCACCTTGAAGCAGATGCAATAATTTTTCGGGAGTTTCATTAATCGCCTTAGCAACACCATTTAAAATTCGAATAGTCCAAGTGTTAATCGGTCGTTTAAAGGCATTACTTAGCGTCGTCTTACTGATTCCTGACTTGTGAGCAATATCGGAAAGGTTGGTATTATAATTAGTCATTACTTCATCTATTAACATCATGATTAATCATCTCCAATTAATCTTTATTTACTAATTATAATTAATTTTACCTAATATAGTACAAAAGTACGATATTAGGTATGCTATCTATTTCTTCAACCGATTTCCTAATTCCCAAAAAGCCAATGCCGAGGCAGCAGCGACGTTTAGTGAGTCGACGCCCGCTGCCATTGGAATTTTGATCGTAAAGTCACTATCCACGATCGTCTTTTCCTTTAGTCCCGGTCCTTCTGAGCCAAGAATAATTGCTAATTTATCGACTTTATCTAGCTTGGGATCGTCAATGCTGACGGTGTTGTGGCGGAGAGCCATTGCTGCGGTTTGGTAACCTGTTTGGTGAAGAAGATTAATCCCTTCAGATTGCCAGATCTTGGCATCAACATAAGTCCATGGTACCTGAAAAACGGTCCCCATCGAAACACGTGAAGCGCGGCGGTAAAGCGGATCAGCAGAATCACTCGTGATGATTACGCCATCTATTCCCAACGCCGCCGCAGACCGAAAAATCGCCCCAATATTAGTCGGGTTAACGATGTTTTCTAAAATCGCAATCCGCGGGTGTTCACTTGGCATTGATGCCAAGAAGCTAGTGAGGTCTGGACGCTTGACACGGTACATTGCAGCAAGGGCACCACGTAAAAGGTTATAGCCACGTAACTGACGAATCAGTTCACTATTAATGACATAAATTGGCGTCTGCCCAAGGCCTGTTGTTTGGTTAACCGTCATTTCATGATCTATATCAGCCAGGTCACGTTCTAGAACTTTCTCTTCAATTAAAAGAGAAGCCGGTCGATAACCTGCACGCAAAGCCCGCTCAATTACTTTGGGACTTTCTGCGATGAATAGTCCAGAATTAGGCTCACAAGCATGCAAAAGTTGCGCTTCGTTAAGCCGGACATACGGATCCAGATCGGCGCCGTCTAAGTTTGAAAGAAAAATTAAATTATGCATATTGAAATCTACCTTATTTATGATAATTTTAGGTTTATTTTACATTGTACATCCAAAGGTCAAAAGATAGCTGCAGGAAAATTACTTTAGCAGTTTTGTAATAAATATTAATAAAAAGAATGATCATCTATCGTCTGAAAAGACTATAATGAAATCGAATTATTTGTCTTTAAGGGAGGACTTTTTGTGTTAAATAGGAAGTTAAATAAAGAGTTGCTTCGCGCTGCGATGGCATTAACCATAATGACTACTGCTGGCTTTGTAACATCTCAAAATGTCAAGGCTGCAGTAAAACCTAACCTAACGCCCGTTCGCGGAGGAGGAAACGAGGATTCTGCTAAAGTCAACCTCGATAATGCTTCAACAGCTGTAAGCAATGCTCAAAAAGCGGTTACTTCAGCTACAACGAAGTTAACGAGTGCTCAGAGTGCTGCAAGTGTCGCTTCTAATGCTGTTAGTTCACAATCAACAGTAGTGGCAAATGCATCAAGTGCAAAGGAACATGCTTCGACAGCCGTTAGTCAAGCTCAAAGTGCTCTTGATACAGCCCAAGCTGGTCCTGCAATTTCCGAACAAATTACAAGTGCACAAAATAAGGTTAATAGTCAAATTACTGTTGTTAGTGATGCAGCCGTTGCGTCAAGTAATGCTCGCAAAAGCGCGACTAGTGCATCCTCAGCATTATCTAATGCTCAAAGTGCTTATAACAGTGCTTCTTCTGCAGTAGTTGCTCAGTCTTCAGCTGTTTCAAGTGCTTCTCAAGCATTAAAGCAAGCTCAAGATGCATTATCGAATATCAATTCTTCGGTGGCAGCTACACAATTATCAGATGCAAGAACGGCTTTGAGTGCCGCTCAAAGCACCTTTAATGCTGCTAGTGCTGCCTTGAAAGAGAAAAAGCAAGCACAGAGTTCAGCATCTTCAGCACTATCTGCTGCTCAATCTGCCGCCTCGGTAGCAAGTGCAGCATTGTCTTCTGCTAATGTTACCTTGAATTCAGCCAGTGCTGCTCTGGATTCAGCCAAGTCTACTGCTTCAGCTGCTGCTAGCGCTGCTACTAGTGCTAACAATGAGGTAGCGACTAAGAGTCAAGCATTAGAAGAAGCAAGACAAGGAAGAGTCCAAGCCGAGACATCCATTCCAGAATTTAAGTTGACGGATGATCAGAAAACAACTACACAAAATCTTGTAAAAGCTGTCAAAAGACTGATTAGTAATAAGATGGAGGAATATGCTCAAGGTGGAAGTGTAAGCTTTGGTACAGCCGACATACAAAATTTGACAGAATTTGATGCATGGAGAGCAGCAATGACCGTTTCGGGTGCTGCTGATGTGAGTGGTAATGTTAACCCTCAAATGTATAATAATTGGGTAGATCAAAATAGTGCTGATCAGCAAGCACAGGTTGATCTTAAAAATATGACTAAGGCACAAGTTACTGATTTGTCTGAATTTGTTGCTGCCACCTTAAATAAACTTCAGTCTGATTTGGGGATTAGTGGTCAAGTTGGTAAAAATATCGTTACCTCTGGAATGATTAGCTATGCTAAAGAGGTTGCGGATAATTATGTTGCATCACAGAGTGCCCAAGATGGTCACTATATTTACGGTTTACAGAACGCTGCTTATGATCATGGCTTCGCAAACCAGAAGAATACTAATCCGGATGATTATGCTCCGACAAATTGTTATGGGGAAAGTTTGGGAACTGAGCTCAGTTCTGAAGATACGAAAGACACAACAATGGCGAAAGTCAAAAATCAGGTAGTATCAACCATAGCCGGAATGCTGTTCAATGATGATAATGGCTCGGAGATGGGGCATGCTATATCAATGACTGGTATTGACTCTATCACTCTTGGAAGCCAATCAAATCCAGTTAAAGTTGAAGATGAGTATTTAGGGGCCAGTTCATCAAATTCAGTAATTAATGATTGGAACGCTCGCCAAATTCACATTCTACAAATTACTCCTAGTCGATTGTCCACTGATGAGGCACTTCAAGATCTAGGTAATAACACCTACAATATCGTTCAAAATCCTTTAAATGCTGCTGCTGTAAATCGACAAGCAGAACAACATATGGAGCAAGCAATTAATAATCCATATGAAAGTAGCAATACATCGAGTGCCGAATCATCAGCAATCAAAGCGGCTAGTGATGCGTTAAGTGATGCTCAATCTGCTGATAGCTCGGCAAATGCAGCTAAGTCAACTGCTGATAGTGCTGTAACTAGTGCTCAAAGTGCATTTAATACCGCTAGTCAGTCGGCTGCTTTAGCGCAAACAGCTGCTAATACGGATAGTAATGCTGTAGTAGAGAAACAAAATGCTTTGTCTTCTGCTAATTCAGCAGTTTCATCAGCTCAAAACGAGTTAAATCAAGCAAGTGACCATCTTAATGAAGCTAAGACAGCTGAGTCAAATGCTCAAACTGCGGTTAATAATATTACTGCCGATCGAGCAACTAAGCAGCAACGGGTTACCGAAGCACAAACCGCATATAACCAAGCTAATGCACGGTTAACTTCCTTAAAGACTGATCTCCAGGCAAAGAGTTCAGCTCTTGCAACTGCATCTGCAGCTAATGATACCGCTAGTCAAGCTGTCGCTGCCGCAAATACAACACTAAATGCTGCTCAAGACCAATTACATACATTGGAAAGCAATCTCCAAGCCTTGCAACATGGTTCCAGTGATATTCCAGCACTTCAACATAATTTAAACATTAAGGAAGATCAATTACGAACAGCTACAGAAAATCTGACATCAGCTAAGAATAAGCTTACTGATCTGGAAGAACAATTACGAGCTGCTACTGATCAAGTAAACTCTGATCAAACGGCACTTACTAAAGCACAACAGGATTTGAGTAGGGCACAATCGGCATACCAAAATGCTCATGATGCTTATTGGACTGACGCACGAAAGTATGGCGATAAAGTAACGATTAGTGATGTCACGATTACAGTTGGAGAAATTACTACAACAAGTGAATTACCAAGATTAGTTATTAAGAATGGCCGACTTACAGTTGAAGAAACTCCTGCTTTAGCTCTTTTCATGAGCTTTGCCTATGATCCATCAGCACGAATTCCTGCAGGAACCACTGCAAATTGGACCGATCCAGCCAAGGTGTTAAATGATATACAGCATTCTGGTGATTATACTGAAGATGTTACATTGAACTTCCCAGATCACAGTGCTTACCAAACTACGGTAAAAGTTCATGTGAAGGCAAAGAGTACCTCTGGTTCTTCTGCTACTCAACAAGGTGGCAGTTCAGCAACTACGCCATCGAGTACTCCGGCAAATCCAGCAACAAGCTCGGCAACTACGCCATCGAGTACTTCGGCAAGCCCAGCAACAAGCTCGGCAACCACGCCATCGAGTACTCCAGCGAGCCCAGCAACAAGCTCAGCAACCACACCATCAGAAGTTCCAGCAAGTTCAGCAACTAGTTCAGCCGCACCATCAGATGTTCCAGTAAGTTCAGTAGCGCCCGCACAATCTGGTGTAGTAAACGCTAACGATGAAGGGACAGTAGAAAATACTGTTCAACATAATAATTTCAGTAGTGTTAAAGTACAAAACAATAATGCTATTTCATCATTAACTGCTGAAAGTGCCACAGCTATGGCTCGTGACATGTCAGGAAAGTTAAATTATGGAAATAGCCAACAGATTCAAACTCATCAGCAATCCCAAACTCAGACTAAGCAATTACCACAAACTGGTAATCAACGTGGTCATGAAGGTACTCTTCTAGGCTTGGCACTTGTAAGTTTTACTACCATGTTTGGCTTAATCAAACAACGTAAGCAACGTTAAGATTTAACTTCAAATAATATTCGTATAAATATTGACATCTTCTGCAGAAATGTGGGAGATGTTTTTTGTTAAAAGTAGTTTTGCAAGGTAATTAAAATTACTAGGAAAAACTTCTAAAACAAATTTCATTACCGCTTAATAATTTTATTAATATTATCAATTGCAGTATCATATGAACAAGGAGATGATCGAATGGACTTAGAAGACGCAATTCAATCCTGCTGGAGTCGGATTGATAATGGCCACGTTGCAACTTATATTCCGGCATTAGCGAAGGTTGAACCTTACCAGCTGGGAGTTAGCCTTTATGACCTGAAGCAAAATAATCAAACTGGTGCTGGATCAACCAAGATCCGGTTCGCAATTGAAAGTATCTCGAAAGTAATCACTCTCCTGTATGCGATTGAGCAGTTGGGGATGACAACCGTAGCAGGTAAGGTGGAAACGCGACAGACCGGCTTTGCTTCTGACACGATTTTGAATATGGAAATTACTAAGGAAACAAAGCCACTAAACCCGTTCGTCAACAGTGGAGCAATCTTAATGACTTCGCTGATTAAGGAGCAGGATCAGCAGTCACCATTTGAACAACTGTTGGCATTTACTCGGGAACTTTGCAATGATAATCAAATCACCCTGAATGAGGAGATTTATCACTCGGAACTACGGACAGGCGACATGAACCGGTCGTTAGCTTACTATTTGAAGGCTAAGGAGATTCTTCAAGGTGATGTACCAGCCACGTTGAAGACTTACTTTAAGCAGTGCTCAATGATGGTGACCTGCGAAGACTTGGCTAACCTTGGTGCAGCGTTAGCGAACGATGGTGTTGCACCGTGGAGTGGTCAGCGGCTAGTTTCCAGCGCTGCCGCAACTTATGCGAAGTCAGTCATGATGACGACGGGACTTTACAACGAATCAGGAACTTATTCAGTTAAGATCGGGGTGCCGACGAAGAGTGGCGTTGGTGGTGGCTTAGTATCCGCTGCACCAAATCGTTATGGAATCGGAATCTTTAGTCCAGCGCTTGATCAAGCAGGTAATAGTAGTGCAGGTTTGGCCTTACTTGAGGTTCTAAGTCGAGAGTTAAATCTTGATATTTTTAAATAAGTGTTAACCAAAATACAAATATAAAAGAGCAAAATCACCGCTAACCTTTTCATTGAAGGTCAACGGTGATTTTAATTAGTGCTACCTATCGAACGAGAAGTGAATAATTTCATAAAAATATAAACGGGTTAAAATTAAGAATTAGTTAACCCTATTAACCTTATTATTGAAGTTTCTTCTTTGATTGTAAAAATAATGATATAATTTATTATGTATAAGTAAAACTAGGCAAACTAGAATGATTCTCAATAAATTATTGATATGTAAACTAAGTATGAAATTAATATTTGGCTATTAGTATCAGTGATTTTCGCGATAGTAATTCACTTTATCTGGTTAAGTCAGGCAAGATGAATTGCTGAATAGTAAGAATTTAATCTCAGCGTAGAGGGGTGTTAAATTTGGGTAAAAACAATCAACAACGAAGAATGATCCCTGAAAGAAAGAACTACAAGTTATATAAGGCTAAGAAACAGTGGATTACTGCGTGTGCAACGGCACTGTTAGCCTTTGGAACAACGGCATTGATGAATGTTAGTGCGAGTGCGGACACAAATTCAACGAACAGAGATCCAGAGACTGAAATTGAGGCTCCTTCGGTTAAGGATGCTCTTAATAGTAGAAGTCCAAAAAGCAACAGCAGCGCAAGTAGTAGCACAAACAAGGGCCAATTAGCTACTCAACAAACTTCAGAGACAGCTCAAACAAGTGTTGCTACTAATGCGGTAACTTCATCTGCTAAAGCCGCGCCTTTGACTAAAACAATAACTGACACGGCTAAAAGCCAAGATAATGGTCAAACGACGGCTAGTTCTGCGTCAACTGTAAAGAGTGGCTTAGTACAGCCAGCAACAACTAGTGATCAAATTAATCAGCAGAGTTCACAGCAAACCACTGCGGATAAATCAGCAAATCATAATGACCAAAGCGCTGCTTCATCAGTCAAAGTACCGGTTCCAGTAATGCCACATGCTGACAGTAGTGAAAATGCTGCACCAGTTGCTTGGACCGACGATGTTGCATATGTTGTGGTAGATACTAATTTAACTAATCTGGCAAGCAAATTCTTGCAAAATGGGGCTGAACTTGAAGCCGCTGGGGCCAAAATTACTTGGGTCGGTGACGTTCCTAAACCAACGCAAGCTGATATAGATAGCCTTCAACCGATTAGCGGAAAAGTTCGGGTTCAATATGCTGACGGCACCAGTAAAGAAGTTGAGGTTGGCGCTATGGTTGAACCTCATGCTACCATCACATCGAATACTTTCTATTATGTTAACAACGTTGGTGATCGAGTTGATTCAGCAACGGCAGCCGATGCTAATGGCCGGAAACTTTGGGACCAGGACGATAGTAGTAAGAGTGTCTTAAATACCCAAGACCTTTATGATCCGGGTTCAGCAACTGCTAAACTTTTAGCGCCCCTTGATACCAGTACGATTGGTATTCATTGGGCTGAAGTTCAAGTAACTGATACTAGTGTTTTTTGGAATGGAGAAGGAACCGTCAGCCAACAAGTTATTGGGACACCGTATATTGTTAAGTTGCCATATGTGGTTAAAACCTTAAAGCTTAAGGATGATATTCCAATGGCTAGTGGTGATCCGACCATTAACGCCCAATTAGCTACTAGTCTTGGTAATGATGCCCAATTGGCTTTTAATCTCGGTACTGGTACTAATACTAATGTAGCAATGGGGGAATATTTTTATCAAGATTATGCGCTAGCAGTGGCTTTGGGCATTGTCACTAAGGTATCTAATTGGACAGCGCCAACAGATTTGAAGAATACGAAAGAGAATCATTTTACTTTGACTCTAGCTCAATTGCCAAATGCACCAGAGCAAAATGTTCAGGTTAAATATATCTCGGATATTCAAGTTGCCCCCATTTATATTTATAATCAAGGAACAACTTATACTAATGGTCTTGGACAAAATAGTGTTTTAATTAAACAATTGATTGCGGATGGTGAGATGAATGGGCAAGTCCATATTGTTTTGCCTGATGGCACCAAGTTAAAGGCTACTGATTTGTCTAATTTGCAGATTAAACTAGCAAATAGAGGACAAGGAATCTTTAAGGCTACTTTTACGGTTGGCTATAACGGCGTGAATAAAGCTGGTCAGCCAAATGTTTTCACTGGTGTAGGGAATATAAATGCTTTACCAGGCTTTAATGACCAAGTTAACAAATGGTATGCTAAATTAAATAATACTAATAAAGCCACTTATCAAGAAGGCATGCATGCTCAATGGACTAACGCCAGTGCAACAATTACACCACTTCAGCCATCAATAGCACAAGGTACCCCAGATGTAGTTGATATTAGTAACGGCCCGATTATGGAAGCTGATAACCAAGTTTTGTCGACCCTCGTTAAGAATCCAGCTGATCCACAGCGTGGCTATGGTGTTACCAAGCCCAACCAATTTACCGATGCTAATGGAAATAAGCTTCCAGAAGGGCAATGGCCTGAAGGGACCAAGTTTGAATGGGCTGGTAAAGATGGGGCCAAGAAGTTGGTACTAGATAAAGCCGGTGAAACCAGAACTGGTGATGTTAAAATCACGCTACCATCTGGTAGTACTTATACTGTCAAAAACATTACGGTTGTTTCGCGTGCAAAAGTTAAGTTAAAGAATGAGACGGTTGATTACGGTACCAAGTTAACAGCCAAAGATTTGGTTACTAACTTAGATGTTTTTCCAGAAGGGACGACTTTCCAGTACATTGCTAATGAGCCTAAATGGACAGTCCCTGGTTCTTACAATACAGTTACTATTACCGCCACTTACCCAACCGTTGATGAAAATGGCAATCCAATTACAGGTAAGGATGCCACTATTACGACCGATCCAGCAAAGTGTGATGTAGCGGTCAATGGTCTGCGGACGATTACTGTTCTTGAGGGGACCACTGATATTCCTAGCGCTTCATCTGTCCTTAATTTGCCAACGGACTGGGCAGCACACGATACGCCAGAATGGGTAACTACACCTAATAGCACGCAAACCAACGAAGGTGAAATCAAGGTTCATTACACGGAAAGTGGCTTGGACCAGACGATTAAGGTTTACGTTAATGTTATTCCTAGGACATCCCTTTCTAATGTGAAGGACTTCTTCACTAATGGTAATCGTTATGATGGTCAAACCGGTAGTATTGCTAATGGTGTAAACCAAGGCGGCATTTTAACTAAGGCTAACGGCAATGCAATTAACTATCAAGCTTATACTGCAAGTGGTCAATCGGGGAAAGTTTCTACGATTACTAAGGGTGATGCTAGTTACACGCCAACTTATTCTTTGTCAGGGTTACAGACTAATACTGATGGCAGTTTAGCTAGTGGCAAGCAGAATGTAACGATTAAGGTCTATGTACCAAAGGGAACAATCGGTGCTAAGACTGACGATCAAGGCAGTTATTACGAATTAAAAGATACGGTTAATGTTGCCCAGAAGGTTAAATTCCAGTTCGTTGATCAATATCACAATGATGCGCCAATTGAGAATATTCCAACTTATTCACAAGAGTTTATTCCTGGAGTCCAAGCTAACCTTAATTTCAGGATGCAGGTGCCGAACGGCTACGAACTAGCATCTGGTACTTCAATTCCAACGTCATATACTTTAGCTGAATTTACTAAGAATCCAATCACTGTTAATGTGCTAATTCACCAGAAGATGCACTTCTATATTACTTTCCATGATGAAGATTCAAAGAAGGATTTAGGTACAGTTGAGATAGCTGACAATTGGAATGGTGGATATCATGATGTGACATCACAACTTCATCTTCCGGCCGGTGTTAATGTAAACGATTATGAGTCAGTTTCGGCTTCTGGTGTGCCAGAAGGTGTAACTTTAGCTGCCAGTTATTGGGATCCTTTTAGTAAAGAAAATGCTACTTGGTGGATTCCAAATTGTAAATGGGATAAAACTTTAGAAGTTGAGTCTAAGCTATGTGATGCAACGATGACCATTAACTTGAAGCATAAAACTACGGTAACGCAAGAGCAGCAGGAAAGAACGGCGACTGTTCATTATATTTATGCTAATGGTAACTATGCTGGGCAAAGTGCAAATCCTAATGCAACAGCTACTTTTATGTACACTCGTGAGAAGACCCATGATGATGTAACTAAGAAAGATACCTACACTGATTGGAAATTTGATAATAAGTTCAATAATGCTAATTACAAAAATGGAATTTCTGATTTCCATCAAGGTCAATGGACCATTAATAACGGCACTGCCACAGTAACTGTTCCAACCAATGATGGCTACACTGCTACAGATTCTGGTGACTGGACTGATAATCAGAATGCTGCTGAATTCAACTTTGATGGTAAAGACGCTTTAACCGACACAGCAACGAGTTACGGTCAAAAGAAAGATCATACCATCTACTACGTCCAAAATAAGACAGAGAGTAGAACAATTACTGAGTACTATAGAGCAGTTAATGATGATGGTACTCCTGGTGAAGAACTACAAGCGCCATCTCACATTGATGTTCACCTTAAGAAAGATTTAGTTAGTTTTGCTACTAATGGCTCGACTGATCCAACTCACTTTACGATTAAGTATGCTGACAATTGGACAACAGCATATGCTATAAATGATCCAAAAGAATATAGTAATCAAGTCGGAAGTTGGGACTGGTCAAGCAATAGTAGTATTAGAAATGCTTTTCCTGTAAACATTACAAAGGATGGTAAGGAATATCATTCAACTGATTTGCCTAATGGAACTAACCAGACCAATGTTATTGATGGCGGATATGATACTGCAGTCTTTAATTTAGTGGGTGATCTTAATACTGCCTTTACTGCTCAAGGTGAAGGTCAAAAGGCAAGTTCACAAACAATCTTCTATCTTAGAGATGATCAAGTTCAACAAGAAAAGAAGCGCACGATTGAAGTCACTAAACCAGGTGAAACTGAAACAGAAACTTACCCTGCAGGAAGTGCAACTTTAACGAGAACGGCTAAACGTGTGTTGAATGGTTTTGATTTTGGCGACTGGAATACTGGTTCATGGACTGCCACTGATCAAGGTGGCGAGATTCCTGGGTATAGCCGGAGCATTGAAGTAAGTACTGACGGTGGTCAAACCTGGACTGCCGGGACTGCTGCTGATTTAGGTAAAGTTACCGTAACAAATAAAACTAAGAATACGATAGTTAAAGTTACTTACGGTGCGGTTGCCACTGCCAAATTAACTGGTAATGGCTCCAGCACTTACAACGGCAGCGCAATTACTAACGCTGATTTAACTAAGGGCATTCACGTCGTAGTAAATGGTCCAACCGCTTCATCAGGTACTTACAAGCTTCAAGCTGGGGATGTTGAATTCTCAAGCGATGGCGGTAATACTTGGACAAAGAAAATGCCAATTAATGCTGATACCTACCAAGTACGCCTAAGTACCCAAGGCGAAGACAACATTAAGGATCAGTTTGGCAACAATAGTATTGTTTGGACGCAAGACGGCAAGTCAACGATCACTAGTGACGCTACTTATATCATTAAGAAGCTAGAAGACGATTCCGTCATGGCAAATGCCGAAACTGGTAACTACGAGATGACGTACAATGGTGCGGCTCCTAGTTCAATTGATGCAAGCAAGTTCAAGTTCACGATAACCGTGAATGGTCAAACCGTTAACCTTGATGCAGCCGGCTTAACCTCAGCTGACTTTGCTTGGGTTGACGGCCAGGCACCAAAGGATGTTGGTACTTACCAAATCAAGTTGACTGATGCTGGTTTAACTAAATTGCAAGCAAACAACTCAAACTTCATTTTGAAGAACACGGGCAATGGTACCTTTACCATTAATCAAGCTGATGCTTCGGCTACGCTTGCCGGTAGTGGTACTCGTCCATACAACGGTCAAGCTGTCACAGTCGATGATTTGAATGTCAGTGATGATCACAATAACATCACTTTGACTTTGCATTATCCAAAGGATGGCAATAGCAATTACTCAACTACGGTTAATTTAACGGCTGATGACTTTACTTGGAACACGCTAAACGGTCAAGCTCCAACCGCTGCTAATACTCAACCTTACACCATCACAATTAAAGCTGATGCTGTGCAAAAGATCATTGAACAAGCAGTTGGTAAAGGTCAAAACGGTGTAAGCAACGTGAAGTTCGCTAACGGTGCAATCACTGGGACAGCTAACTACACCATTACGCCACTTGAAACCAATGCTGAATTAGTTAACGTTACTGAAGGTAATTACAGTAAGGTTTACGATGCTCAAGTAACTAACCAGATTGATTCAGGCAAGTTCCAAATTACGGCGAATGTTGATGGTCAACCTGTTGTCCTTAACATGGATGGCATTACTGGTGGCAGCTACCAATGGGTTGATGAAGAAGGTAATCCTTTAACTGATAATCCAAAGAACGTCGGTACTTACTACGTGAAGTTAACGGATACTGCTTTTGCCCACTTGCAAGCAGAGAATCCTAACTTCAAGTTGAGTAATACTGGTTTAGGCGTTTACACGATTACACAAGCTGACGCTACTGGAACTTTAAGTGGTTCTAACAGCAAGGTTTACGACGGTAGTGCAATTACAACCGGACAATTAAATAACAACGGCGACATCAAGGTTAGCTTGAACTTCCCAGGTGTAAATGGTCAAACTTACACTTTGAAGCAAAACGACTACACCATTAGTGGCAACGCTACTGATGCGGATGACTACACGATTACCTTAACTACTACTGGTGTTACTAATGTTGAAAACTACATTAAGTCACTAGCTGGAACTGGTCAAAATAGTCAAAGCAATGTGAAGTTCGCTGATAATGCCATTTCAGGTACGGCTAACTTTACAATTACCGCTTCAAAGAATGTCGTTAGTGTTGGCGGCATACAAACTGAGACTTATAAGGGTTCACCATATAACGTTGTTTACAAAGCTAATGGTGATAACAGCGTCACAGTTTCAATCGCCAAGGCTGCTGGCAATAATGCTGGTGCTTTAGCAAGTTTGACCAATGTTCACCTTGATTCAGATGACTTCAAGATTGTCAATGGTCCGGCTAAGAATGTTAACAGCTACAAGGTTGCTTTAACTGACGCCGGTTTAGCTAAGATCAAACAGGCTCTTGGTAAGAATTACGAAATATCCGTTGATCAAACTGCTTTTGGTACTTTAAAGATTAATAAATACCAGGCTAGTGCTAAGTTAACGGGTGATCCTAGTCAAGCCTATACTGGTAATCCGATTGCAGATTACTTGAGCAAGTACCATGTAGCATTAGATGAACCAAATGCTTCAAGCTACTCACTAGTTGCTGGTGACCTTGAATTTAATGTCAACGGTCATTGGGTAACTGAAGCTCCAGTTAATGCTGGTAAATACGATGTTCGCTTATCACAAGCTGGTTGGAATCACATTAAGGCTATTAATAGTGCTAATGTAGAATGGCCAACCGATGCTTCAGCTGGTACTGGTACTTACACTATTACTCAGGCCAAAGTTACAACTGAACTTAGCGGTAGCAACTCCATGACCTATACTGGCTCGGCAGTAACGACAGCTGACTTGTATGCTGATGGTTCGACAATTAAGGTTGTCATTAGTGGTACTGGCATTTCTAACTTGCCACAGACTTTTGAATTAAAAGCTGGCGACTATGTATGGCAAACCATTGATGGTCAAGCACCAAAGAACGTTGGTACTTACACGATTAAGTTAACTGCTGCTGGAATTAATAATATTCAAAAGCAGATTAACCAAGCTGTTGGTGAAGGCAATGTTGCTTTGATCACGACCGCTGACAAGGCTGGTACTGCTGACTTTGAAATTAAGCAAGCAGTCGCTGAGAACGTTCAACTGTATGGTGACGAAAAGTCGACTTACGATGGTAATCAGGTTAAATTTGATCCAACAAAGGCAGATGTAAAGAACAACTTTGGTTTCCACAATGTTGCGGGCTTAACAATTCCAGAATTTACGAGTGCAGACTTTGATTGGTTTGATAAGGATGGTAATCCGATTTCTGCGCCAACGAACGCTGGTCACTATATCTTGAAGTTGAATGCTCAAGGTGAAAAGAAATTTGCTGATGCCAACACGAACTACACTTTTGTTAAGGATGGCAAGAGCACGATCACTGGTCAGATTAACTATATTGTTGATCCAGCTGAATTAGTAATTACGGTTGCTGGTAGTGCTTCAAAGGTCTTTGATAATCAACCGGCAAAGCTTACCCAAGCTCAAATTGATGCTGGCGATATCAAACTAGTTTGGGGCAATTCAGATAAAGAACCGACTGGTTTAGGTCAATTTAACTTAACTCCAGCTGACTTTGAGATTGTCGATGCTGATGGTCAACCTGCAGTTCATGCGAATGTTGGTAAAAATGTAGACGGTACATCAGTAACAGGTACACCATATCAAGTTCGTTTAACCGTTGCTGCACTTGAAAAGATTAAAGCACTCTCTGGTGCAAGTAATTACACAATTAGTCAGTCAAAGAATCATGGAGATTACTACATCTATGAACACAGGGCTGAGTTAACTTTAACTGGTAACCAGACGACTGTTTATGGAACCTACTTACCATTTGATCCGAGTGCTTATACGTTAGACTTTAGTAATTGGCTCGAGAGCAGCGCCAAGCCAAAGATTACTTGGCAAAACGGTGTCCTTTATGTTAATGGTCAACCTAATACGAAGAACGTTACTTGGCAAGCTGGTGACCTTTACGTTGATGGCTATCCAGATGGTAGTCTTCCAACTAATGTCGGTTCTTACCAGGTTAAGATTTCGAAGCACTTAACTGATGAACTGCGTCAATTATTCCCAGACTATGACTTCTCTGGCAATATTGGTAGGGCTGTAATGGCACTGCTTAGGAGCAGCAATAGTAGTGTTAGCGATAGCGATGTCGAGGCTAGTCATGAGCCAGCCAGCTATGTTATTACACCAGCAACCACTACGGTAATGATTAATGGTGCTGAACATGTGAAGTACGTTGATGGTGAAACTCCAGAAATTAAGTATGGAGACAATGGCTACACCCTTTCTATCACGGCACCGGTTAAACCGGAAGGCGCAACGGAAACAACGACTAAGCAGATTTATACTGATGTTCAGTTAAGTAATGATGATCTTGAATTTGTCACTACACCAGGGGATGTTGGTACTTACCAAGTTAAGTTATCCGCTAAGGGATTGCAGAAGCTGCAAAAGCTTACTGGATCAACGAACTATGATTGGACGCAAGCTAGTGACGCACGTGCTAACTTCATCGTTGACCAGATGCCAGTGACGATTACTGTTGGCGGTGAAAAGTCCGTTGACTATGGCTCAACAGACTGGTTAACCACGATTAAGGAAGATCCACAAGTAAATGATTATACGTTAACCGTGAAGACCGAAAATGGTTCAACCTTGACTTATCAAGCTCAACCTGGTGACTTAGTCTTCAACCAAACGCCAGGAAATGTTGGGCCTTACCAGGTAGCATTATCTGCTCAAGGGTTAGCTCACATTAAGACCAAGTTAGGGACTAATTACGCTTATCCACAAGATGCTGTTGATGTAACTACTCACGGTACGTTAACGGTTAAGCAAGGTGAAGTTACTGTAACTTTGACCGGTAATGATGGCAAGACTTATGACGCTAAAGAAACAGTAGCTAGTGAACTGAATCCAACTAAATACAATCTTGGGTATTCAGTTGTTGTTTACTCCCCAGATGGGCAATCGCAAACTTTGACTTTAGCAGCTGATGATTTACAAATTGTCGGGGATGCTACTAATGTTGGTACTTATCAAGTTGAGTTGTCAGCAAATGGGCAAAGCAAGCTAAAGAACTTAACCGGCAATAATGGTGACAATTACAAGTGGACCTTTACGCCAAAAGCGCATTACATGATTACTGCAGCGACTGCTCAGGCTGACTTAAGCGGTTCAAACGAAAAGATCTTTAATGGTCTTGCGGTAACGACGCCAGAGCTTAATAGTAATGGTCAAATCTTAGTTCACTTTACTTACCCAGGTAGTACTGAGCAAAGTACTTACACGTTGCAAGAAGGCGACTATACATGGGTGAATGGCAGTGCGCCAACGAATGTCGGGACGTACACCATTAACTTGGATCAAGATCAGATTCTGCAACACTTGCAAGATCGTCTGAAAGAGTTAGCAGGGACTGGTCAAGATGGCGTTGCTAACGTTACGATTTCAACTAATGATCTGACTGGCCAAGCAAGCTTTACGATTACGCCAAAGGAAATTAGCAATGTTACAATTTCTGGTGATGATCAAAGCAAGGTTTACAACGGTCAAGGGGCAAATCTTGATGTGAATGGCTTGACAATTAAGGCTGATGGCACGCTTGAAGGAACGCCATTAGTTGATACCGGTTTAACTGCCGATGACTTTGACTGGTACAGTGCAGCTGGCAAGAAGCTGGAGAATGCTTCAGTGAATGTTGGCTCCTACCAAGCACGGCTAAAGGATAGCTTCCTTGATACATTGAAGCAGAAGAATCCAAACTACAGCTTCGATGCCGCTCAGGGTGTCATTAATTACGACATTAAGCCAGCTCCGGCAACAGTTACGATTGGCAATTCTGCAAGTCGTGATTACGATGGTAAGTCCACATCAGCTGCCGATGTTCAGGTAAGCTGGAACTCAACTGGTTTTGTTACTGGTGAGAACCTGAACCACACTGGTGTAACCGCTAGTGACTACACTTGGTATACTAAGAATGCCAATGGCACTTACACCATCATGACCGGTGAGCCAACGAATGCTGGTACTTACTACTTGAAGCTTAATGATGGTGCAATTGCACAAATCAAGCGTGATAATCCAAATTACAGCTTTGCAAACGATGCATTTACTGGTGAATTCACTTACACGATTAACGCAGTCGCTGGTACGGCAACGTTGAGTGGTCAGAATTCCAAGACTTATGATGGTCAAGACATTTCATTGGCTGATCTGAATAGCACCGATGGAAACATCGAGGTTAAGTTTGCCTTCCCAGGTAGCACTGACAGCGATACTTACCAACTTCAATCCGGTGACTACACGATAGGGCATAATGCGGCGAAGGTTGGTAATTACACCATTAAGTTAAGTGACCAAGGTTTGGCTAACTTACAAGCAGCACTTGATAAGTATGCTGGTAATGGCAACGTAACGTTAGATGCTGATTCGCTGCAAGGCTCTGCAAGTTTCAAGATTAATCCAAAGGTAGCTAACGTCACGCTTAGTGGTAACGATGACAAGACTTACGATGGTCAACCGGCAGTAATTAATCCTGATAAGGGTAGTTTGACTGCTGAAGGCCTTATCAATGGTCAAGGCCTGAACACCACTGGTTTAACTGCTGGCGACTACGAATGGGTTGACGCTCAAGGTAATAAGATTGATGCCCCAACTGATGCAGGCACTTACTATATTCGTTTGACTAAGGCCGGGTTAGATCAGCTTCAGGCGGATAATCCAAACTACCAGCTTAGTGAAAGTGGTCGGATTACCTATGTAATTAGTCCAGCAGAAGCTAAGGTTAAGATCGCTGGCTTTGAACAAGAAACTACTGCTAAGATCAATGCTGGTAATTACCACCTTGATGTGCCAGCGGGCGTAACTGTTCCGGATGGCTTAGAGTACGAATTTGCAAGCACGCCAAACCAATCTGGTACTTACTTGATTTCATTAACGCCAGCCTCGATGCAGAAGTTGATCAAGGCAAATCCAAACTATGACTTGAAGATTTCTTCAACTGCCGAGTTTGAATTAGATGCTACCTTAACGATTGAGTTCCAAGACGCTGATGAGAACAACAAGCAGGTCGGTAAGACGATTACCAAGACCGGTGTCGCTGATTCAACAATTAACAATCTTGGCTTAACGATTCCGAATAAGTACGAATTAGCTCAAGGCCAAACTTTACCTGGAGATTACACATTCGGTACTTCGCTAGAGCAACATTTGTACATCAAGTTAGTTCACAAGACTAAGCAAGATACTCAAACAAAAGATGTTACTCGGACAATTAACTATGAAGGTTTAATTCCTGATCAATTATCACAAATTCCAGATAGTCAAAAGAAGCAAACCGTTGAATTCAGTCGGACGGTTAAGACTGATCTGGTAACTGGAAAGACGGTTCCTGGTAGTTGGACACCGGGTGATGGTCAATTTACATTTGTTGGCTTTACACCAAAACAGTTTAATGGTTTAGTAGCAGATAAAGTTGTAGCTAATGAAGTTGTAACGCCAGATAGTAAGAATAGTTCAATTACTATTACTTACAAGGCAGTGCCAGAACCAGAGCAGGGTCAACAGGTAATTCACTATGTTGATGCTGATGAAGGTGACCGGTTAATTAGTGCTCAAACAGTTACGGGAACTGAGGACAGTCAAATTGACTTTACTCCAGAGGTTCCAGCAAACTACGAGCCAGTTGGCAAGTTACCGTCAACGATTATGATTAAGGGCGGTATTACTACCATTGCTCTAAAGCATAAGACTCAAGATATTAGTGATTCTAAGACAGTCACCCGGACGATTATTGATGAGTTGCCAAGTGGTACCAAGACGATAACACAAAAGGTAACAATTACTCATAAGGGTGTACTTGATCTAGTAACTAATGTGGAAACTTGGGATCCTTGGACAACTGCTACGCTCGCTGAATATGTTCCAGAAGTACCTGATGGTTATACTGCAAGTATTAGTGATGTACCTGAAGAAACTGTAACTGATAAGACGCAGAATTCTACGGTAAAGATCACTTACAAGGCAATCTCACAGCCTCAAGAAAATCAACAAGTAATTCAGTATGTTGATGATGACGAAAATGGTCGACTTATTAGTACGCAAGTAGTTGAAGGAACGGAAGGTAGTGAAGTTACATTTACTCCAGAAATTCCGGCAAACTATGAGCCTGTTGGTGATGTACCAAAGAAAGTAACCATTGCGGCTGGTATTACTAAGATTCACTTGAAGCACAAGACCACTCGTACCAGTCAAACAAGGGATGTTACTCGAACAATCATTGAAAAATTCCCATTTGGCACAAGCAAGACTAAGACGCAAACAGTTACCTTAACGGAAACCGGAATTAAAGACTTAGTAACTGGCAAGACCAAGTGGAATAATGATTGGAAGACAGGTGAATGGAGTGCATTTACTCCAGATGAGGTTCCTGGTTATAATGCTGATCCAACTAGTGTAGCTGCTGAAAAGGTAACTGGTGAAACCAAGGATAAGACAGTCAAGATTACTTACGCTCCAAATGAGCAAACAGGTAAGATCTCCTACCAAGATAAAGATGGCAAAGAAATTACTTCGACGCCACTTTCTGGCAAGACTGATGAGCAAATCAATGTTGATCCAGTCGCACCAGCAGGTTGGGAAATCATCCCAGGTCAGGACATTCCAAAGACAGTTATCGCAACTGCTAATGGAATTCCAACTGTTATCGTAAAGGTTCAACGTATAGTAATTCCACCGGTACCTGAAACGGCTACCGAAAAGGTTCAATTCGTTGATGAATCTGGGAATGTGGTTGCTAGCCAAGATTACAGTGGTGACCTTGGTCAGACTATTCCAGTAGAACTTACTGTTCCAGCTGGTTACAAGCTAGCTGCTGGTCAAGAATTACCAACAGAGATTAAGATTGAAAATGGTGTCATTACCATTAAGGTTGTGACTGAAGGTTCTGATCATCCGGACCACCCAGACCAACCAGTAAATCCGGATCATCCAGTAAACCCAGACCAACCGGTAAATCCCGATCATCCAGATAATCCTAACCAACCGGTAACACCAGATCACCCAGAAAATAATGGTGATAATGCTGGTAAACCAGGTGAAGGTGGCAATGTTCCGGGACACGGCAATGCAAATCCTGGTCATATTGCAAATGACAATTCAATTTCTTCTCAAATTAACCATCACGCCAACGGAAACCATAACAAGACAAACCAATTACCACAGACTGGTAACACTAACAACGAAAAGGCAGCAACTCTTGGCTTCCTCTTCGCGGGTCTTGCAAGTATCTTTGGCCTTACGGGATTACGGAAGAAGAAAAAGTAGTGATTAGAATTTAACCCAAATAAAAAAGGCGACTTTCGATGTTCAATTTGAATATTGAGAGTCGTCTTTGCCTTATTGGTAATATTTGTCCATCAATGATTCGTTTGCTAATATTGCTATTTCAATAACGAAAATGATGATACAATTTAATGTGTATAAATGAAAGCGATATAATGAAAAATAATTAATTGAAGAGTGGGGAGGATTAATAATGGGTAAGAACAATCAACAACGGAGAATGGTTCCAGAAAGAAAGAATTTCAAACTGTATAAGGCCAAGAAACAGTGGCTTACTGCTTGTGCCACCTTTATGTTTGCTTTTGGTGCATCCGCTGTAATGAATGTTGCCCAAGCTGATAAGCAGCCAGATGAGATCAAGCCTCATGTTGAAGAAGTCGAAGGAAGCTCCACAACGGGAAAATCACTAGTAGCTAATTCTAGTGTGTCATTAACTAAAAGTACCACTAAGAGTACTGATAACGCTAATACTTCAGCACAGCCAACTTCACAAACTCAACAACCAGCTGACAAGTCAGCAACATCAACTGTTACCAAGGCTGCATCAGGTCAGACAGACAGTGATGCTATCAGTGCTGTTACTAGTAAACCGGAGTCAACTCAACCAGCATCGGCAAGTGAACAGGATAATTCTGCGGTAAATTCAGCCAAGCCCGCATCAGAAATACCAGCTAGTGCAACGACCCAGACCACTTCTAGCGCAGGATCCGTTACTAAAAAACAATCAAGTGACAAGCAATCTGCTAAATCAAATATTCCAGTGCCCGTAACCCATCATGCTGTTGATTCTTCAGGCACTACCAATGGCGGCTATAATTCTGCTACGTGGGGTACACTGGATACATCTAAATGGACTGGGCAGACTGCGACATTCAATGGAACTAGTTACTATCAATTAACTAAATACACCGGTGACCAAGCTCATATTATTGTCCCTAATGAAGCCGACTTTGAGGCAGCTAATCAATCAACTAATAACCCTCAAGTGGCGATTTCTAATGATTTACTGAAAGGCTTGGCAAAGAATGCCACGACGATTGCCTTTAGCAAGACCGGTGACAAGAAAGTTAAGCTGGTAAGTGATAACTTAGATTCGACTTTTGAAAATAATAGTAATTTGGAAAAGTTAGACGCCAATAACTTGGATACCAGTAGCGTAACCTCGATGAAAAAGACTTTTCATGCGGCTCCTAAGCTATCATCCTTGACTGGCATCAGTGGTTGGGATGTTTCTAATGTCACAAGTATGACAGAAACATTCCGAGGTATGAATAGTTTGCATACTTTAGCCGGCTTGGAAAATTGGGATGTTCGAAAAGTTACCGACATGAACAATATCTTTAATGAAGAGAATACTAGCAATAATGTCGATATTTCAGCGCTGAGCAATTGGAAAACAAGTAGTCTGCAAAACCTATCAACCGCCTTTGCAAATATTAAATTTACCAATCTTCATGGGCTGGAAAGCTGGGATGTCAGTCATGTTACCAATATGAACTCTCTTTTTGAGAACGATGATAAATTGACTGATATCAGTGCATTGGCTAACTGGAAGACTGGCAATGTGCAAAATTTTGGCTCGCTTTTTGCTAGTGCCTACAAATTAACTGATCTTGGCGCATTAGCTAATTGGAATACTAGCAGTGCGACGGATATCGATCGTGCGTTTAATGGTACAGGCCTTATTAATTATCATGGCTTAGAGAACTGGGATACCAGTAAAGTGACTAATTTTGAAGCAATGTTTGCTAATGAGGGTGCATTAGTTGATGCCAGTGGGATCGCTAATTGGAACACCGGTAGCGTTACCAATATGAATGCTTTATTTACTGGTTCGAGTCCTCAATATCTTGATTTTTCTAAGTGGGACTTTAGTAAGGTGAATAAAGCTTCAGACGTCATCAAGAATATAAAGACGGTGGTCTATCTTGGTAATAATTCGACAATGACCGCTGATAAGTTAAGTGCTTGGGGACTTACTCAAGCAAATCAGCCAATTATTTTCGCGAGTGGCGCTCTTTACACACTCCTATCTAGCAACAAAAATAATCATAAAATTAAAATTAATAATGCAAACAATGCATATGGTACTCCAGGAACCCAAATAGGGACTATTTCTGTGCCGGTAGTTTATAATGCAGGTACGGCAAGTGACGCGACTGCTGCTATGAAGAGCTACCAAGACATGGTTGAGCATAAGGTTCAACAGTATGTTGATGACAATAATTGTGCTTTGAAGCTAATCTCTAAGGATCCAGTTAATGATTTAACTGGTCACAATAATCATTTAGTTAACTATGCACAAGCGACATATGCTAAAACTGCGGTTACCGTTCAGCTTATTGACGATGATGATCATGGGAGCCAAGTTGGTTCAACTCAGGGAGGGATTCTTGATAAAAGCGATCAAGTTAAGTTCACTATTCCAGCGAACTATCAATTAGCTCAAAATCCAGGTCTAACTATCACGCAAACAGGTAATCAGGCTACGCTGACGCATGACCCAACAGGTGGTCAAGTGACGGTTCAGATTCACCTGGTTCACCAAACCAAACAGGTTGACGGCAACACAGCAGGCCTTCCAGAGGATGTGAAGAAGTCTTTAAATAAAGATATTAGCCGGACGATTAATTACACTGGCTTAACTTCCGAGCAAGTCAACCAGATTCCAGCAGCTCAAAGAACACAAACTGTTCACCTGACCGGGAAAGCCACTTATGATCTAGTAACGAAAAAGCTGGTTAGCGATATTACTTGGGACCCAGCGCAAATTAACGGCTTTACGCCAAAGAATTTTGCTGGCTATGTCTCTCGGGTAGTGGGCACTAACGGTAACCAGGTTTCACAAATCACTGTGACGGCAGATTCTCAACCTGAAGCAGTAACAGTAAACTATAAAAAAGCCCAGTTTAAGATTAATGTCTGGGATAACACGACTAATCAATTATTATTCCCTGATGGGTATGAATGGGAGTTCAGTAACACAATTGGGTATGTAACTATTGTGCCGAGCAACTATCATGCTGATAATTATCAAAGTATTGGTGTCACTGGAGTTCCTTACGGCGTCAAGATTACTGGTGATCAAAAGAAGGATTTAAATCAACCAGATACCCGCTGGTGGATTCCAAACTATTACTGTGACTCAGATGCGAATAAGTATGACTTGGCTGGTTCAACGATTATGATTCATGTGGTTCACAAGCTGAAGGATGTTACCATCAAGGGCTCAGATGGCAAGACTTACGATGGTCAGCCAGGGACATTTGGTAGTGACAAGCCAATTACTATTACTGGTACTGATGCGGCTACTGGTAAAAAAGATATCAAATTAGTATCAAAAGATATTTCAATTAATGATTTTGTTTGGAATACTGACGCTGCACATGATGCACCATCTGAAGCTGGTAACTATAAGCTTGACTTTAAGGACAATGCAACCAAGAAAGCTATTATTGATATTCTTCAGAAGAATAATTCGGAGTATGGTATTAGTTATATTTATCCAAATAATTTGGGGAATATTCATACTGAATTAGATTATCATATTACCCCTGCTTCTAAAGTTGTAGTTCGTTACTATGATGTTACAGGTAAAGAAAAGACAGGTACTGAGTGGCAGCCAACTGATGGTACTGAAATTGCTAGTCAAATTGAAAATTTTGTCGGTAAAGGTGGAGATCCATTTAGCTTAGATTCTCTTTCTAACAAATGGAATTATGATCAAGTTGGTTGGAAATTTGTTGGTCAAAATAGTGTTACCAAGTACCCAACAAGTGGTACTACTACGCCTGATGGCAATTATTATGTTGGTAATTATAATGTCTATCTAAAGGCTGCTCAGCCTATATCAAAGACAATTACCAGAACAATTATTAATAAATTGCCCTCTGGAACCGTAACTACTACTCAAAAAGGCCTAGTTTCAAGAACTCATTCTGTTGATAAGACAACGGGCAAGGTAAGTTATGGTGAATGGAAGAACGGCACCTGGGATGCATTTAATGTTCCAACGCAAGCGGGTTATCTGCTTAAAATTACCCAAGAAATTGATGGGCAGAGTTCTCAAATTAAGTCAATTAATAAAGAAACAGTAACTTTTAACAGTAAGCCAGTTACGATTACGATTTCGTATCAAGAAGTACGTTTTACCATTAAGGTGCAAGATGACACGACCGGAAACGAACTTTATAGTAAAGACTACTCTAAATCAGATGGCGACTTCTGGGATAATTTTAGTGCCGAGATTAAGAATCATGGGGATTATCAATCAGTAAAAATTACCGGTGAACCCAAAAGCAATCCTAATGTTGTTACCTCTAATAGGGGTCAGTCATTTACTGATCCAAATACACAGTGGTGGTTCCCTAACGTGGCAAAAGACCCAGCAGCACTAGCAGGTCAGACTTTCGTTATTCATGTGGTTCACAAGCTAAAAGATGTTACGATTTCTGGCTCAGATGGCAAGACTTACGATGGTCAGCCAGGGACATTTGGCAATGACAAGCCAATTACCATTACTGGTACTGATATGGTAGATAACAGCCAGAAAACTTTGGATATTGCCGACATCACCACCGCCGACTTTAAGTGGAACGACGCTAGTCATACTAATGCCGGCTCTTACACTCTGACACCAAAGGATCAGGCCAAATTGATTCAAACGCTGCAAAAAGATAATCCTAAGTATGGTGTGGCTTACCTGAAGAGTATTGGCGGGCAGCTCAACTACACGATTAAGTCGAAGGTGACCTTTGAATTTGTCGATCACGATAACAACGACACGGTGATTGGCAGGCCTGTCACGCAGGGAATGACGATCAATGAGGAGAATACAATTACTCGAGCATTAACCATTCCCGATAAATATGTGTTGGCGACGGGACAAACGTTGCCGACGTCGTATAAGCCAACAAGTAATGCTCCTATTGTGAAAATTCAACTGGCCCACAAGATTGACGATGTTCAAGAAACGGCTACCAGAACGGCAACGGTCCATTATATCTATGCTAACGGTGACAAGGCTGGTCAAAAGGCCGCCGCTGATGCCGTTCTGGAAGTGGCATACAAACGGACTAACAAGAAGGATGAAGTTACAGGACAGGTCACAGATGGTAACTGGCTCTGGGATCAGAGTAAGAACGATGATGGCTTTACCCACGGCTACAAGGCTGTTCATGGTGACTGGACACTGCCACAGAATTGGGCCAATGTTTCGGTTAAGAACCCTGATGTTACTGGATATACAGCAATTACAAAGGGCGACTGGGAAATCAACAAAGATGGAACGCAATCTAATGTTCCTGCTAACCAGTTTGTTTTCCCAACTTATGCAGGTCGCGGAACTTCGACAGAGGGCGATAATTCTGTTGCTTATACGGATGAGGCACCGGTTTACGAAGCCCGGCCGGTTCACACGGTTTACTATGCTGAAGTTAAGGATGAAGGTAGATTAGTAACGAAGTCCTTTAAGAAGTACGATAACGGCACTTATACGGATGCGGATGTTATTACTCTGCCAAACGGCACTAAACAATCATACGCCCAGATTAAGGTGTGGTACCAAGGAACACCAACTGAAGTGGTCACGAATAAGAGTAGTGATCCGAAAAATTGGCAAGTAACTTATGATTGGACTTGGAACAAGGATGGTGGCGACCAGTCCACCCCTGGCTTTACGGTCATTTCAGGTCAAGGTCTCTGGCACAATATTGAAAATGGTGGCAGTTGGGGTATTACTGCACCAGACCTTTCGGGATATACGGTTGTAAGCCTTCGGCAAGATATAGGTCGCCATTCCGTTACTTCTGGTGCACCAAAGGTTACATTGGATGGTGAAACCACCGCGACTGCCTTTACTGATTCCGCTGATGATTGGTACTACAAGAATAATTTGACGACTTACTATGTACCGAACGCTGATTTACAGCGGACCATCACTAGAACCATCAAGATTGCTGGTGAAGACCCGGTTACCCAGACGGTTACTTTTAACAGAATGGCTTATATTAACCTTGATGATACCGGCATCGTTTTCGGTGCAATTATTGGTGGTGATGCTTACAAAAATGTCATTGGCGACAACGTTTGGAACCACAATTCAAGTGACCCAGACGGTATTCCGACCGGGACATGGGACGAATATGATCTTACTAAGCGGGGTTATACGGCAGTCATTAACGGTCAGGCTGTCACGAAGGTAGTAAGTGAGACTGTTAGCCCCGACAGCAAGGATCAGACGGTGAATGTCAGCTACATCAAGAACGTTGCCAATATTACGATTAATCACGCGCAAGTCACGGTCACTTATGGGGAAAAAGTTGAGATTCCAGCTGGAATCACCAATTCTGTAGCGGCTGGTGACCCGTTGATTACCTTGCCAGCTGGCAGCAACAATGTGCGGTTAAGTACAGATGATTTCTTATTTGCTGACAAAAATAGCAATATTCTGAGACAGTCACCAGTGAATGTTGGGAACTACCGCATTGTTCTGAATGGTCATGGTTTAGCGAAGTTCAAGGCTCTTGATTCTAACTTCACGTGGAATTACGATCCAAAGGCTTCCTATGTTGAATACAAGATTACAGCTTCTAAGAATGTTGTTAGTGTAAGTGGTACACAAACCGAAACTTACAATGATTCTGCTCAGAATGTTGCCTACAATGCTGACGGCAATAACAGTGTCACGGTTTCAATTTCTAGAGCTGCGGATAACCAAAATGGAGCCCTTGCTAGCCTGACTGGTGTCACCTTAGATTCGGGCGACTTTAAGATTGTTAATGCAGCTGGTAAAGGAACCCAAGCAATTAATGCTAACGGCACTTACCACATTGTTTTAACTGATCTTGGTTTAGGCAAGATCAAGGATAAATTAGGCAGCAACTACGCTATAACCCAAGCTAACACCTTTGGTACGCTGCAAATTAACAAGGCTACTGCTACAGCAACCTTAACTGGTCAAAATAATCGTAACTACAATGGCTCAGCTGTTTCACGGGATGACTTGTATGCTGGCACGAATGGCAACATCACAGTTACGATTGCTATTCCGAATAGTGACAAGACCATTAGCTACACTTTAAAGAATGGCGATTACACTTGGGACACTGCAGGTCATGTAGCTCCAACTGATCACGGTACTTACACGTTCCAACTTAATAAGGATAAGGTTTTAGCAGGCTTACAAGCTGCAATCGCTGGTGATTCAACTTGGAAGGGCAATGTTACTCTTAGTGCTGATAATTTAACTGGTAGTGCTCAATTTGACATTAATCAAAGAACATCTAGCGTTTCATTAGATGGCTCAGAATCTGTAACTTACAATGGCAAGCAAGCTGAGACGCCGCTTGGTCAATTGAAGGACAAGATTTCAGCTACTAATTTAGTTGGTCATGATGCTCACTTAGATCTATCTGGCTTAACTGCTAGTGACTTTGATTGGTACAAAGGCACAACTAAGCTTGATGAGGCGCCAACTGATCATGGTAATTACACGATCAAGCTGAAGGCTGATGGCTTAACTGCTCTTCAAAATAAAAATAAGAACTACAAGCTATCAATTAATGATCAGCAAAATGAGTATGGTTATGTAATTAATACTGCCAAGGGTACGATTAAATTAGCTAATACGCATACGATTACTTTTGGTGATAGTGACCCAGATTACTACCAGAACTATCAATTAACTCTAGGGACAACTACTAAAGTTGATGGATTTACTCCAAGCTATACTTTGCAAGCTGGTGATTTGCAATTCTCAACTGATGGCAGTAACTGGTCAACTTCTGTGCCAACTGGTGTCGGTGAGTATCATGTTTCCTTGAGTCAAGCTGGTTTTGATCATATTAAGGATGCCAACGGTGAGAACGGCAATGTTGTTTGGCCAGCAACGTATAGTGAAATCACAGATAGTGCTAAGTATGTCATCAACGCTGCAACGGCTACCGCTGAATTAGGCGGTAATGCAACGATGCAGTATGATGGCCAACCTGCCGAGCCCTCCGATCTTAACGGCAATGGCAGCACGATCAAGGTTACGGTTACGATTCCAGGCAAGACTGGCGAGCATGATTATACTTTGCAAGCTGGCGATTACACTTGGGATGCCGGATCCACACCAGTGAATGTTGGTAAGAATGCTTACAAGTTGTCATTCAACTTAAGTGACACTGGTAAAGCTCACTTGAAAGCATTCATTGATGGCATCGCAGGTAAAGGTCTTAATGACGTAAGCAACGTTAATATTCCAACTGCTGTATCTGGCAACGCATACCTGACAATCACTCCGGTTGCAATTACTGTTACCCAAGGCGGTTCAGGTGATAAGACTTATAACAGTCAACCTGCTGCTGTCAGTGTTGATACTGTTAAAGCCGCTTTAAGTGCTAGCGGATTAATTGGCGATCAGAACTTCAAGACTGATAGCCTAACTGCCACTGACTTCGATTGGTACAAGGGTAATGATGACCTTGGTAAGTTAAGTGATGCTCATGTAGCTCCAACTGATGCTGGTGACTACACGATTAAGCTTAATGCGGACGGTTTGAAGACATTGCAAGATGCTAACAGCAATTATAGCTTTGATGCAGTTGCTGATGCTTATAAGTACACGATCAATAAGGCTGACGGTACGATTGTACTGGCTGGTTCTGATAGTAGAGTCTTTGATAATCAAGAGACTACTAGTCTCGATGGTAGCAAGTACTCAATTACCATCAATGGTGTCAAATATGATCTAGCAGCAGGACAATATGAGATTGTTGATGCTGACGGTCATAAGGCCACAGTAAAGAATGCTGGTACTTACTACGTTGTCTTAACTGATAATTCTTTGACTAGCGATAAGAATTACAATTGGACAATTACGCCAAATGGTACGCAGAGACCAAATCAAATTGGTACCTACACCATTACACCAGCTTCACAAGTAGTAATTCACTATCGCGATGTAAACGATGTAACTGCTCCTGCTAGTGAATGGACACCTACTAGTGGCACGCCTCTTAATCATGATCAAACGGTTAACGGTATTCCTGGTAATTCATTTAGCTTTAATAATGTATCAGATAAGTGGAACTACGCTGGCGCTCATTACGTTCTAGCTGGACAAATTGAATTAGGAGAATTCCCAACTTCAGGCACACTTTCAAGTGATGGTAATTACTATGTTGGCAACTACTATGTTTACTTGAAGCACAAGACAACGTCGGCTAGTCAAACTAAGGATATTACCCGGACAATCATCGAGTACCTTCCATCCGGAGCAACCAAGACTACGAAACAAATCGTAACCTTGGAGCAGACCGGAACAAAAGATCTAGTTACTAATGAGATTAAATGGAATAATGATTGGACAACCGGTAAATGGAATGTCTTTATTCCGAAGACGGTTTCTGATTATACTGCCGAACCAGCTAGTGTAGCTGCTGAAGTGGTAAATATTCGGACTGTTCCCGTTACGATTAATATTTACTATAAGCGTAATCCCGTAATTCCACCGGTGCCTGAAACAGCTACCGAAAAGGTTCAATTCGTTGATGAATCTGGTAAGGTAGTTGCTAGCCAAGATTACAGTGGCAACCTTGGTCAGATCATTCCGGTAGAACTTACTGTTCCAGCTGGTTACAAGCTAGCTGCTGGTCAAGAATTACCAACAGAGATTAAGATTGAAAATGGTGCCATTACCATTAAGGTTGTGTCTGAAGGTTCTGATCATCCGGACCACCCAGATAATCCAGATCAACCGGTAAATCCCGATCATCCAGATAATCCTAACCAACCGGTAACACCAGATCACCCAGAAAATAATGGTGACAATACTGGTAAACCAGGTGAAGGTGGCAATGTTCCAGGACATAGCAACGTCACTCCTGGTCATATTGCAAATGACAATTCAATTTCTTCTCAAATTGCCCACCACACTAACGGTACCCATGACAAAACTAAGCAATTACCACAAACCGGTAACACCGCTAACGAAAAGGCAGTCACTCTTGGGTTCCTCTTCGCAGGTCTTGCAAGTATCTTTGGCTTTACGGGATTACGGAAGAAGAAAAAGCAGTGATTAAATTTTAGAATTTAATCCAAATAAAAAGGCGACTTTCGATGTTCAATTTGAACATTGAGAGTCGTCTTTTGTTTTACTTGTAATATTTGTCCACCAACCGAAGAAGCGCATCATCGCTTAACCCGGTATCTAATTTCTTAATGAATGCGAATGTCATTTTGCCATCGTAACCAGTGGCCTTTAGCTGCTCAATAGTGCTTTTAGTTATTTTGATCGCTTTTTGTTGTTCTCCTAATTGTTCACGTTCAAGCAGTTTCGCCTCATAATCCATAATCAGCGCCCTCCTTTTTGGGTCATCATTGATTTCTTTGATCTTCTTTTGTGCATAATCAAAATGCTTGTTTCCCGTAATCGGGTCACCGCGCATTAACCGAACTAAATTCTGTAGATTACGACTGTTACCCTTCAAACGACCTTTTGCATTAATGATAATTTTCGTGGAATTAGTTGGCAACATTATGATTTATGGTAGTAAGTATGAAAAAGCATCTTACAATTATTAGAGTAATTATAAGGTGCTTTAAATTACAAGATGTTAATCCGTCACTAACTTACTGGCTTGGCCATCTTTAGCAGGAACCTTAACGAGAATTCCCGCAATAATGCTTAAGATTGTAACGAGGAATGGGAAGAAGGCCCATGGAATGAAGGCAAATGGGTTAATTTGCAAGGTTGTAGCGATGAAGACTCCGGAAACACTCCACGGAACAATTGCATTGACTGCGGCACCGGCATCGTTAAGGACCCTTGTTAGTTGTTCCCGAGCCATCCCCAACTTATCAGCAGCATGGAGGAATGACTGTCCGGGAAGAATGATTGCAAGGTAGTGTTCACCGACCATTAAGTTGACCCCGATACAAGTTAGGACGGTTGCAAACGTTAAGCGACCGGGTGTCTTCACGATCCCTGCCAAGTGGTTAATGATTGTGCTAATGATATTAAGCTTAATTAATAGGCCACCGAGGGCAAGGGCGAAGAGGATTAGTGCTAGTGAAGTAAGCATGCTAGAGATCCCACCTTTGGAAAGAAGGGTATCAATCGTCTTATTACCGGTATGGGAAACGAAACCATTCATAATTGTGTGGGTAATTGTTGAAATACTTGTTTGCGGAGCGTGAATCCAACCAAGGAGAACCGCAAAGAGGGAGCCGAGACCGAGTGAAGGAATTGCTGGAACTTGGAAGACAGCAAGGATGATTAACAGAAGAACTGGTAGCAATGCCCAGCCGGAAATCCAGAAACCATTTGCTAGACCATGCATCATTTGGTGAACAGCTGCTAGACTGACGTTCTTGGAGTTGAGACCAAGGAAGGTGTAGAGAACAAGGCAGATTGCCCATGCAGGAATATCGGTAATCAGCAATGACTTGATGTGCTTGTAGATACTGATATTACCAACACTGGCTGCTAGGTTAGTCGTTCCTGAAAGTGGAGAAACGTTTGAACCACAAAAGGCACCAGAAACAATTACCCCAGCTGTTAGTCCTGGATTGATGTGAAGGGTTGCCCCAATCCCAACAAAGGCGATTCCCATTGTTGAAACGGTCGTGAATGAGCTTCCGCAAGCAATCCCGACAAGAGTACAAACGATGAAAACAGTTGGGAGGAAGAACTTAACCGAAATGATTTCAAAACCAAAGTACATGATTGTCGGAATGGTTCCGGAGAAGATCCAGGTAGCAATCAGGACCCCAATTGAGAGGAAGATAATTAACGGATCAACGCCGGCACGCAAGCCGCTCCGCATTCCGTCCATAACCGTCTTCCAGCGGAATCCACGAAGGTGACCGTAGATTGTGAGGAGGACAAACGAAATAAATAGTGGCGCTTGGGGTTCCTGACGCTTGAAAATAATTAAGTAGCCAAGGATGCAAAGAATGGCACAAAGGACGGCTAAACTTTCACCAAAGCTAAAGACGGGTTCGGGCTTATCGGTAGATTTTGTAAAAAGTTTCATGATATTTCTCCTTATTTAATACAAAAAAGCACTAACCAAATAACGCTCAGATAGTCAATCTAGTTAGTGCTTTCCAAAGAAATATTAAATTAGGAAAAACCACTTTGCCAGATTGATGCACCTAGCAAAGGCTTCATTAAAAACAACCCTGCTTAGGTACGAACGTCATTGTCCGCACCTAATGGACGGACATTACGCATAATAAGCATAGTTGCGATAATATGAGGTTGTGGTTAATGAAGATTGAATCATTATGGAAGTTCCTTTCGTTTGATGATGCTTTTATTAAACCACTCTCATTTTAATTAATCAAGTTCTAATTTTAATTTTATTAAAAAAGAGTTAGGACTAACTTCACATAATCTTCATGGTACTCATGCTATGATCCTCTTATCAAATAACTGGCGACTTGTTTTACATCCTAGCAAAAGCAGGCCGCCCTTTTTAGAAAGAGGGGATGAATAATGGCAATTTATATTCGAAGAGCACAGACAGCTGATTTACCGCAAATCGCAATGTTAATTGAAGACGCAAAGCAGGTTTTACGAGATCAGGATAATCCACAATGGCAGGATGGTCACCCGGAAGTAAAGACGATGCGGAATGACATCGACCGTGGCTATAGCTGGGTTTTGGTTAATGGCAACCAAATTGTCGGGACAGCAGTTCTCCAACTCTTAGCGGAAAAGAATTATGACGAAATTACGGATGGTCAATGGGCGGCACCGGATGAGCCTTACGCGATTATTCATCGGTTGACGATTGACCAAAATGCTGGCGATCAACATTTAGGGAGCCTTTTCTTGTCGAACCTCCTTACTGTTGGTTACCTTCAGGGTGTTCGGAATTTCCGCTATGACACCCATGCTAAAAACATCCCAATGCAGAAACTTGGCGAAGGGATGGGATTTGTCAAGCGAGGAACTGTTTATATCAAAGATGATACGGATCCGGAACACCTTGGATATGAGCTGCGTCTCGATGGTGATTGCACAGTAGTAAGCAACTAACAATATGAAGGAGGTTGAATCAGAATGAGAAAGTGGCAACAAAACTTAATTCGGTCGGCTGCAGTATTGATTGTTCAAACCGTAGCGGCCAAGGCGGTATATCGCTTGTTTAACAAAAAGACAGTACGGAAAAGTAGATAATTAAGACACAAAAGAGGCCGGAGAGTGTTCCGGTCTCTTTTGCAGCTGAGATCTGCTCACCAGGGACTTGCTCTAATGCGACATAGCCAAAACGCGTTCGCAGGGAAGCCCCTATAGACAACAAACTCCCCTTTCAGCATCCAGTCGGGAGAAATTGTTGTCTTACGGGCCTTCTTTACCTGCTCACACTCTAATATTCTTTTCTCCTTAAATAGATTGCAATGATAATTGCAAGTAATGCGGAAATAGCAAGGGTGAGCCAGAAGCCGGCTTGGGTGCTTTTCCAGGGGAGACCACCGACGTTCATGCCCATAAAGCCGGAGACGAGGGCGGCTGTGGCGATCACAAGTCCGGCCGAATCAAGGAATTTCATCAGTTTGTTTAAACTTGAATTCATCATTTCCGTAAATAAACCACTGATGGATTCGAGAAGATCACGGAAAACATGGATTGCTTTAGTGAGCCGCCGTTGCTGAATGTCCAGTCTGAAAGGAAGATCCGCCTCCTTAAGCTCTTTAAGCCAAGGTTCTTGAAGAAGTGCCTTGACCGTTTCTGCCTGGTCATTCATTGTGTGCTCAAAGAAGACTAACTTTCTGGTCAGATTAGTCAGGTGGCGTAATTCATCATTACCGAAGGATTTTTGAGCTGCGGCATCAAGTCGATCAATCTCCGGCTTATATTTCAATAGGGCATTCATTAGGTTTTGCTGGCATTTAAGAATGTAGCTAACGATAAAGTCAGTGATCTGCGAGTTGCCTTCCTCCAGTTGAGCTTGGCAGGTATCAGCTTTATCCGTACATACGATTAAGTGATCTTGGTTAAAGATTAGGATGACTGGTGTTAATTGGCCTTCAATCTTTTCTTTTTCGGCGTTGAAGTCATAGATCACTAGAATATGAGCATCGTGCAGGATATTGCTTGCGATCAGGTGGTAGCGGGAAACTTCTTCGGGGGATGAGCAGTAATCAAACGTCAGTGGATCAATATCGAATGTTTGAGCTACCTGGTTTAATTCTTCTTGGCTAGCCTTTGATAGAAAAATTAGGCTGCATTCCTGAAGTTCTGTGTTACATTTTTTCGGCCCATGAGCCGAGAATTGATATTTTGTCAGCATAATTTCACCTCACAATATAAAACGGGTTCATGGTAGCCAAATCTTAACATGTTTCGGTACTTATTTCGGTAAATCTCAGAAAAATTAATGAACCCCTTATCAGATTAAGAATCTCTTTAACTTTCCGCGAGATCTACTTATTTCTACGCTTAGTCAAGTGGAATTACCGACATTCCTCGTTTTTATGTTGGTAGTTCCACTTTTCTTTGGTTTAAATGGATTAATTATCAATAAAATTACTAAAATGAGCCCACGACAAAAAAGCCCATTGTTGACTGAAACTTAAACAGTGGACTGAACCAAAGATATGAATCAATTCGCGGATTATTTCTTAGCTAATGAATAGTCGTAAAATTGGTTGTTTATGACGAGATGGTAAATGGTGCGAAGTAGTCGGTGAATAGCTGCGATTGCGACCTTCTTTGTCCCTCGTTGGTCGCTTTCTGCCTTTCGTCGTTGGTAGTAATCATTAATGTGATTCGGGTGATAATGGGCTGCCGAGGCAATGTTCTGGATTGATTTGAACAGAATTTTCCTAGCGACCGGATTACCTCGCTTACTAATGTGATCGTTGGCGACGTACTCACCAGATTCATAGTGCCTCAGATCGATCCCAATAAAGGCGTTTAAGGCGTTACTGCTCTTGAACCGTCGAATATCACCAAGTTCCCCGATTAGAGAGACGACGGTTCGGGCACCTAGTCCAGGAATACTGAGTAATTCATTATATTCGGGCAGCTCCTTGGCAATTGCGATCATCTTTTCCGTGATTTCAGCCTTGAGCTGAGTTTCTTCCTGAATTTGTTTAACGAGGTGGGCGACCTGTTGGTAGACCGGTGAATCGTCATCAACGGCTGAATAAGAAAGGTTAGCCGCCGTATAAAGGCTGTGAGCGACTTGTTCCGCTCTTGCCCGGGAAATCTTCTTGTTCGTTCCGCTTAGGATCGTGTCTACTAGCTCACTGAATGAATATTCTTGGGTGACCTTGGTTGGTCGAGAAAAATACTTCACAATGGTCCAATAAAGTTCGTTGTTAGTATTACTTAAGACGTGCTCAAGTTCGGGGAAGACCAGTTGTAATGACCGGTGAAGACGGTTCTTATGCGTCGCAACATCCTTACTAACCTCTTGATAGAACCGACTAAAGTCCATTAACTTACGGTATGTGGAATTAATTTTGTACGTTACTGCACGGTTCATAATAAATTGGGTTTCGGCAAGATGTCGGGCATCATTACGGTCAGTTTTGTAAGGCCTGAGTCCATCTAATTGTTTCTTGGCCACTAACGGGTTAAGACAAGTATAGTCTTGTCCCATGTCATCAAGAAATCGTTGAAGGCGCCGTGAATAAACGCCAGTTGCCTCAAAGACAACCTCTGGATTATTAAATGACGACAAAGCCTCTTCTAGTTTAACGAAGCCATCACGGTTTAAGGGTAGCTTCGTTTCACGGAACATTGTCCGGTCAATAATAATCGCTACACTAATTGAATCCTTACTAACATCAATTCCAAATACACACCGCATCCTATTTCCATCTCCTCATGAAGTTCAATCGTTCTTTCCGTTTCTAATTTTCTTTACGCGACTTTGAAGTCAACAGACTCAAAACAGATTATGAAAAGAAAATGAAGTTGCCACTTTTTATTCCGACATCAAGTGTCAAAGTACTTTGCGACATGTCAACTTCGAATAACTACTTTTAAAACAAAAGCAGTGAAATTCTTAATCCGTCGATTAAAAACTTCACTACTAATCTTAGTCTGTTTTTTTAAAAGAGTGTGAGCAGGTAAAGAAGGCCCGTAAGACAACAATTTCTCCCGACTGGATGCTGGAAGTATCTGGGAGGGAGGTTGTTGTCTATAGGGGCTTTCCTGTGAACATATTTTGACTTGGTCGCAGTAGAACCTCTAGTAAGTTCCTGGCGAGCCGATTTTTCACCTCATTTCAGTTTTTTGTTGCATCTGCAACAAAAGGGGATATAATAAATGAAGTAAGGAGATATTTATCATGATTGACATTTTGCGTGAAGTTGGAATGATTGAGCGAGCGCTTGATTCAATTTCCAACATTGAATTTAAGGATATTAATTTATCTAACCTTCAGTTCCTCTATGTAGTACGAATCTACGAACATCCAGGGATTATTGCAGAGCAGCTTGCTAATCTGATAAAGGTCGATCGGACAACACTAGCCCGAGCCGTGCGACGACTGGAAAAGCAGGATTATGTTTACCGGGAAAACGACCCGGATAATAAGAAAATTAAGCATCTTTACGTTACCGAAAAGGGTAAAGAGATATATTCATTCATTATCCGGGAAAATTCGCATTCAAATGACGTGGCTTTAGAAGGATTTACTCCAGAAGAGGCTCAACAGGTTCATGACTACTTGGTGCGAATCCGGCAAAACATTGATGCTGATTGGAAGTTCGTTAAGCACGGTGGTAAGAGAAAGTATTAATCAAAGGAGCAAATGACGATGGAGCAAGTAACAGTCGATCAAGGCTTCTGGGATCTTTTTCCAGATGCTCAAGTAAATATTTTGTACGCAAGCGGAATTGATAACCACGATAATGATGAGAACATTGCCGAACGGCGAAAGTTACTTCACAATGCTACTGAGGAAGCACAGAAGTTCCTGACAAACGAAACATTCCGTTTGAACCCAGTAATTGATCAATGGCGTAAAGCATACCAACAATTTAAGAAAAAGAAGGGTGCACGAGCATCTGTTGAAGCATTATTGAAGCGAGTTAATCAGGGACGGACATTCGATCCAATTGATCCAATGGTTGACGTTTACAACAGTGTTTCAATGACCTATGGTGTTCCAGTAGGAATTGAAGACCGGGATAAGATCGCTGGTGACATGCACCTGGGGATTGCTAAGGGTGGTGAAGCATTCCAACCTGTTGGTGCCGATAAGGATGAACCAGCTCTCGAAGGCGAAGTAATGTACTATGATAACGATGGTGCTGTCTGCCGTTGCTTGAACTGGCGTGATGCTCAACGGACGATGTTAACCCAAGACTCGCAAAATATTGTTGCCGTAATTGAGGCGATTAACCCAGAACAAATCAAGCGGGCGAACGAGGCAATGGATGAATTAAGCAAGTTAATCAACCACTACTTTGGCGTTGAACCAAGTCAAGTATTCCACCTAACTAAGGATAACCCAACCGCGGTGGTACCAAAGTAAAACTGAATCTAATTTAAGTGACTAATAGTTATCCTCTACAGCTATTAGTCCTTTTTGCTATAATTAATCTAGTTATAGTTACACTGGGTTTGTTAAGGAGTGATCTTGATGGATTATGCAGGAAAGTCACCAGAATTATGGGCAGCAATTAAAAATGAGGAGCAACGACAGCAGGATACAATTGAGCTGATTGCTTCTGAGAATATCGTATCTAAGGAAGTCCGTGAAGCACAGGGTTCTGTATTAACCAACAAGTATGCTGAAGGTTACCCTGGCAAACGGTACTATGGTGGTTGTCAGTACATTGACCAAGTCGAACAACTGGCAATTGACTACGCAAAGAAGCTCTTTAATGCCGAATATGCAAATGTTCAACCCCACTCAGGCTCACAAGCTAACATGGCGGTTTATCAGGCACTCCTTAAACCAGGGGACAAGATCCTCGGAATGGGAATGGATGCTGGTGGACATTTGACTCATGGATCTAAGGTAAACTTCTCCGGTAAGGTTTATGAATCATATAGTTATAGTTTGAATCCTAAGACCGAAGAACTAGACTTCGATCAGATCGAACAGTTAGCACTTGAGATCAACCCAAGTCTGATTATTGCCGGTGCTTCAGCATACAGTCGGATTATTGATTGGCAAAAGTTCCGTGAAATTGCGGATGAAGTTGGGGCCTACTTAATGGTTGATATGGCCCACATTGCTGGATTGGTAGCTACGGGTGCTCACCCGAGTCCGGTGCCAATTGCAGACGTTGTGACAACGACTACTCACAAGACTCTCCGTGGCCCTCGTGGTGGGATGATTCTTTCTAAGTCACCAGAAATTGGTAAGAAGATTAATTCAGCCCTCTTCCCAGGAACTCAGGGTGGTCCGCTAGAACACGTGATTGCCGGGAAAGCTCAGGCATTCTATGAAGATCTTCAGCCACAATTTAAGGATTACATCAACCAAGTGGTTAAGAATGCTGCGGCGATGGCAGATGAATTTAATCAGTCTGACACGATCAGGGTTGTATCTGGTGGTACCGACAACCACTTAATGGTTATTGATATCACCAAGACCGGAATTACCGGTAAGGATGCGCAGGATCTGCTAGATAGCGTTCATATTACAACTAATAAGGAGTCAATTCCGAACGACCAGCGAAGCCCATTTGTTACCAGTGGTTTGCGAATTGGAACACCAGCGGTCACAAGTCGTGGCTTCAAGGAAGAAGACGTTCGCCAAGTGGCTGACTTGATCATTAAGTTATTAAACAACGCGGATGATGAGAATGTTCGCAAAGAGGTCGCTCAAGGTGTAAGTGAGTTAACAGCTAAGTACCCGATTACAGAATAAGATTGAAGAATATGGTTGAGAGATAATGATTGGAACACTGACAAATGTTTGTGCAATTTTAGTTGGAACAACGATTGGCTGCCTAATAAAGGGCGGATTACAAAAGAAATATGAAGAAGCATTGTTTACCGCTATGGGATTGGCGGCACTGGGGATCGGAATGGAGTACGTTGTTAATGGCTTATCCAAGAGTCAATACCCCGTGATGTTCATCGTGAGTTTAGCAATCGGTGCTTGTCTTGGAACGTGGTGCAACACTTCGATCGGTTAGTTAAGCGTTGTGGTGGTAAGTCACAGTTAGGAAAGGGACTGGCGACTGGCCTTTTGCTGTACTGCATTGGTGCCCTGTCGATTGTGGGACCAGTAATGGCGGCAGTTAAGGGCGATCAGACCATGTTGATGACCAATGCAATGTTAGATTTAGTGACCGCGATGGTTTTCGGTGCAAGTTTTGGCTGGGGAATGCTCCTTTGTGCACCAGTCCTGTTGTGTTGGCAGGGGAGTATCTACCTAGTAGCAAAGTTTCTTTCGGCGACGTTTTTCTCTGGTCCGTTGATTACGGAAATTTCAATCGTTGGGGGATTTCTGATTGCAACAACGGGAATTGATTTGCTAAAGATTCGTGATCTCAAAACGTTGAACCTCTTGCCGGCATTGTTAATTCCGATCATCTTCTTTATGTTTAAGGACTTAATCGGCATTTAGTATTCGTTTAGTGAATATTAGTCGATAGTAACTAAGCATTTCTGCTTAGCGGCAAGAAGTCCTATAATTAGGGTAGATTGGTAATTGGAAGGAGTAGTTAAAATGAAAAAAGCGTTTTTTGCCAAAGCAGGTCAAATGGAATTGAAGGACGTTGATAAGCCAACCATTCAAGCTTCAGATGACGTGATTTTGAAGATTGTGCGGACCTGTGTTTGTGGTTCTGACCTCTGGTACTTTCGGGGGATTAACCCACTAAAGGGTGGCGAAGAGAACTCTGGTCATGAAGCATTGGCAATTGTTGAAGAAGTTGGGGATGATATTACCACCGTCAAGCCTGGTGATTTCGTAATTGCACCATTTACTCATGGTTGTGGTCACTGTGCTGCTTGTCGTGCTGGATTTGATGGCTCTTGTGAGGACCATGACGATAACTTCAGTAACGGTGTTCAAGGCGAATACTACCGGTTCGTTCATGGTCAATGGTCACTCGTTAAAGTGCCAGGCCAACCAAGTGACTACAGTGAAGGGATACTGAAGTCATTGTTAACCCTTGCTGATGTAATGGCTACTGGTTATCATGCTGCCCGGGTTGCTAACGTTAAGGCTGGCGATACCGTTGTTGTTATGGGTGACGGTGCTGTTGGCCTTTGTGCAATTACCGCTGCTAAGATGCGTGGGGCAAAGAAGATTATCTCAACAAGTCGTCACGCTGACCGTGAGGCACTGGCTAAGGAATTCGGAGCTACCGATAACGTTGCTGATCGTGGTGACGAAGCCGTTAAGAAGATTATGAAATTGACCCATGGTGATGGTGCAGATGCCGTTCTTGAATGTGTTGGGACTGAACAATCAACTGATACCGCAATGAAGGTTGGTCGTCCAGGTGCCATCGTTGGTCGTGTTGGCTTGCCACACACTCCAAAACAAGATATGACTACCCCATTCTACAAAAACACGATCGTTGCCGGTGGCCCAGCCTCTGTTACTACTTACGACAAGGCTGTCCTTCTCAAGGCCGTTCTTGATGGCGAAATCAATCCGGGAAAGGTCTTTACGAAGAGTTTTACCCTTGATCAAATTCAAGATGCTTACAAAGCAATGGCTGATCGTCAAGTAATTAAGTCATACGTTGTCATTGATTAACAAAAATATCATTAAATAATTGGAACCGTCTTTCAATTTATCAGGACCTTATTCTTGACGAATTGAAGGACGATTTTTAAAATCGGGCAGAGAAAGGAGGGGGAGCCGATGCGTCGATATTTATTAATCCTATTAGCGATTATTGCTGTTGGAGTGGTTGATCACTCAGTTCAAGCTGATGATAGTTCGTCCCTACCGACAAATTATTTTGGTCAGGATGCTGAAGATAGCAGTTCAACTGACTTTAGTTTTAACGATTCATCACAGACGCCAAGTAGGCAAAAATTAGCAATTCCACGAGATACACCGACACCTCTCGAAGGAATTCGTTGGCGGAAAAAGAAAATCTTGATCTACATGCGAACCACTGATCCGCAGCTAAAGGCGGCTTTCCGGAGCGCGGTAAAGAAGTGGAATCGGGTTAAGGTAATTAAGATTAAGTGGACAAAAGATGAGGAGAAGGCCAATATCATCGCGACCGACAGTGACCTTTCAGCCCACAATACGAATACTGGGGTTGGCTACCAAACGTCCCAATTAGGTGAAACCAAGACAGAGTACGATCCTGACACCCATGAATTATATAAGGCAACCTCGATTCTTGATCCGTACCAGTTAGACTACACTAATGAAAATTTCCGGAGTGAAGTTGCTCAACATGAGCTAGGCCATGCTTTAGGGTTAGCCCACGCTCCTGAGTACGAACATAGCGTGATGGTTCCCCGAAACATTCGTACCGGAATCACCAAGAATGACCGAAAAACCATTCGGCTACTGTACCAATAGTTTACTGTTGACAAATGTAAATCTAATCCTATAATAGAATTATAGATTACATTCGTAAACGATAAATTGGAGGAAATTATTATGGTAAAAATTATTGCTTTAATTGTTGCAATTGCTTTGATCGTGGGAATTATTTGGTGGTTCTTTGGTAAGCACACTGAGAGTAGTGCAAAGGCTCAAGTTAATAACCAGCAACAAACCGCTAATATCGTAGTTCATGGTGGCTATTCTCCTGAACGGGTTGTTTTGAAGAAGGGTGTTCCAGCAACCGTTAACTTTGAAATGAAGGATGGAACAGCATGCTTATCCCATGTTGTGTTTGACAAGTTGGGTGTTGATAAGGACCTAACTAAGCAGAAGGTAACCTCAATTAACATTCCAACGGACAAGGCCGGTGAATACAACTTTGCCTGTGGGATGGACATGTTCCACGGAAAGGTGGTCGTTAAGTAATGAAGCTTTCTAGTATCCAGCGTTTTTGGATTTCATTTGTCTTAATCATTCCAATGATCATCCAGATGTTGGCAATGCCATTTCATTGGATGATGCCCGGATATAATTGGATCGCTTTAATTACAACTACTCTGGTAATGTTGATTGCTGCTGTGCCATACTGGACGAGCGCGTGGGCTGCTTTTAAGAATCACCATGCTAACATGAATACATTGGTAGCCATTGGGACCGGAATTGCCTACTTTTATAGTATTTTCGCGATGGTTACTAATCGACCGGTTTACTTTGAAAGTGCGGCTTTTATTGCCGTATTCGTGTTGCTTGGGGACACGATGGAAGAGCGGATGCACAATAACGCTTCAAACGCTCTGAAGAAACTGTTAGATTTACAGGTTAAAGAAGCGAGTGTCCTTCGTGATGGTAAGTTCGTTCAGGTACCATTAGATCAAGTCAAAAAGGGCGATGTTATTCAGGTTAAGCCTGGAGAGAAGATCGCGGTTGACGGGGTAGTGGTTAAAGGTACTACTACGGTTGATGAATCAATGGTGACTGGTGAAAGTATGCCAGTAAGTAAACAGACTGGTGATAACGTTATTGGTTCAACGATTAACGGTGACGGATCAATCGAATTTCGGGCCACGAAGGTTGGTAATGAAACCGTCCTTGCCCAGATTGTGGAAATGGTTAAGAAAGCCCAAACAAGTCATGCACCGATCCAAAATTTAACCGATAAGATTTCGGGGATCTTTGTTCCTGCTGTATTGATTATTGCAATTCTGACTTTCCTAATCTGGTATGTCTTCCTTGGTGCAACGATGGTCAACGCGATGCTCTTTGCCGTGGCGGTAATCGTGATTGCCTGCCCGTGTGCGCTGGGACTTGCAACCCCAACTGCTTTAATGGTCGGAACCGGCCGTGCAGCTAAGATGGGGGTATTGATTAAGAACGGTGAAGCACTTGAAGAGATTAATGATGTTCGGACGATTGCGTTTGATAAGACCGGAACAATCACGGTTGGTAAGCCAACGGTGACTGATGTTGTGGGGGATGAACAGCAAGTACTTAAAGTTGCTGCTAGCCTTGAAGCTGCCTCAGAACACCCGTTAGCAAAGGCAATTGTTGATCGTAGTCAGAAACTGAAGATTAAGCCTGAAGAGGTTGCTGATTTTAAGGCAATCCAAGGTCGAGGAGTTACCGCAACAATCAACGGACAATTGGGATTTGTTGGTAGTCCTAAACTAGCCAAGAAGATTGACCAGAAATTGGAAGACCAGGCAAGTCAGCTACAGAGTCAAGCGAAGACGGTGATTTATGTTGGCCTCGGTGATCAGGTGATCGGTTTAATTGCCATTCAGGATACCCCGAAGGAAAGTTCGGCCGAAGCAATTGATCAACTGAAAGCTCGTGGATTACGGACAGTGATGATCACTGGTGACAACGAAGAAGTTGCCCAAGCAATCGCCAAGCAGGTTGGGATTGATGACGTGATTGCTGGAGTGATGCCAAACCAGAAATCAGCTGCTATTGAGTCATTGCAAAAGGACGGCCAAAAAGTTGCCTTTGTCGGTGACGGAATTAATGATGCACCAGCGTTAACGATGGCTGATGTTGGAATTGCCATGGGATCCGGGACCGATATTGCAATCGAATCGGGTGACATTGTGCTTATTCAAAACGATTTGCGTGGTGTTGTCCGGGCATTATCAATCAGCCAGAAGACATTTAGTCGGATTAAGCTCAATCTTTTCTGGGCATTAATCTATAACGTTATCGGGATTCCAATTGCAGCCGGGGTATTTGTTGCGGTTGGTTTAAGCCTGAGTCCAGAATTTGCCGCCTTGGCAATGGCATTTAGCTCGGTTTCAGTTGTTACTTCATCACTATTGTTGAATTGGACAAAAGTTGCGGACGCTTAAGACTATTTCGTGATTTTCGCTAAATTGGCTCAAGAGGTGTGATACAATAAGTTGTGAATGCTTTATGAGCAAATTTACGAACGAAGCCATGAGGACGGGATCAACGCGATCCCTGATCATACTCCCATTGCGGGAGCGTAGTTCAAAAATACATGAAGGAGTTTTTAGTTATGATTCAAACAATCGATCTGAAAAAAGGGATGGTTTTTGAACGCGGTGGCAAGTTGCTCCGGGTTCTCCAAATCAACCACCACAAGCCAGGTAAGGGTAACACTTTGATGCAAATGGACATCCAAGACGTACGGACTGGTTCCATTGTTCACACTACTATGCGTCCATCCGAAAAGGTTGAACAAGTTACTGTTGACAAGCGTCAAGCACAATACCTTTATGACCAAGGCGATGCTTCTGTATTCATGGATATGGAAAACTACGACCAATACGAAGTTTCTGCTAGCCAATTAGGCGATGATAAGAAGTACTTGGTTGAAAACATGAAGGTTACTGTTAACTTTGTTGACGGTGAAATCGTTGGTATCGAATTACCAACCACTGTTGAACTTGAAGTTGCTGATACCCAACCAATGATCAAGGGTGCCACTATTGATGGTGGTGGTAAGCCAGCTACTATGACTACTGGTTTAGTTGTTAACGTTCCTGCCTTTATCAAGAACGGTGACAAGCTTATCATCAACACGACTGATGGATCGTACAAGTCACGAGCATAGAGTGCGAGCCAGCAAAGAACTTGCGGAAAGCTAACAATTTCTCCCGACTGGATGCTGAAAGCATCTGGGAGGGAGTTTGTTAGCTCTAGCAAGTTCCTGGCGAGCAGATCTCGACTGTGTTGCAGTGAAACACAATATTAGATCAGCTTAGTTAATTGACTGAGCTGATCTTTTTGCTTTAAATAGTTGATTTTGAACAAATGTTCGCCTATCCTTGATAGGTACTTTTAAATTGGGAGAGACAGTATGGAAAAGCTTGTAACATTAACGGCCCAGCGTCGTCATGAAATACTACGGGAATTAACAGCTGAACAGATTGAAGCCCTGAGTGAGTTTACTCGCTTTACGATGCTTTCTAAATTTCATACTCGTCATTATCTAAGGAACACTGATTGGCAGCTTATCGGGATTGCAATTGATCCATGGTACCAACAATCCCATGATCACAAAGGTGAGAACCTCTATTGTGATTGTGGACGGCGGTTAAAGAATCAGTTTATCCTTCGTTCGCGCTCGACTGGGCGGCGGCTTTATTTAGGAATTACCCATTTTCAACAACATGCCAGTATTCCTACCGCGGTTGCGAAGGAGATTCAGCGGGGAGTTAACGAGGTTCACCTATATATGGACAGTATCCTCTTAGAATATTCTTCTGGTCGGCGATTTCCTCAAGAACTATTTGACTTTGCCTGTCAGCATGGCGGATTCAAAAATCGTGAGAGCACGGTGTTATTCCAAAGATGTCAGCTTTTGAGTAGGGTTAATTTACCATTGTACGAAACCGATGAACATGAACTACGAACTTTAGTTGAACAGTTGAAGGCGGGAAATAAGCCGCGATTAACGAAGAAGCAGATCGAGCAGTTACTCAGTTCGATTGCGGATGACTGGCGGCAGATTAGCCAACAGATTACGTTGCTCAATTATCGGTTAAGTGAGCAGGGGTTGAGTTTGCAAGAGTTACATCGGATTAAGAGTAACGGAATAAACTATTCTCTGCAAAGACGAAAGAGTCGTTTCTTAGTCCAAAATTGGAAGGAAATTCGTTCATTAACCCTTACTAAGGCTCGAGCGCAGTTAGCAATTAAGCTACGGGAACTCGCTTTTTATACCTTAATAACCGAACCACTTGCTAAACAATTGCAAATTAACCGAAACCAGGCCTACCAAATCTTAACAGCTCATCAGTATCGGCTTAAGTCCTCTCATTCGTTTGGGGTTCGTGAAGCCAAACAGCTTGTTGAGACTGTCGCAAATGAGCAGTAAAGAGTAGAATAAAGATTAATCTACTCAGTAAAGAATTTGGAGGGCTTATTATGGATCAAACTTCATTTGCAACGACGACTAGTGGACAATCAATCGGGGATGCCCGTTCATTAGTTGCTCATCACTTACTAGTTGTTGGTCAGACCGGGAGTGGCAAGACCACGAGCACCCTTTCTTTGATTAATTCTTTACAACGTGAGAGCTACACCACAATTATCTTTGATCCAACTGGTGAATACTCAAAACTCCCTAATTCGGTAACCTACAAGCTGGGGGAGAATGCTTATCTTGAAGCTGGTCAACTAAGTGCTCATCAGTTACGCGAAGCACTGCAAATTAATGGTAACCAGATTCTTAACGATAAACTATCACAAGCAGTCGATGCACTGCGGATCCAACAAAATATTGTTCAATCGAATAAGCCATATGTTAAAATTAACGTTCCAATTATTCATTATCAAAAAGAATTAAGCCAGTTAAGTGACTGGTCAAGGTCATTTGCACCCCAAAACTTGGCTAATCAACTCATTGAAGAGTTTGTGATCCCGTACCCAGATGAGCGTGCAGACTATTCATTGCTTGGACAACAGTATGATCGGCAAACCATTAACCAGGAATGGAATATGTTGTCGACGATTCGCCAACATCTTGCTAGTGATGCCTTCCGCTTGCTTTTTGATCCTGAGCCGCACCCGGGTGTGTTCAAGACAGAACTAAACTTTATTATTAAAATGTTTCTTGAGCACCGAAGCAGTCACCGGACGTTAGTGATCGATTTGTCTGTTTTGAAGCAGTATGAAGCAAGGCAGAGGGTAGTGATTTCATTGCTATTAAAGAACTTGCTAGCTGTTCGCTTGCAAGAGCCTAATAATTTTCCGGTTAATATTGTGCTTGATGAAGCTCATCGCTACCTACCAAAAGATGAGTATCAGCTTGCTGATAACGGGATTTTTCAGGTCCTGCGTGAAGGACGGAAGGTTGGCTTATCAATGACATTGACGACCCAATCGCCACTGGATTTACCGGCTCGCTTGCGGTCACAATTTGCTAACCTATTATTGCACCACTTGACGAGTCCGGAAGAATTAGCTAGTTTAACAAATGCAGATAAAATTAACCGACATGAAATTAGTCGATTGGTGACTGGGGAGGCTATTTTACTACTGGCTAATGAACCAGGACGAAAAATTAACGTTAATTTGCCAAAATGGTGGAAAAATAATCATGATGGGAATGAATAGAGTGAAAGCTGAAGAACAACCAACCGCCATGCCATTTGTAAAATGGGTCGGTGGTAAACGACAATTACTAACTGAATTAACGTCCTATTATCCCCAAAAATTTAATCGCTACTTTGAACCGTTTATTGGTGGCGGGGCTAACTTACTTAATCTTCTCCCAGAGAAAGCAACGATTAACGACTTTAATGAGGAATTAATTAATGCTTGGCAAGTCGTCAAAGAGCAGCCTGAGAAATTAATTAGATTGGTTAGTGAACACGCAAATAATGATAGTAAAGAATACTACTTAAATATCCGCTTGGCTGATCGGGATGGTCGTTTAGCGAAGATGTCCGCTGTTGAACGTGCAGCCCGATTTATTTATTTGAATAAGGCCGGTTTCAATGGTCTTTGGCGGGTTAATTCAAAGGGGCAAAATAACGTTCCCTATGGAGCCCACAAAAAGGTTAATGTTCCTGTTGACGCAATCCGTAATGATCATCACTATTTAGCTACCCATGATATTGAGATCCTTCAGGGTGATTACCGGGACGCAGTAACAAGTGCAGGACAAGATGATTTTGTCTATTTTGATCCGCCATATATTCCGGTAAACCAGACGGCTGCATTTACGAGTTACACTAAAAATGGCTTTGGTTTAACCCAGCAAGAAGAATTACGTGATTTAGCACTTCAGTTGGCCGAGCGTGGGGTTAAGGTAATGTTGTCCAATTCTGATGTACCGCTGATTGAGCAACTTTATGCAGATCGGCACTTTCACATTCATCACGTGCAAGCTCGACGGAGCGTTAATTCAAAGGGTAATAAGCGTGGCAAAGTTGGCGAAGTAATTATCACGAGTTATGGAGATTAAGCATGATAGATAATGGTACGGGTGGAGCAAATACTAATTTAAATGGACTTGCTTTTGAACGACAAACTGATTTGGCTCACCACTTAGAAACTGATTTTAACGGAAGATATGTGTTAACAGAATATCCGATTAAAAAAGAAAACTTAGTAAAGAAAGGGGCAAAAGATCGCCATTATCTTGTCCATGATCGGATTAAAAATGAAGATATTGGTGTCGTGACCAAGCAGTTTCAGTTTTATAATGTCTTAAAACAGGTTTATGGAATTAAGAATATCCATCATAAGTTCTGGAAACCTGATGAAGCCTTTTTTAACTTTAAGCGACGGACAGTTTTCATTGTTGAAAAGAAGTATCAAAATGGTTCAGGATCTGTTGATGAAAAATTATTCGGGTTTAACGCTAAGCGAGTTCTCTATCAGGAATTGTTTAATCGACAGATGGAGGAGCCAGTTATTCCGGTAGAATTTATTGCGATGTTTAATCGTTCGTGGTGGTTGGACGGTCAAACATTAGATAAGATCACAGGTGAAACAAAAAAGACTCAATCAGTTGATTATCACGATTATTTTGACAGTCTCCGGAATAATGGAGTCCGAATTATGTTTGATCATTACGAAGACTGGTATCTTGGACTAGATGGTTAATGAGAGTGATCCGTATTTGTAAAGAAAACGGGACAAAATTATCATTTTATGATATAACTAATTATGGATTGTTTTATCCAATAAATTACTTTGAATCACAAAAAGGGCGACGGTGGATTACATCGTTGCCTTTTTTGTCTTAAATTTGGTAATGTTATGGGTAGTAAAGGGGAGTTAATGATAATATAGGAAATAGGTTGAATTATAGAGTGGTGGTGGAAAGTTAATGATCGAGATTTTTAACCATAAGTATTCGTTCCCCAAGATTCTTACGTGGGGCTTTTTAACGATCATTTTGATCGGAACGGTTTTACTATCATTACCGATAGCGACTCGTTCGGGGCATAGTGATGATTTTATGACCGCATTTTTCACTTCAACTAGTGCAACCTGTGTTACCGGCTTAACACTTGTTCCAACGGCAACCTATTGGTCATTCTTTGGTCAGCTTGTGATTGCCGTGTTAATGGAAGTTGGTGGCCTTGGCTTCATGACATTTGCGGTTATGATGTCATTACTGATTCACCAGCGGATGCGAATGTCGACCAGGCTTTTAACTCAGGAAGCACTCAATCTTGATCACCTTTCCCAATTAAATGTTGTTAACCTCATTATCCGCTTATCAATTATTATTCAGATTGCGGGGATGGGTCTGCTATTTATTGATTTCTATCCACGCTATGGTCTAAAAAGAGGCCTTTGGTTTAGTATCTTCCATTCGATCTCAGCGTTTTGTAATGCTGGCTTTGATTTAACGGGAAATAGTTTAGAGAATTTTGCTAATGATCCATATGTTCTAACGGTAATGGCAATTTTAATTATTGCGGGATCATTCGGTTTCTTAGTTTGGCAGGATCTGCTTAACTTCCCTAAACATCATCACTTATCGTTGCATACGCACCTTGTCTTACGGACCGGGGCAGTTATTTTTGTTATTTCGCTGCTTGTTTACTTCCTAACCGAACATAATTTACACCAGTTTAGTGGCGAATTGTCCTATCCGCAGCGGGTGATTAACACGATCTTTATGGCGATTACACCACGGACGGCTGGCTTAATTACAGTTCCCTATACCAAATTAAGTGCGGCTGGAATTAGTACCACGATTATTTTAATGTTCATTGGTGGTGCACCAGGATCGACTGCTGGTGGGATTAAGACAACAACGATTGGTTTATTGACGCTTCAAAGCATTGCAACTTTGCGTGGTCGACGAGATACAACATTTGCTCATCGTCGGTTTACCGATAAGAATGTTTTCCGGGCATTGACGTTACTATTTGTCGCCTTTGCGATTTTGATGATTTCAATTTTGATCCTTGTGGAAACCCAGGCACTGCCGCGTCACGATTCATTAACCTACGTCACGTTTGAAGCAACAGCCGCTTTTGGGACAACCGGGATTTCTCTTGGAATTACGCCGAGCCTGAATTTTGTTGGTAAATTAATTATTATGTTTTTAATGTTTATTGGTCGGGTCGGAATTTATACCGTCATGTATTCGATTTTAAATGCACAACCAAAGCAGCGAGAATACCGTTATCCAAAGGAAGGTGTCTTAATTGGCTAAACGTGAGAGTTATGCCGTAATCGGGCTAGGGCAGTTTGGCTCTTCAATTTGTAAATCGTTAGTACAAGCGGGGCAAGAAGTCTTAGCAATTGATAGTAATGAAGAAGTAATTAACGAGTACGCTGATTCCGTGATGCGGGCTGTAATTGCAGATGCACAAGATGAAGATGCACTTCGGGATCTCGACATTGGTAGTTTTGACCATATTTACGTTTCAATTGGTAAGAATGTGGAAGCAAGTATCATGGTGACCCTGATCGCAAAGGAGCTAGGAGCAAAGGACGTTATTTGCCGGGCCGAGAACGCTAATCATGCCCGAGTACTAGAAAAGATCGGTGCTGATCAGGTTGTCCGTCCAGAACATGACTTAGCGAAGCGCTTGGTCTTTCAACAACTAAATCCGGGTGTGGTCGATTATGTTCAACTAAGCAAAGAAGTAACCCTTGCTGAAGTTAATATCAATAACCCAAAGTTCTTCGGTAAGACGCTGGACGAGCTGGACTTCCGGAACCGGTTCAACGTTAACGTCATTATTATTGTCGATGCTGAGGATAATGTTAACCAGATGCCCCAAGCCAATGATAAGATCAGACCACATGATAAAATTACGGTAGTTGGTGACTTGAAAGATATTAAGAGACTTAACAGCATCGTGGCTTAGTTTAGGAAGAGGAAGATCATGAAAGTATTATTAACCATTATTATTGTTTTAGTCCTACTAGCTATTTTAATTTATTGCAACACGCTATTTCGTGGGCGCCACTTGATCTGGAATCAAGTTCTTGGGGATTTAAAAATACCCACTAAATCTCGTGTGGCAATTCTGGGTTTGAATTATGCTGGCCTATTTATTAACGTTGCAAAGTTGTTAAAGGCTCCAGGAAAGGTTACCGGGGTTAATACTGGTAACGAAAATATTGCTAAGCAGGAGCAGAAACGAATTAAGGAAAATCGCGTCGCTGACCGGGCGGAACTGGTAGAGGGGAGTTTACAAAACCTCCCGTTAGAAAGTCGGCACTATGATTACGTTTTTTCCGCCTTTACGTTTCATACTGTTAGTCCGGCAATTAACCGGGGACGGGCAATCCAAGAAGCAGTTCGGGTAATGAAACCAGAAGGAACGTTAATCATCGTTGACTTTGGTGATCTCCAACAGTACCGGCCCCTTCTTAACCAAATGGGCTTTCAAAATGTTCGAGTAGTCCCAACCGGTGTCACCGGCTGGTGGGGCGGCCCATGGTTAAAAACAAGAATATTGGTGGCACGGAGATAGAGTGCGAGCCAGCATAGAACTCGCGGAAAGCTAGCAATTTCTCCTGACGAAGGCGACTTGCGCCTAGGAAGGAGGTTGCTAGCTCTAGCGAGTTCCTGGCGAGCAGATCTTGGCTATGTTGCAGTCGGAAGCTAGCTCGAGGAAGGTTAGGCTGAACACGTTTAGTCTATGCTGCAGTAGAACTGCTAGCTCTAGCGAGTTCCTGGCGAGCATGTTTCGACTATACTACAGTAAAACTAGGGCTTCAGCGTTCGGATTTTTCCGAGCACTGAAGCCCATTTGTGTACTGCGTCGTTTATACACCAATACTTTTCAAATTCTCAACTTATTTCTAGAAGAATAACCGACTCATAATAATCATGAAGATCAACAGACAAGTTGAACTAATTGCAGCAGCACCAAAAACTGCTCCACCACGCTTAAAGATTACTTTAAAGTTAACGGAAATCCCTAAAGCGGCCATGGCCATTCCTAAGAAGATGTACGCTGCCTGAACAAATCCGTCAAGCAGGCCAGCGGAAAGTGGCAGGAACGTTCCGAGGATGCTTGTAAGGATAAAGCCGCCAAGGAACCATGGGATTGGTAATTTCTTTGGAGCTTGTTCATGCTCTTCCATTCTTTCCCGGATTAGTCTGTGTTGGTACCAGTAACCAACGATTAGGGCAACCGGAGCAAGGAGGAGGACCCGTGAAAGCTTCATGATCAGTGCGTTATCTAAACTTGCTTCACCAAAGGCGCCACCAGCAGCAACCGCGTGGGCAATTTCATGAAGTGAGCCCCCAGCAACGATTCCAAATTGTGGGGCAGTTAACCCTAAGATAGGCTTGAGTCCAATTTCGATTAAGGTGAAGACGGTTCCCATTACGCAAACAACGGCAACTGCAAGGACCTCGTTTTCACGCTTTCGTTCCTCATCATCTGTTTCAATCTGTGGTGAAACACCCATTACAGCGGCAGCACCACAGATCCCACAGCCACAGGCAGAAAGAATTGCCAGTTCATCTTCAGCGCCAAATTTACGACTGAGCCAGTAGGTAAGGCAAATCGTTCCGGTAACACCAACCATTGCAACCAGGATGGTCTTGATCCCAGCTTGGGCCAGTGATTCCAAATTAAGCCTGAACCCCAACAGGATGATTCCTAAACGCAAAAACTTGTTTGAGATAAATCCCATCCCCGGCTTTGCGTCTGCTTGAAGCTTCGCCGGGGTTAATTGCATTGCAATCCCCAGCAGCAATGCGATGACCAAGGCACCAATTAAGTTAACGTATGGTAACTTTGCTAGTAGAACCCCGGCAACCGCACAGATTAACGTCATGATGGCGGCTAACCAGAAGCTCTTTGTTTTAAAAATTGACATTATTTAATAAATCCCCTCTCTTAAGTCCTGTATAACTTTAGCAGATCCTAGGAGATAAACAAGAGAATTTCAAAATAAATCCAACTGTAAGCGATTGCTTAATTCATTCCACTTGCAGTCATATTTGAAAAGCAAGAAAATAGGGATAAGACTAAAAAAAGGAGCGATGATGTTAATGGATATTCAAAATGTTTCACTGTTTCAGTCTTTTTCTTCACTAGATGTTTATCACAGCAATAGTGATGAGCCACTTCCCGCGGTCGTAATTATCCCCGGCGGTAGTTATAACAAGATTATGGAGCGAGATTCCGAACGGGTAGCGATTACTTTCGCTAGTCACGGCTTTCAAGCATTTGTGGTTCGCTATCCGGTTGTTGAACATAAGGATTATCAGGCGGCTAAGTCAGCGGTTGCTCAAGCGTTCGATCATATCGTTGCTCATGCTGACGAATTAGACGTTGATGTTAATCGGCTAGGTATTCTTGGCTTTTCTGCCGGTGGTCAATTAGCCGCAGCGTATAGCAATATTGCCCACACTAAGGCGAAGTTCGTTGGCCTCGGTTATCCGGTAATTAAACCAACGATTGATCAACGGATGGGAGTCGTCACGGAAGATGTTTCCCGCCTAGTTAATAAAGAAACTCCGGCAACCTTTATTTGGGGTTCATTTAATGATGAAGTGACACCATTTAATGACCACATCTTGCCATATGTGAAAACTCTCCGTGAGCACCAAGTCCCCGTAGAACTCCATGAATTTAGTACTGGGACACATGGCCTAGCGCTTGCAAACAAGTACACGGGAATTGTTAACCATAACCGGGTGGACGAACATATGAGTAAGTGGTTCCCCTTATTCTTGGATTGGTTAAAGACATTAAAATAAGGCGCTATTCTTTACGTGAACGATCATTTGAAATGAGGCAAGTAAACACGATCTTTTAAAGACGTATTTACTTGCCTCATTTTTGTTGACTTGAAGTCTCCAGAATTCTGTTTAAATCTGGTTCTAAGGTAATAAAAAGTTCAGAACGATTTATTTTTCGTTCTGAACTAATCTTAGGTTGTTTCTCGAGCTAACCGTTCGAATTCAACTGAGCTGAAATGTGCATCGCCCGAGTTTCCTCGTTCTACTGCAACATGGTCAAGATCTGTTCGCCAGGGACTTGCTAGAGCTAACGACCTTCTGGCTAGACGTGAACAAGTCACGTCCTCGCCAGAAGAAATCGTTAGCCAACCGCAAGTCCTTTGCTGGCTCACGCTCTAATTTCTACTGCAACATAGTCGAAACGTGCTCGCAGGGAAGCCCCTATAGACAACAAACTCCCTCCCAGATGCTTTCAGCATCCAGTCGGGAGAAATTGTTGTCTTACGGGCCTACTTTACCTGCTCGCACTCTAATTTAATTCTCCCTCCGCGATTTTGTCTAAGAGAGGACGGGAAGGGATGAAGAAGAGTTGGCCGGAGAGAATGTCAGAGAATGAAAGAAGGTAGTCATTTTTCTTGAGCATATTTTCGAGCATTGTCTTAGTAACTTTCCAGTAACGAGAATAGCCGATGAAGTAGGTCCCAGTGTTACCGGCAACGGGGTCAGAGTAAGGGACGTTCATTCGAATAATCTTTTGTTCGATTCCATTGATTTTAGCCTGAGAGGCAACGTTATGGGCATTAGCAAACTTCTCTTGATCTTCAAGTTCCAAGTCACTAAATTTCTTTCGGCCAACGGCTTTTTCTTGATCTTCAGTGGTTAAGTGGTTCCAAATGTCCATGTGGTGACGCCATTTTTGAGCAAAAGCGTAAGAACCATTTTCAAAGAACGGATCTTCGTCGCCGATAATAGCGTAATGCGCAGCATCTTCAACTTGTGGTGCTTCTGTCCCGTCAATAAAACCGATGATTGCCCGACCTTCGAAATAGCGGAAGCCCTTTGTTTCATCAATTACGGTGGTGAAGTCTTTTAGGAATAGCCGACATTGACGGAGAAGTTCATAGACTACAGCCTCGTCATTTGCTCGAATATGGAGGAAGAGATCTCCCTTTGTAGCAGGCATCGTGTATTTTTCACCAGAAAGGGTCTGGTATGGTTCAAGTTCCTTTGGCTTTGGTGCGTTTGGAAATAGGTAATCCCACGCATCACTGCTAAAACCTAGCGAAGTCTTGAGGTTCCCCTTGTTATCCCGAATCCGTAACGACCTGATAATTGCTTGGTACCGATCGACAAATTCTTGAATTGCCTCTTGTTCCTTTGCCTGATCCTTACGGTTAAGTTCAAGAACTGTAAATTGAACGTGTTCGCCGGCATCTTTCCAGACATCCTGAGCCTTACTTGGGTCCATTACCATTTGAATTACTCCCTTCATAAAATCTATAACAAATTATCAATTTCACTTTTATTGTATCATTGAAACTTCTAAAGGGGTGAAAGAAGAAAAGTTATATCATTATAAATTTAATTTAGGGCTGATAAGTGTATGATAATAATTGCATTTACGTTAAAATAGATATACGATTTATTTTGAGAACCCAATTAAGTAATTTATGGTTTATTTATCATATGACTTCTTTTTATTAATCTATTAGCGCAATTATTCACAATGCCTATGATAAGTGAAAAAAGTAAATTATATCGCGAAGTTCAATTTATTGCTGCGATCGATGAACGGGGAGCTTTAATTTGTGATCGTAGTTTGGTCAATAAGGTGAAGTGACGGTGAGATAATGAATATCAGTGAGCAAAATCAAGCAATAGATACAGGTCAACTAGCTGCTGCTAATAATGAGTATTTTGAAGATGATGGTCAGGAGCAATATGGCTCTGTCATTTTGCATAGCTTAGATCGTGCTTTGAAGCAGGAGAAATTACGTTCGATTCCTTATACACGGAATGAGGATGGTTCATTCAACAAGATCCGGATTCCTGTAGAAGGTGGTTATGCTTCCGTATTGAACAATGGGAATGTTGTTAATACATTTGACCCCTCAACACTTGATGATCCGACAAAGGATACGGACGTTTATTATATTGTTTATTATAGTTTGGTTGGTCAAACAACCGCGAACCTTTCTAACCAGGTTCAAGAGATTGAATTGGACCACTTTTATAGTGTTAGCACCTCAGGGGATGAGATGTGGCCAGCAACATTTGGTCCAATGACGTTAACTAACAACCTTAATCAAACTTTTGGCGAAAATCCGTCAATCTGGATTGAAGGTAACTACATTGATACCGGGAGAAATTCGGTTAAAATGGTAGCCCAGAAAATGGCTGAAGATGGAAGTCCGGTTCCAGACACTAATGTTGGTACCTATACTTTGACATCAAAGGGTGCTCACCGTGGTGCTGATGTTAGCTTTGAATTAACAGATGAATCCTACACCGGACCGATTGCGCCTGCATACGTAATTCTGTCAGACCATAATTTTGGTTACATTGGCTTTGTCCGTTTCCACCCACAAATTATTCGTGGAGAAGTAACTAACCCGTCAACCATTGGCTGGCAAGGTAAAGAACAGCACGCTAAGATTTCAATTAAAAATAATTTACCGGTAATTACTCAGGAAGATAATCCATCGACTGACTTGTTCTACCAGCAAACAGATCCAAAAGCTGAGATTGAACAAAAGAAGCCATCTAACATTGGCGTTAAGGATATCAAGTTCTGGGTCAATGGAAGTGCAACTGGTTCACAAACTCTTGATGCCATTCTTAATGACGAGAAGATTGGTGTGTACCGCATTGACCGGAGAAATAATGAGATTGTTTACCAACCAAGTGGAACATTTGTTGGCCGTCCGCAACCAATTGAGTTTATTGCATATGGTACTGATGGACACAGTTATCGGGGAACGTTTAGCCAAGCAGTTCTTGGAATTAAATTGCAAAATACCCATGCACTTCAGGGGATAACTCAGGAGTCGCAGATCACGGTTGTCTCTAACCCTAATGATCCGGGAAGACCAATTGATCCTAATTCACCAGTCGACTTTATTATTAAGGGTCAAGCAAGTAAACAAGTTAATGCAACGAAGAATGGTCAAACGGTTGGAATGTACCAAATTGATTCAAATACAGGAATGGTATCGTTTGTTCCGGACAAGGACTTTATTGGTCAACCGGACAAGGTTACAATTCGCGTTACTTCGGCAAGTGGTGAACAGACGAATCTTCAGTACCAACCAACGGTAGATGCAGTTCGGCCAAGTGCACGGATCGCACCAACAATCGGTGAACAGGGTCAAAGTCAAACATCCAAGGTTCGAATTACCAGTGGTAGTGATCAGGTGATGGCACGGATCGATGCTAACCACCCAGCACGTTTTGTCATTAATGGTCAAGTAAGTAATGCTGAAAAGATTACGATTACAGGAATTGGTAGTTATATTTTGGAGCCAAGTACTGGTCTAATTACGTTCTCACCTGACTTTGAGTACTTTGGAAAACCAAAGGGTGTTAATATTCAGGTAACTGATGATAACAATACCCCCGCGATTGCAACTTATAATGTTACTGTACTTCGTCGTCAGGCAACCCCTCAACCAACACCAGCTGCTAACAGTGGTGATCAGGGTGTAATTGAAGAATCTCCTGCGGGTGAGACAGTAGTCCAACAACCAGTTAGTCAGCAACAGCCTCAGTCACAGGCAACTGGTCAGCAACGAATCATGGTTCAACAGCAACCGCAACAACAGACACCACAGTCGCAGCAGGTAGTTGTTCAATTAGGATCACAATCACAACAACCACAACAGCAGCCAGTATCTGTTGCTCCACAACAACCACAGCCGCAACAACAATCGCAGCAAGTAGTTCAGCCACAACAGCCGCAGACTAGCGAACCACAAGAAGTTGTCATTCAGGAAGCCACACCACAACAGTCTTCTCCACAACAGCAGCCTGTTCAACAGCAAGTTCAACCACAACCTGCACAGCCTACACCACAGCCACAGCCTCAAGTACAACCAGAAGCTCAGCCGCAACCACAACCGCAACAACCGGTTCAAGGACAAGCAGTTAGTGATGCTAGTGGGAGTGAAACAGGTGAGTTGCCGATGATTGATGATACCAATGCATGGTACATCATGGCATTAGCTCTTCTCGGTGCACTTTCGGGTGATGAGTAATTAGGTTGATAGAGGGTGAGAAAAAACTAAACGTTTTTTCTCACCCTCTAAATATACAGTAATCTCCGAACTTACAGAGTCTAATCGCGGGAATCCAAATAGGCTCACTTCGTATCGTAACTGAGGGACTCGAGCCTAACGCAGCGAAGCAAGCCTATTCGGCTACGAACGACTCTGATGATTCCATCATCATTCATCGTTCTAGGTTAGTCAACCGTCCCTCCGAGAAAGTTAATTCCCAGCTTCACCATTTTAAAAACAAAAAAGGACCGTCAATATCTGAGTTAACCAGATATTGGCGGCCTTGTACTTTAACCGAACTTGGAGATTGGAAAGGGTTTATTAGTCGGTTAAGTTAATGAGTTACTTTTGGCTCATTACTTCTTCACCATTTGCAGTAATGGTAAAGGTCTTGTTAGCTGCATCGGCATCGAGGACAGCAACGTTCTTACCATCCTTGTCCTTCCGGGTGATCTTAATAGTAGTATCACTTGGAGTTTCAACTTCGATTGAACCATCGAGGTCAAATGCAGCAAACTTGTTTCGCCATGAGAGTAACTTCAGGAGATTTGCAACTACGGGACGTTGAACTTCCTTAGCTACTTCATCCTTAGTGTAGTAATGACGGTTGATGTTCCGACCTTCCTTAGTCTTTTCGAGCAATTCAAGGTCATTAGAACCAGCAAGCAAACCAACGTAGTAAACCATTGGGATACCAGGAGCAAATACTTGAATAGCACGTGAGAGGAGGTAAGCATCGTCGTTATCACCTAATGCTGAGTAGTAAGTTGAGTTGATTTGGTAAATATCAAGGTTGTGGTATTCAGCACTTGAGTACTTCCGCTTAACGTTTGCACCAACCTTGTATAATTCGTTTGATGCGTATTTGATTTCGTCATCGGTTAAAATGTCCTTAGCATCAACAACACCAATTCCGTCATGAGTGTCAAGGGTAGTGAATTGCTTCATTGGTGACATCTTGAGCCACTTAGCAAGACGGTTGGTTTTACCAGAGTAGAGAGTGTAAAGGGTGGTCATTGGTAATGCAAAGTCGTAAACAAAGTAACCGTGGTCGGAAATCTTTTCTGGAATAGTGTAGTGTTCGTGAATTTCAGGTAAGATGTCGGCCTTGTAAGGGGCAAGAATGTCACGAACTTCATTTAAGAGATCCCAGATTTCAGGTTCAACGAAGAAGTCATTAGTGTCGACCTTCTTAACAGCGTAAGCAAAGGCATCAAGACGGATTAAGTCAGCACCGTGCTTAACCATGTCAGTTAAGGTTTGCTTGAAGAATTCTTGAGCTACTTTGCTCTTAACATTGATATCAATTTGTTCTTCACCAAAAGTATTCCAAAGGTGTTCCTTAGAACCATCAGCAAAGTCGATTTCTTGTTCAGGAGCCTTATCTTTCCGCTTGTAAATAAGGTCAATATCTTTTTGAGTAGGACGACCCTTACCAGCTGCTTCCCAGAACTTTTCCCAACGAATAAAGAAGTCGTTATACTTGGAGTCGTCATGCTTTTCCTTGAAGTCTTGGTACATTACTGACTTTTTGGAGATGTGGTTAATCATGAAGTCAAACATTAAGTAGTAGTCTTCACCAAGTGCTTCAACATCATCCCAGTCACCGAATGCTGAATCAACAACATCGTAACGGTATGGTGCAAAACCACGGTCACCAGTTGAAGGGAAGAATGGTAGTAAGTGAACACCGCCAATAGCGTCACCAATGTAGTTCTTCAATACTTCATGAGTTTCCTTAATGTTCTTTCCCATTGAGTCAGAATAGGTAATTAACATTGCTTTGTTTTGAATTGGCATAATTAAGATCCTCCTAGGTAATTTTGATTAAGCTTTTTGTGAGTGACGAGTTGCAAAGAAGATGATTACTCCGATTAAGAGAAGCATTACTCCATATACCGGGAATGGGGCAGCTAAGCCAAATCCAGAAAGTGGTTGTCCCATTATATGGTTAATCCATTCACAGACGGTTGGTGAGAAAAAGGCACCAAAGTTAAAACCAATCAGGCATAGGGAAGTAACTAATGGTTGTCTATTAGCAGGTGCTAAATCGGGTAAGAGGTTAAAAATTAATGGGGCAACTAATTGTAATGGGAAGCCCATGATGAGCAAACCAGTTACCAACATAACGTAATTGTCATGGGAGAAGCCCATTAAGAAGTTAGAAATGGCCATCAGGATGAGGCCAAAGTAAACCGTACCGAAGCCAAGACGTTTTTGAATTGCACCATAGAACAAACCACCAAGTGTTGCACCAATGAGCATCAGTGAAAGGTACATGGAGGCACCAGTGTAATGAGCACCGTTAATCGTAACGGCCAGTCCAGGGAAACGGTTTTCCATTCCGATAAAGTCAATGTTGATTAAAAAGGCAAAAACAACTAAGGCGTAAACACCGGGATGAATTTTAGTAATTTTCTTATTATCAGAATCATCATCAAGCATGTCATCAGCTTTAACCGCATCGTCTTCAGATTGGTTATCTTCGGGAACACGGAGACCGAAGAAGACAAGGACTGCAAATGCTAAGGCATAAATTAGGAAGGCACCATGCCAACCTGCAATTCCTAAGATTAATCCGGCAATTGCTAGGGTACAAGCTTGACCGATTTGTTCGGCAGCAGCACGCCAACCAAGCATTTGTGCTCGGGTCTCACCTTGATACCAAACTGAGATTAAGGAAATTGCTTGTGAATTATATAAACCGTACCCTGCACCTAAAATAAGACGTGATACGAGGATAACGACGTAGTTACTTACAAATAAAGGTACTAAACCGGCAATCCCAACAATAGTAATCCCGGCCATGATGATTTTTTTATCTGAAATGTGGAACCATTCCTGAATTAAAGGAGATAGGACCACGAAAATCATTACGGCAAACGAAGGAGTGGTAACTAGGTATTCGGATTGCGTTTGGGTAATTCCTAAAGCAGCTTTTAACTGAGGAAGTGCACCCTGAATCGCATATGCACTAGTAACCATAAAGGAAACAGACAAGAAAGCGAGTTTGGTAACCATTGAATTCTTATTATTCATAGTACAAATTACTCTCCAAAATCATTTTTGATAAACGCTTATCATTTAGTTTGTGTAAATAATATACAATGATTATTTTTAAATGTCAAACGTTTAGCAAATAAAATGTAATCATTTTCATCGCTATGGAAACAGCACATTATGAAAATGATAATGAAAACTTGTAGCTATAAGTCTTCTCTCTTAAATATAAGAAAGTGAAGAAGTTAATAAACTATTAAAGGCTTTCAAAACGGAAAATCATTCCATCTTTGAAAGCCCATTATTAGTCACTTTTAGTATTGGTGGTTGTATTCGTAAGTTAGTTCGGGTTCGCGTCCGGTTCGCTTGTATTGGTTGAGATTATCAATTTGCTTCATTTCAGCTGGAGATAGTTCAAAATCATAAATATCAGCATTTTGCTTAATCCGTTCAGGGTGAACTGATTTAGGAATAAACGAAACCCCGTTTTGAAGATGCCACCGCAAGATGATCTGGGCGGTGGACTTGCCATACTTGTCAGCAATTGCTTTTAGTTCAGGAATGTTTAGGACAGTGCCTCGACCAAGTGGACTCCAAGCCTGACTAATGATTTTGTGTTCTTGGTTATACTTGAGCAACGGCTTTTGTGTCAATCGAGGATGGAGTTCAACCTGGTCAACGACTGGCATTTCGTTAGCCTTAGTTGCCAAATATTGGAGATGGATAATTTGAAAATTGCTGACACCGATTGATTTGGTAAGTCCCATTTTCTTTAATTCTTCAAAGGCACGCCAAGTGTCAAAGAATGCTCGTTGAATCGGCCAATGAACTAGCAATAAGTCAACATAGTCCATTTGAAGTTTCCGGAGAGATTCTTTTACAGAATCAATTGTGCTTTGGTAGCCCTGATTTGCTTCGGAAACCTTTGTCGTAACGAAAATGTTTTCCCGGGAAATATTTAGATCTTTGAATGCTTGACCAACTTCGGTCTCGTTTTTATATAGTTGAGCGGTATCGAACAGTCGGTAGCCAGTCTCATAAGCTGTTTTGATTGAAGAATCCATTGTTTGCTGATCAGTAATCTTATAAAGTCCAAAGCCTTCTTGGGGTATTTGATTTCCGTCAGCAAGTGTTAGCATGTTTGATTGAATATCCATATTATTACTCCTTACTTTTAACTAAGCAAAAGCTTACTACCACCATTATAGTTCAGGTTTAGTTAACCTTTAAGAAAGAGAGTGGGACAGAACTAGCTTGCCTAGTTCGTTGTCCCACCTCCGCAAGGATGGCTACGACGCGAAGCTAGCCTACTAGGGGTTGGTCAAATGCTGATTTATCAGCGTTTGAACTGCCAGCCAGCT
>NZ_JALCQI010000002.1 GCF_022651205.1 Limosilactobacillus sp.
TCAAGCTCAGCAAGTGCCTGAACAATCGAAGTAAAAGAATCGGCATCTGCCATCCCCAATGCTCGTCCTAGCTTCTCTGCGGAAAAGCTAACGTTGGCATTATCCGTTAGATAAGTTAATATCTGATCATTTAATTTCGTACTTGTTGTCATTTTACACCTCAAATATTTTTTGTAAGAAGTTGGTAACATCAGCGAATAATTGCCGATGAGCACTATTAACCGTTAATACATGGCCAGCCTGTGGATAATAATGGTAATCGACTGGTGTCCCTTGAGCTAATAGTCGTGCTTTTAGTTCTTCCCCAGAATGCGGATCGATCATTTCGTCTTGACCACCCTGACCGATAAAAAATGGCTGGTGAATGGTATCAAGGTGCTGATCAATTTCCCGCGTCATTTGACTAATCTCTTCTAGTTGCTTTGGCAGTAACTGGTCAATTTCATTAATCCGCATCGTTATTTCTTGCGAAGGCAACTTCTGCTTTTGATAATAAGCCGACGATAATTGAGGGAAGAATTCGGGAACGTTGGATTTTCCCCAACTAGTTACGGGCGAAGCAAACACGCCACCACCAGCTAAAGCAGGATCATTCTCTAAAGCCTTGGTCGCTAAGAGTCCCCCTAAAGATAATCCAAGAACGGCAACCTTAGTCATCCCCAGATCTCGCAACTTGCGAATCGCTAATTGAGTATCTGACCACCATTCTTCTGGACTTCCCTTTTGTAATACAGTCAGCGGATCCTTACCGTGTCCCGTAAATACCGGAGCATAAATCGTATAATTCTGTCGTTCAAGATGTCGCGCCAACATTCGGACATCGGCACTGCTGCTCGTATACGAATGTAGAAGAACTACTCCATTACGCCCATGTGGAAATAAAAAGGGCTTTCCCGAACTAACTTCCATTATTCTCTCCTTAAAATAAAAAAGGCCTCCTGAATACATGATACAGGAGGCATCGCTGCTCTAGTGTGATGAAACGAAAACTAAGGCTAACGCCAGGATAAAGAAAATTGCCCCACAAATGGTAGTAACAACCTGCATTACCGCTTCGAACCCACGTGCTTTCCGCCGTGAGAACAAGTCACCAGCTCCACCTGTTAAAGCAGACATTGCATCGTTATCGTTCTTAGCTGGTTGCATCATTACGCATGCAATCAGAACTACACAATCTATTAAAAATAAAGTCATTAATGTGTTATACAAGGATTTTTCCTCCTAATAATTACCCACTATATCTAGTACATAATAACATATTATAAAACTAATTTCTATACTTTTGGTGCATGAGATGCATGTTCTAAGATTTCTTGCAACTTATTCTTATCCGAAATATTCGCTTGAATTAAGAGTGTATCGCCCGCTAAGAGAATCGTTTGCCCATTTGGGATCAACTTATCTTCACCACGGTAAATCAATGAGACGATACAATCGGCTGGCCAAGAATAGTCCGCAATTTTACACCCATCAAACTCTGACCCAGGGTAGATCGTCACGGAAAGGGTTTCTTGATGAAGAGGCTTTTTATCAGCATGGAGACCAATAAAGTTTTCAAACATTGCCGTATAAACCGGTTCACCATGCAGGGCATCGACAACAAGGTAAGCAATGATTGAAACCATCGCTAGCGGCATCAAGTGGGCCAGTGAACCGACCATTTCAGTAATTAATAGGATTGCGGTAAATGGTGCCTTACTAATGCAGGCAAAGTATCCCGCCATTGCGTAAATAATAAAGTTAGGAAGGTAACGTGCCGGCAAAATACCAAAGCGAGTCATTAGTGCACAGTAAACCGCCCCTAAAACCGCTCCCAGGGTAAGGATTGGGAGAAAGATTCCCCCTGGTAACTGACTACCGTAACTAATCATCGAAAAGACAAAGCGGAGAACAAAAAGGCCAGCAAAAAGGGTCAATGAGAATGGCAATAATCTTAATTCCGCAATTAGCTGGTTACCACCACCCAGAGTGTATGGGAGGTACCAAGCAATTGGAATAACCAGCAAAAACGGGATAACCGGGTAAGCTGCTGGTTTTAACCAGGTTAGTTTTGCCGACCATTTATCAAGCCGCAAAATAACAACTTGATAGAGACGGCCAAGAATCCCTAACGCAACACCCAAGATAATCAAATGCCAATATAGGCCAACCGGCAATTCATAACGATACGGAACGTTTAAGACCGGCTTAAGACCAAAAATAGTCATCGACACCATATTTGAACAAAGGGAACTAATAAAGGTTGCCAACCAAATTAATGGTGAAAAATTATGGTAAACCTCTTCTAGAATAAAGATGGTACTAGCGATCGGTGCATTAAAAGCGGCTGCTAATCCAGCAGCAGCACCACTGGCAATTCCAACCCGCCGATTAAGTGAATCCGCGTGAGCTGTTTCTGCCACACCTTGACCAATCGTTGCGCCTAACTGAATTGACGGTCCTTCACGTCCAAGAAATAATCCTGAACCAATGGCAAAGATTCCGCCAAGGTACTTTCGCCATAAAACCGGCCACCACTTTTCGTCGAATTGGCACTTTAATTGTCCCTCAACCTGAGGAATCCCAGAACCCTTAATATTGGGGTACCGTTGTGCTAGTCTCCCCAAAATCAGGGCTAAAACAACCGAACCGATCGCCCAATAGATCACCCCAACAGGATGGTGGTGAAAATAGGCAAAACTACTAGTAACGATTCCCAAGAAATGTTGAATAATCAGCCGAAACGTACTAACTACTAGCCCCGTTAATAGACCAATAATGATCGCGCGAAACATCTGTTTAACTTGACTATCTTGATTGGCGATTGCTTCCTTATTCATTCTTTCCCCTAACTTTCTTCTAAGATACACCAAAGTATTGTACTACATCTTAAAAGAAAAAGCAGGCGGTGAACCATGATAAGTCCATTGCCTATTTGATAAAAAATCTATTTAACTGTCTGTTTTGTTCCTCGATGACGAATTAGGTAAACAACCGTGGCAACAATCAATACCAGTGCCCCAACAATTACTGAAACCCGCGTATCAGGATTAATGAACATGAAGACCACAATCACAATCAACATGATAAAGGCAAAGTAGTTGGAGAATGGGTAAAGCGGCAACTTAAATGGGTGATCTGCCATCAGGTCTGGGTTATTCTTTCGAAATCGTAATTCGGCAAGAAGAATTACAAACCACGGAATCATCCCTGGTAAGACGGATGAACTAAAGACAACCACAAACATATCAGAAGTTGAGTGGTTATAAACTGAAGAAATCATATCAATGATAAAGCCAATCAGGATTCCTCCAGAAATTCCTAAAATAGCTGCATCAGGAACGATCCGCTTAGAAAGACGACCAAAGATCTTCGGTGCGTCACCTTCATGAGAAAGCTTGAATAACATCCGACTAGAACTGTAAATTCCTGAGTTAGCACCGGAAAGGGCTGCTGTTAAAACAACAAAGTTAATAATTGATGCCGCAGCGGTAATCCCCACCTTCGCAAAGGTTGAAACAAATGGTGAACCAACGCTACTCAACTTATCCCACGGGTAAATCGTAACAATAACGAAGATCGCACCAACATAAAAGATTAAGATCCGGAAAAGAACGGACTTAACAGATTTGATAATTGCTTCTTGTGGGTCAGCCACTTCCCCGGCAGAAATTCCTAATAATTCAATTCCTTCATATGAACCAACGATGATTGACATGGAGAAGAAGAAACCACTGACACCACCAGTAAAGAAACCACCGTGGGACCATAAGTTACTAAAGCCTGTTGGGTGTCCACCATTACCAAAGCCAAAAAGGATCACCATAAAGCCAAGGAAAATCATGAAGATAATGGTAACGACCTTGATCATCGCAAACCAGAATTCAAGGGAGCCATATGCCTTAGCACTAGCGAGGTTTGCCAATACCAAGAAAATGATAATCACAATCCCAGCGATCCAGGTATGCATATGTGGCCACCAAAACTTCAGGTACTCCGTTGCCGCCACAACTTCAGACATCCCAACGACAATATATTCAAAGACATTCGCCCACTTAGCAAGGTAACCAGCAAGGGGATGAACATATTCAGTAGCGTAATCAGCAAATGATCCCGTTCCCGGATTAATATAAATCATTTCCCCCAACGCTCGCATAACAATATAAAGAATCAGCCCAACAAAGGCGTACGCTAAAAGAACTGACGGACCAGTCCACTTAATAGTCGAAGTTGATCCCATAAACAAACCAACACCGATTGCACCACCTAAGGAGATCATCTCCATTTGATTAGCGGTCATCGATCGCCGCAATTTTGGCGCAGAATCTTTCATTAGTATCAAATCCCTTTTTGAAATTATAGCTTTTCAAATTATATTATATGAATTTCAATTTGCCAAGGATTTCTCTAATCGTTTTCTCATTGTTAACTAGTTAAGCCAAAAATATTAAAGTTAATTAAGTATTTACTTATTTAGGTTAACAAAATTAAGTAATAACCACTTTCAGCCAAAAAATAAGTTACCCACACTCAGAAATCCTCCAAATGTAGGTAGCTTACTAAATTTATAATCAGAACTTATATCTAGTTCTAATATTTAATTAACGGTTTTCGATGTCTTGACGAGCCTGTTCGCTCAAGTTGTAGAAGGAGTGGATACCCTTGTATTGAGCAACGTCACCAAGTTGGTCTTCAATCCGCATTAATTGGTTGTACTTAGCAAGGCGGTCAGTCCGGCTCATTGAACCAGTCTTGATTTGTCCGGCGTTAGTAGCAACAACTAAGTCAGCGATGGTAGTGTCTTCAGTTTCACCAGAACGGTGTGAAACGATGGCAGTGTAACCAGCTTCCTTAGCCATTTCGATAGCTTCAACAGTTTCAGTCAAAGTACCGATTTGGTTAAGCTTGATTAAGATTGAGTTAGCAGCACCCATCTTAATACCCTTCTTAAGGTAATCAGTGTTAGTTACGAAGAAGTCATCACCAACAAGTTGAACCTTCTTACCAAGCTTCTTGGTAATGGTTACCCAATCATCCCAGTTATTTTCATCAATTGGGTCTTCAACAGATACAACTGGGTACTTTTCAATAATTCCTGAAAGGTAGTCGATAAATTCATCAGTGGTGAATTCTTCACCGGTTGACCAACGAAGCTTGTACTTCTTGTCTTCGTCGTTCCACAATTCTGAAGCGGCAACGTCAAAGGCAATAGCAATATCTTTACCTGGCTTGTAGCCGGCATCCTTGATAGCCTTGATCAAGTATTCGAATGGTTCTTCGTTGTTAGCAAAGTCAGGAGCAAATCCACCTTCGTCACCAACAGAAGTTACCTTACCAGCAGCTTCCAATTCCTTCTTCAAAGCGTGGAAGGTTTCTGAGCCCCAACGAATTGCTTCACGAACAGTTGGTGCACCAACTGGCATGATCATGAATTCTTGGAAGTCAACCTTGTTATCAGAGTGAGCACCACCGTTGATAACGTTCATCATTGGTGTTGGCAATAAGTGAGCATTGAAACCACCAAGGTAGTTGTAAAGAGGAACTTGTAATTCGTCAGCAGCAGCACGGGCAGCAGCAAGTGAAACGGCCAAAATAGCGTTAGCACCTAACTTACCCTTATTTGGAGTACCGTCTAACTTGATCATTGCCTTGTCAATTGCGATTTGGTCGGTAACTTCCATACCAACAATTTCCTTAGCAATAACATCATTAACGTTAGCAACGGCCTTTAAAACTCCCTTACCGCCGAAACGGTTCTTATCACCGTCACGTAATTCAACGGCTTCGTGTTCACCAGTTGAGGCACCTGAAGGTACGATTCCACGGCCAACACCACCAGCTTCAGTATATACTTCAGCTTCAACTGTAGGGTTACCACGTGAATCAAGAACTTCACGTGCATAAATATCTGTAATAAGTGACATTTGATGAATCTCTCCTCTGTCTTAAATTCGATAGCAATCGCGCTACTTCATTAACATTGTATTATTTTGTGCAAGCAAAAACAAGCATTTAGTGGTTAACTAATTTTAAAAATGTTTCTGGATCTAAACTGGCACCCCCAACAAGGACACCATCAATGTCTCGACTTGCCATCAATGCATTAATATTATCTGTTGTAACACTACCACCATAAAGGACCCGGACATCATCTGCAACTTCATTGCCATACATGTAAGCGACTGTTTGCCGAATCAGGTAGCATCCCTCTTCCGCTTCATTTGGATCGGCACTTTGACCGGTTCCAATCGCCCAACTTGGTTCATAAGCGATCGTAACATGCCGAATCTCGTCGCTTGATAATCCCTTAGCATCATAAAGGATCTGGTTTACAACCCAGTGAACCTTTTTACCAGCTGTTCTTCGTCCCATTGTGTCATCACAGCACACAATCGGACAAAGGTGATCCGCCAAAGCTGCCTTGATCTTTTTGTTAATAATCTCATCAGTTTCATGAAAGTATTTTCGCCGTTCGGAGTGTCCCAGAATCACATGGTGAATCCCTGCTTGATATAAGGCAAGGGGACTTGTCTCACCCGTATATGCTCCTTCATTTTTGTAGTAACAATTTTCGGCAGCAATTTTTAACGGTGAACCGTTAGCAGCTTCGATCATTGGCACCAATGATAAAGTTGGGCCCGCGATTGCTGTTTCTAACTGGTCTGCTGGCGGTAACTGATCCCGGACCTTTTTTACAAAGTCAACCGATTCAGCCACCGTTTTATGCATCTTCCAATTTGCAGCAATAATTGGCACCCTCATCTAAATCACTCCTCATCATAAATGGGATTGTAACAGAAAACTTTAACATTACCTCAATATACAAACAGGTCCAAGCATTCGGAACTTCCGAACACTTGAACCCTATTTGCAGTTATGGGAGGTTCGAAAACGGACTATAATAGTCCTATCTCACCCCTATTATATATTACTTTTCAGAAATTGCAGCAATTCCCGGCAAAGTCTTACCTTCAAGGTAAGTTAATGAAGCTCCACCACCAGTAGAAATGTGGGTAAGCTTGTCAGCAACACCTAATTGCTTAACAGCAGCAGTTGAGTCACCACCACCAACAATAGTAGTTGCATTAGTCAAAGTACCAAGGAACTTACCTATTTCAAGGGTTCCCTTAGCAAAGTTTGGCTTTTCAAAGACACCCATAGGACCGTTCCAAACAACAGTCTTAGCATCCTTCAATACATTTTCAAATTCCTTGATAGACTTTGGACCAATGTCAAGTGCCATCCAGCCATCATCAATGTCGCCTTCAACAACCTTAGTGTTAGCGTCATTATCAAACTTGTCAGCAACAACATTATCAATTGGCAAAACAAGCTTGTCGCCAGCCTTGTCAAGGATCTTCTTAGCAACATCAACCTTGTCCTTTTCAACAAGTGAGTCACCAGTCTTGATACCCTTAGCAGCGTAGAATGTATAAGCCATTCCACCACCAATGATAATCTTATCAGCCTTTTCAAGAAGGTTATCGATAACACCAATCTTGTCAGATACCTTGGCACCACCAAGAATGGCAACGAATGGACGTTGTGGATTATCAACAGCGTCACCTAAGAACTTGATTTCCTTTTCCATTAAGAAACCAGCAGCAGCCTTGCCTGGCATGTTAGTTGCAATACCAACATTAGAAGCGTGCTTACGGTGTGCAGTACCAAAGGCATCGTTAACGTAAACGTCACCCAATGAAGCCCAGTACTTGCCTAATTCAGGGTCATTGCCTGATTCGCGCTTAACGTATTTTCCATCCTTAACATCTTCGTAACGGGTGTTTTGGACAAGTAATACTTCGCCATCCTTAAGTTCGTTAATAGCGTCTTCAAGTTCCTTACCTTCTGTAACGGGAACGAACTTAACTGGCTTGTTAAGTAATTCGGAAAGACGTTCTGCAACAGCCTTTAATGACTTAGCAGGCTTGTCTTCTTCCTTCTTAATCCGGCCAAGGTGTGAAAAGAGAATTGCCTTACCGTTATGTTCGATAACGTACTTAATAGTTGGTAATGCGGCAACAATCCGGTTGTCGTCTTCAACCTTAGTTCCGTCATCACTAATTGGAACATTAAAGTCAACCCGCATTAATACCTTTTTACCATCGAGTTGTAAATCTTCAACAGTTAATTTTGCCATAGATTATGTTTCCTCCTTCTTGGTCAAGAAAAAGGGTGGTCGGAGTCTCCTCCTCCCACCTTTTTGATGCTTTAATATTTCAGCACTTCGGATTAAAGTTCAGCAAAGTGAAGCAAAGTCCGGATCATGTTGCAAGTGAAACCATTTTCGTTGTCGTACCAAGCAACAGTCTTAACTAATTGAGTACCATCTTCACCTTCCATAATTTCGGTTTGTGATGGGTCAAATACTGAACCAAAGGTAGAACCAATGATATCACTTGAAACGATTGGGTCTTCAGTGTAGCCGTAAGCAGGGTTGTTTTCAGCAGCCTTCTTCATAGCACCATTAACTTCATCAACTGATACCTTCTTGTTCAAGATAGCGACAAGTTCAGTCAATGAACCAGTAGGAACAGCAACACGTTGTGCGTGACCAGAAAGCTTACCGTTCAATTCTGGAATAACAAGACCAATAGCCTTAGCAGCACCACTTGAGTGAGGAATAGTGTTAACTGCGGCAGCACGGTTGTTACGGAACTTCTTACCACGTGGTTGGTCAAGAACAGCTTGACTACCAGTGTAAGCGTGAACAGTAGTCATAGTACCAACCTTAAGGCCGAAGTTCTTGTTCAACCAGTAAGCCATTGGTGCAAGACAACTAGTGGTGCATGAACCAGCAGAAACAATCTTGTCGTCAGCCTTCAAAGTGTCCAAGTTAACGCCTGGAACAACAGTAGGGATGTTACCAGCAGGTGCAGAAATAAGAACACGCTTTGCGCCGGCATCCAAGTGGGCTTGTGACTTTTCTGCAGAAGTGTAGAAACCAGTACATTCAAGGACAAAGTCAACGCCGTCGTTCTTTACCCAAGGAATATTACGTGCGTCACGTTCTGCGTATACAGGGTATTCCTTACCATCAACAACAATACCATTGTCAGTTGATGAAACTTCACCATCAAAACGACCTTGAGTTGAGTCATACTTAAGCAAGTAAGCCAACATTTCTGGTGAAGTCAAGTCGTTGATAGCAACAACTTCAATATCATCAGTGTTAAGTTCGTGAATACGACGGAATGCCAAACGACCAATACGGCCGAAACCATTAATACCAATCTTTACAGTCATACTGCAATTTCCTCCTTTAGGAAAAACATAATTAGTGTTTGCTAATTCAATCACATTTGCTTGACTCACAGCTCAATCAAGCCGTGACAAGCATCTATACAAGTTCATGACTTAGCAATTACAACCTTACGGTATTAATAATACTCACAATTCACTAACTTGTCTATCTAATTAGCCTGAAAAATTCGATTTTTCTTGTGAAAACGTTATCATTTTGAAAAGTTGTAATTTTTAGTTGCAATTATAACGGGAATACGATAATATAATATTTGTTGACGCGCCCTTAGTGTAATGGATCGCACGTGAGATTCCGGTTCTCGAGATCCGAGTTCGACTCTCGGGGGGCGCATTATCTTATTTAAATAAGAGACCAGAAGCGCAACGATTGCTTTTCTGGCCTCTTATTTTTTTGCAGCTACTTAAGTAATGTAAAAGAAAAGCAATCCCGATTATCATAATCTAGGGATTGCTTTATTTTCAATATAAAAAGGCTAACTAGTTTAATCCTAATTAACCTCATTACATAATTAAATTACTTTTCTTCAGCTGGCTTTTCCTTAGCCCACTTACGAATAGCTTCAATCTTCTTTTCCTTTAATGCTCGCTTGTACTTAGGAGCAATTGGCCGACGACCTTGAACGCCGTATGGGTGTGCTTTACGCATAGCAAATGCCTCCTTATATATTAAACGTAAATTAATTAACGTTCCAATTATACCGGGCATCGATTTAAAAAGCAACCCTTCTCAAGGACCTTACTTTCAACGATACTATTATATCAATAATTAAGCCATAGAAATTTTATTTCCTAATCAACCTAGACCAATTTTAAAATAATTGATTTAAATATTATTAACAAAAGGGTTTACAAATTATACCAATCAGTGTACTATATAGTTGTAATCAAAAAGGAGCTAATTAAAACGCTCAATATATGAAAACGAGGTAATTTATTATGACTAAAGATGCACTTAAGGTATTCATTAAATTTAACAATATTAACTGGTCAGCTCTTGATAGGGAGTCAGCTGCAACTGAACTTAGTTTAATCAGCAAGGATCTTTAATCGTTCACGGTATGGTTAAGCATTATCTCCTCTCCCCCTATATATAATCGTATAATACTTAGCCATTAGCACCACGAATTGACCATACTAAAACATTGAGGCCGTTAAACTCCCGGCCTCTTTTTTATTTTTCGCGGCAAATTATTTGACCTTTTTTGACCAAACTAGTATAGTATTCACATAAGTTAGCAAATATGACTAACAAGTGCTAAAAATTAAGGGAGGCTAATCAGCTATGAATTTAGTTCCTACTGTCATTGAGCAGTCATCTCGTGGCGAACGAGCTTATGACATTTACTCACGGCTTCTAAAGGATCGAATTATTATGTTATCCGGTCCAATCGAAGACGACATGGCTAATTCAATCGTTGCGCAATTGCTATTCTTGGATGCGCAAGATTCAACAAAAGACATTTACCTTTACATTAATTCACCAGGTGGTGTGGTAACATCTGGAATGGCAATTTACGATACCATGAACTTCATTAAGTCAGATGTTCAAACCATCGTTATCGGTATGGCTGCTTCTATGGCCAGTGTTCTTGTATCATCTGGTGCTAAGGGTAAGCGTTTTGGTTTGCCACACTCACAAGTTTTGATTCACCAACCATCTGGTGGTGCTCAAGGTCAACAAACCGAAATTGAAATTGCTGCTACTGAAATCTTAAAGACCCGGAAGATGATTAACGGAATCCTGGCAAAGAATTCAGGACAACCAATTGAAAAGATTAACCGTGATACCGAACGTGACCACTACTTAACTGTTCAAGAAGCTGTTGATTATGGCTTACTTGATGGGATTATGGAAAACAACTCTAAGTTAAAGTAATCTATGTAACACAAAAAGGAGACTGAAAATTTCGGTCTCCTTTTTTATTTTAAAATTTTATGGTGCAACGGCCTTAGTTCTTAGTTCGTCGGCATACGCGTTTAGTTTACGTAGTCGGTGATTAACACCTGACTTTGAAATTGGTCCACCCGGTACTAATTCGCCAAGTTCTTTTAAACTAACCTCTTGGTGAGCAAGTCGTGTTTCAGCGATTTCCCGAAGTTTATCGGGAAGACTCTCTAAGCCAACACTCGATTCAATTAACTTAATATTTTCGATCTGCTTCGTTGATGCGTTCGCGATCTTATTCATATTGGCATTCTCACAGTTAACTAGCCGGTTAACAGAATTACGCATGTCGCGAACTATCCGGACATTCTCAAACTGAAGCATCGAATTTGTTGCGCCAATCAGCGACATAAAGTTAGCAATTTTTTCAGCTTCCTTCAGGTAAACAATATAGCCGCTTCGTCGCGCCGTAGTCTGTGCGTTCAAGCCAAACTTATTCATCATTTGAGCAATTGTTTCGTTATGTTCCTCGTATAATGAATAAATCTCTAAGTGGTAACGGGATGTTTCCGGATTATTAACGGATCCACCAGCCAAAAAGGCCCCCCGTAAATATGACCGAACCATCCATTCATCCTTTAGTAGCTTCAACGGAACCTTTTCCTTGATTTGCATCCCCTGCAAAATTTGCAGGTCATCAAGGACTCGCTGTGCAGAATACCGTAGTCGTACGATATATTGGTTATTCTTCTTTAGCTTCATCTTCCGGCGAACAACAATTTCACTCTCTACATGGTAAAAATCTTTCAATAACGAATAAATTCGCCGAGCGATCGCTGGGTTTTCAGTCTGAATGTTCAATACCAAATGATGATTACTAATTCCGAGCGAACCATTCATCCTAATTAAAGCCATTAGCTCCGCCTTAGCATTATCACGGTGTACCTTAATCGCAGTCAGCTCTTTTTTGACTTCACTAGCATAGGACATGGATTGTCACCCCCTAATCGTGAACTTCATGGAGGCGGTTCATCAACTCGTTAACTACCTTGTCACGGTCATGAAATGCTCCGTTATCCTTTAATTGTAAGAAATTCGAACTAATTACACGGCATCCTTGTTTGCGTAACCCTTGGAAGTCATGGCTAACCGGCTGTGAAATCTCGTTCCATTCCTTAAAATCAATATAGTTATCCGGGACTGGCTGGATATTAACCAGAACCGTATCAATGAAGTCTTTGCCAAGATGTTTATTCAGAACCCGAACATGATCGGCATCAGTAAAGTGATCGGTTTCACCCTTTTGCGTCATAATATTGCAAATATAAACAACTTCGGCATTACTTTCCCGAACCGCCTTCGCAACGTCATGAATCATTAAGTTCGGTAAGATACTCGTAAACAGGCTTCCAGGTCCCAAAACAATTTGGTCAGCATCATGAATAGCCCTGATTACTTCAGGCACTGCCTTGGCTTTATGACCATCCTTATCGTTTGAAGGGGTTACCCAGACTCGCCTAATTTGTTTATGAGCCTTAGTAATTTCCGACTCACCGCTCAAGGTTGAACCATCAGAAAACTCGGCATTTAACGTTAGTGGTTCATTAGAGACTGGGAAAACGTGTCCCCGAATTTCCATCATTTCCGAGAGTTCTTGAACAGCATCAAAAATATTTCCCTGCATTTCCGACAAAGCAGAAATAATTAAATTACCAATCGCGTGGCCCGCAAGAAATTGATCAGTTGTCTTAAAACGATACTGGAAAATTTCCCGCTGTAGCTTTGGCAATTCAGAAAGAGCAACCAAAACATTCCGGATATCACCAGGCGGAACAACGTTAATATAATTCCGCAAGATTCCCGATGAACCACCATCATCGGCAACGGTAACTACCGCTGTAATTTCAGCATTTTGATCGCGTAATCCACGGAGAATAACTGGCAATCCAGTTCCCCCGCCGATCACAACGATCTTTGGCTTGTGAAACATATAATCCTTCCTCTACTGTTTATTTTGCTTTATCAACATCACGATGGTGAATATCGACCTGATAATTATCATTCTTCAGTTCATCCGCAACCTTATTAGCGATCGTGACAGACCGGTGCTGACCACCAGTACAACCGATTGCAATCGTTAAGCTGCTCTTCCCCTCATGAATATAACCGGGCATTGAAATTTCTAATAATGACTTTAGGTGACTATAGAAATTCTTTGCTAGTGGACTCTTCATTACATATTCCTGGACCGCTTTATCGTTCCCGGTTAAATGCTTTAACTCAGGAACGTAGAATGGGTTTGGCAAGAAACGGACATCAAGGACAATATCCGCATCCAAAGGAATTCCATACTTAAAGCCGAATGACATTACTTCAATGTAGAAATTACTTCCCTCGCCGTGGCCGAAAATTTTATTAATTCTCAGCTTTAAATTTCGTGGCGTCAAGGTTGTGGTGTCAATCCGAACATCCGCTTCACTCTTTAAGTTATTGAGTAGTTTCCGCTCAGCCGTGACCCCGTCCAATAACCGACCATGAGGGGCCAATGGATGTGAACGACGCGTTTCCTTGTAACGGGAAATCAACTTGACGTCAGACGCATCAAGGAACAAGACATTAACCTCTAAGTCCTGGCGCTGTTTCAATTCTTTTATTGAGGGCAATACTTGATCGTAAAATCCTTGCGAACGTGAGTCCATTACCATTGCGACTTTATCAAACTGGCTTGATTTTTCCATTACATCGACAAACTTCTCTGCTAAATTAGGCAACATATTGTCGAACACAAAGTAACCCAAATCTTCCAGGCTATGGACCGCAACCGTCTTTCCAGCACCGCTCATCCCAGTGATAATAACTACCCGCATCTTATCCTCCATGTTTTCCCCCTCTTTTCTACGCTTATACTCAACCATTGTACCACAACATCCCGGGCGTGTCTCAAAGCAGAGTGCCTTCGCCCCAAAGAGTTTCCGGAAAGCTAGCAATTTCTCCTGACGAAGGCGACTTGCGCCTAGGAAGGAGGTTGCTAGCTCTAGGAAACTCGGGCGAAGCACGTTTAGTCCATGTTGCATTAGAAAGTTAGCTCGAGGAAGTTTAAGCTAAACACATTTATTAGAACCTAAAAAGAGACCGGCCTCTTCCACCAGTCTCTCATTGCTCATTAACTATTTTTTCCGTTCTTCGAGTTCTTTATCCCGCTCCAACATCTTCTTTAGATATTGACCGGTATAGCTTTCCTTAACTTCTGCCACTTCTTCAGGGGTTCCGGTAGCGACAACGTAACCACCTGCTTCGCCACCTTCAGGGCCAAGGTCGATTAACCAATCCGCTGACTTAACAACATCAAGATCATGTTCGATTACCAAGACAGTATTTCCTGCATCCACTAACCGCTGAAGAACAGCTAAGAGCCGCTTAATATCATCCATATGTAGACCAGTTGTTGGTTCATCAAGGATATAGAAGCTCTTACCATGTGATTGGCGATGAAGTTCCGCAGCAAGCTTCATTCGCTGAGCTTCCCCACCAGAAAGGGTTGTGGCAGGTTGACCCAGTGTAACATAGCCTAGACCAACGTCCTGAATCGTCTGCAACTTCCGTTTGATCTTTGGAATTGCACTAAAGAACTTCAGAGCTTCGGAAACCGTCATGTTGAGTACCTGTGAAATATTCTTCCCCTTGTATTCAACTTCGAGTGTCTCCGAATTATAACGGGTCCCATGACAAACTTCACACGGTACATAAACATCGGGCAAAAAGTTCATTTCGATCTTAATGATCCCGTCACCATGGCAAGCCTCACAACGGCCGCCCTTAACGTTAAAACTAAACCGTCCTTTATTGTAGCCACGCATTTTAGCCTGGTTCGTCTGGGCAAAGAGTTCTCGAATGTCATCAAAAACTCCAGTATAAGTTGCCGGGTTACTTCGTGGAGTCCGTCCGATTGGTGATTGATCAATATCAATTACCTTCTCGATATTTTTAACTCCGCTAATTGACTTATATTTCCCTGGCTTAGCTGAATTATTGTTCAGTTTTTGTGCCAGGATTCGTTTCAGGATCATGTTAACCAGAGTTGATTTCCCAGAGCCCGAAACACCAGTAACACAAATAAACTTACCTAGTGGGAAGTCAACATCAATGTTCTTTAGGTTGTTCTCGGCGGCTCCTTTAAGGATCAGGTGTTTTCCGTTCCCTTCTCGTCGTTCTTTCGGTACCTCAATCATCTTTTTGCCGGAAAGATACTGACCAGTCAAGGACTTTCGTGAACGCATAATCTGCTTAGGTGTCCCCGCAGCCATCACTTTGCCACCATTGGCTCCCGCACCAGGGCCAATATCAACAATGTAATCGGCCGCCCGCATCGTATCCTCATCATGCTCGACAACAATTAGAGTGTTACCAAGATCCCGCATTGCTTTAAGCGAAGAGATCAGACGGTCATTGTCGCGCTGGTGCAACCCAATTGACGGTTCATCAAGGACATACATTACTCCAGACAAGTTTGAACCAATCTGGGTTGCCAAACGAATCCGCTGAGCTTCACCACCAGAAAGTGTTCGTGCAGAACGGCTTAAAGTCAGGTACTCAACACCAACATTCTTCATAAAGGTTAACCGGTCAAGAATTTCTTTCAGGATTGGCCGCGCAATCTTTTCTTTTTGTTCCGATAACTTGATTCCCTTGAAAAACGGAATTTCCTTACTAATCGGTAATTCAGAAACTTCACCAATATTACGATCAGCAATTTTAACCGCCAGTGCCCGTTGGTTAAGCCGGTAGCCATGACAAGCTGGACATGGTAGCTCCGTCATGTACTTCCGCATCTGCTCGCGCGTAAAATCAGAATTAGTTTCCTTATACCGCCGTTTAATGTTATTAATGACCCCTTCAAACGGAACATCAACATCCCGAACGCCACCAAAATCGTTCTCATAATGGAAGTGGAAGGTTTGATCACCATTACCGTACAAGACTTGCCGTTGTTGCTTCTTTGGCAACTTATTAAATGGCGTATCCATATCAATCCCGGCAGCTTTACAGAATTGTTCAAGGAGCTGTGGATAATATTGTGAAGAAATCGGGTTCCACGGAATCATTGCTCCCTCACGAAGGGTCTTCGTCCGGTCGGGAACCACTAAGTCCACGTCAACTTCAAGCTTAGAGCCAAGGCCTTCACACTCTGGACAAGCTCCAATTGGCGCGTTAAAGGAGAATAACCGCGGTTCAAGCTCGCCCACGGTAAATCCACAGATCGGACAAGCATATTTCTCAGAAAATGGAATTGGTTCTCCACCGATCACATCTGCAATCGCATAGCCATCACTAAGACGCAGAGCCGCTTCAAACGAATCAAATAATCGTGAACGAATCCCATCCTTGATGATTATCCGGTCAATTACCACATTGATGGTATGCTTTTTATTCTTATCGAGTTCTGGAACTTCATCTAGTTCATAGGTTTCCCCGTCAACTTGAACCCGGACAAACCCTTCTTTTTTAATCTTTTCAAATACTTTCTTTTGCGTTCCCCGCTTATCACGGATGACTGGCGAAAGAATTTGTAGACGGGTTCGCTCAGGGAGGTCTAAGACTCGGTCAACCATTTGATCAGGAGACTGACTGCTAATCGGGATATGGTCGTTAGGACAGATCGGTGTCCCAACCCGGGCCCACAGCAACCGGAGAAAATCATTGATCTCAGTTACTGTCCCTACCGTAGAACGCGGGTTATGAGAGGTCGTTTTTTGGTCGATTGAAATTGCCGGTGACAAACCATCAATCGAATCAACATCAGGCTTATCCATTTGTCCCAAGAACTGCCGTGCATATGCCGACAAGCTTTCAACGTAGCGTCGTTGACCTTCAGCGTATAAGGTATCGAACGCTAAGGAACTTTTCCCTGAACCCGATAAACCGGTAATAACCACTAGTTTATTCTTAGGGATCTTAACATCAATATTCTTTAAATTATGTGCTCGTGCACCGTGGATAATAATTTTATCGTTTGCCACGAAAAATTCACTCCCCTTTACCTTTAACTATGCTTCACCCGTTTCGTTTTCTTTCCTGTTGACTGTGCCTTTAGCTCCATCACCGTATCACGGAGAGTTGCAGCCTGTTCAAAGTCAAGCCGTTTAGCAGCATCTCTCATTTGCTCAGTCAACTCTTCGATCATCTTTGCTTGATCATCCTTCTTGAGCTTAGCAAAGTCCTTAACAGTAAATTCTGTACTATCTTCTTTTTCTCCACTGTCAGCAGTCTTGGTAGTTGAGGAAATTGCATCTTGAATTGGCTTAATAATCGTCTTCGGGGTAATCCCGTGCTTCTTATTGTAAGCCATTTGAATTTCCCGCCGCCGCTTAGTTTCATCAATTGCCTTTTGCATTGAGTCGGTGACAGTGTCCGCATACATGATAACTGAACCATGAGCATTCCGGGCTGCCCGACCGATCGTTTGAATCAAGGAACGTTCATTCCGCAAGAACCCTTCCTTATCAGCATCAAGAATTGCAACTAACGATACTTCAGGAACATCCAATCCTTCCCGCAACAGGTTAATTCCAACCAAGACATCAAACTTGCCTAGTCGGAGATCACGGATAATCTGCGTCCGTTCCAGAGTCTTAATGTCACTGTGCAGGTACTTCACCTTTAACCCAAGATCCTTCAGGTAGTCTGTTAAATCTTCTGACATTTTCTTCGTCAAGGTTGTTATAAAGACCCGCTCATGCTTTTCAATCCGCTTATTAATTTCACCAACAAGGTCGTCAATTTGCCCCATTACAGGACGAACTTCAATGGTTGGATCAAGCAACCCAGTTGGCCGAATGATTTGTTGAACAACATGATCGGTTTGCGCCATTTCATATGGGCCAGGAGTGGCGGACATATAAACGACTTGATGGACATGCTTTTCAAATTCAGCTAACTTCAACGGCCGGTTATCAAGTGCGCTCGGCAACCGAAAGCCGTAATCAATCAGCATCTGCTTCCGGGCACGGTCACCGTTATACATCCCCCGAACCTGTGGCATTGTTTGGTGGGATTCATCAACTACCAATAGGAAATCCTTCGGGAAGAAGTCTAACAGGGTGTATGGTGGTTCACCGGGCTTCCGACCATCCATATAACGAGAGTAGTTTTCAATCCCGTTACAATAGCCCATTTCACGGAGCATTTCAATATCATACGTTGTTCGTTGCTGGATCCGTTCCGCTTCAAGTAATTTACCTTCCTTGGTAAACTTCTTAACCTGCTTTTTCATGTCGTTTTCGATCTGCGGCAATGCCCGATCCATAATCTCTTCACTGGTTAAAAAGTGGGTAGCTGGAAAGATCGAAACGTGCTCACGATCACCGATTACCTCACCGGTAAGCGCATCAACTTCACGAATCCGGTCAATCTCGTCACCAAAGAATTCAATCCGTAATGCCTTATCTTCACGCGAAGCCGGAAATACTTCCACCACGTCTCCATGAACCCGGAAACGTCCCCGTTGAAAGTCAATGTCGTTCCGTTCAAATTGAATATTAACTAATTCCCGAAGTAAGCGGTCACGTTCAATCTCTTGTCCTACCCGAAGTGAAACAACGTGGTTATGGTATTCACTTGGATCACCAAGGCCGAAAATACTTGAAACCGATGCGACGACAATTACATCATCCCGCTCCATTAAAGAACTAGTAGCTGAATGCCGAAGTTCATCAATCTCATCATTGATCGAGGCGTCCTTTTCAATATAGGTATCACTGGAAGGAACGTACGCTTCTGGTTGATAGTAATCGTAGTAGGAAACGAAGTACTCTACCGCATTGTGAGGGAAGAACTTCTTCATTTCGCTATAAAGCTGTCCCGCCAAAGTCTTATTGTGTGACAGGATCAATGTCGGTTTATTCACCTTGGCGATAACATTTGAAATTGTAAAAGTCTTTCCAGTTCCAGTCGCCCCTAATAGGATCTGTGACTTTTCCCCGTTTTCGATCCCTGTAGTTAACTCTTTAATTGCCTCTGGCTGATCACCAGTTGGCTGATAGTCTGAAACTAATTCAAAATTTTTATGAGGTTGACGATATATCACGAGTAATCCTCCTCAATACCCGAAAATGGAAGGCAACAACCACGCTTTGTGTCACCTTCCGCTTCTTTGGTCATAATTATCCCTTTTAGTTTATCACCAGAACATGCATTCGTCTATTGAAATGAAAGGACTAAATTGTCTCATATCAATACAATTGCTAGGCCAAAATTAACTTTATCTTAATCCTTCTTCTGGTTTGTTGATCGATGATTCCTTTTGTACATATAATATTAATGTTTAAATTTCTTAATATGGAAAGTTGGATAAAGATGTTTAGTAGTTTAAAGCATAATCGTGGTCAACAATTGGGGAGTTTATTTGTTGTCCTCACAATTATTTGCTTTTTGGGGACCACAAGTCAGTTGCTCACCCACCTGCATGAGGCAACGTGGTCTTTCATCCTCTGGTGGATTTTAAAAACCTTCGTTAGTACCGTTGTGTTATGGGTTCCAATTGCAATCGGCGCAACTCAGCAACGGCGACGGTTTAATCGACAGGTAGTTGTTATCGCTCTCTGGGTTGTCGGTGCCGTTACCTTTATCTGGGCCAAATTTACCACCCAGCCAGTAACGACCGCTGCTCAACCATCCCCAGAGCTTTACGTTGTTCAGCAGGTCTTCATTACCTGGCTGATTTCTAGTGGTCTTTTTCTTTTTGCCCAGCCACTTCAAAAACTTTGCCATCGCTGGCCAACGATTACTCGTCGCCACTGGCTCATTGGCCTCTCAGTTGTTTTTCTCTTGGTAAACTTAATTAGTGGTTATGATGCTTTTGGATTTCACCGCGGAACCAGCCTGATCTGGTTTATTTACCTTTTTGCCCTTGGTGATTGGTTAGTAAATGATCGCAAGTGGCTACAAAAGTGGTCAAATGGACGTTACGCAATTTTGACGATCACCAGTCTGCTCTTCGCGTCACTGATTACTTGGCTGAACATGAATCGTGTTGATTACAGTCCTCATAGCGATTTAACACCAAACACTCACTACCTATTAGGGATTAATCCATACCAGCCATTTTTGCTTTTATCATGCCTAATCATGGCTGCCTGGTTTTTCCGAAAGGGAGGACAAGGAAAGAAAGACGATCTCCTTCCAGTTACCGGAATTCTTTTGCTTAATCTCCTGGGATTACCAATGATCTTCACACCACTCTTATTGCCACGGACTACCTGGCAAGTTGCGTTAATTCTTGGTTTCGTGATTTTAATTGTTCTTGGTGGAGTATTATTCCTAATTAATTTCCTGGGAAATAAAATTAGTTGGCAATTAAATTATCGGAGCTTTCTTAACTGGTTTAAGAAAATTTGTAAGAATTACTGGCCCGTTCTTTTGACCTACCTGATTCTCTGGGTAATTACCCTGGTTTCTTTTGCCATTTTATGGGACGGCAAGTTTACCATGGTGCAATGGATGCTGACGGAACGTTCAAAGATCATCACGGTGAATGTCCTAATTGTCTTTGCAATTAACCTTATTTTGATGGCAATTACTAACCGTTGGTGGATCAGTTCTGGAATTACGGTGATCTTCTACTTAGGCTGGTTTGGTGCATCCGTTCTTAAGATTGCTGCCAGAAATGAACCGATTATCCCAACCGATATTTCAACATTAACTGCTCCGGGTGCAATGCTGGGGATGGTTAACAAGTGGCTCATCATCTTTACGGTTATTGCATTCATTGCTGTCATTATTGCATGCTGGCAATTAGAAAAGCGTTATGGTAACCACAGCCGTTTTAACCCTTACGTAAGGATCTGTGCTGCTGTCATTTCTTGTGGATTTTTGTTTAGCTTCAATTTTGCTAACCACAGCAATTCGATCGTTTACAAGCAATTGCAAAACATTAATGATACCCCCTACTTTTACTCCCAATTGCGTGGGGCAAAAATGAACGGGACCCTCCTGCAATTTGTTAACAATATTGACGTTCACGTAATGAATAAGCCAGCGGGCTATTCGGCAGCAACAATGAATCGAATTGCAAAGCGCTATTCAAAAGTTGGTGCAAAAATCAATCAGCAGCGAACTCATAAAAGCGTTGGGAAACAAAACCTTGTGTTTGTCCTCAGTGAAAGTTACTCTGATCCAGCACGGGTTCCCGGAATGAAGGTTAGTGGAAACCCAATTCCATACCTTCATCGATTAAAAAAGCAATCAACCAGTGGCCTCATGCTTAGTTCTGGTTATGGAGGCGGAACGGCAAACATGGAATACCAAGCTTTAACCGGCCTTTCCATTGCTAGCTTTTCACCGACACTACCAACACCGTATTCACAACTTGTCCCTTACCAAAAACGAACCTTTACTATCAACAATCTGTTCAATTATAGTATCGGGATCCATCCTTTTTCCGCTAACCTTTATAGCAGAAAAACTGTTTATAAGAAGTTTGGCTTTAATAAGTTCTACCACTTCGACGGTGGGAATAAACTTACTTACACCCAAAAGATTCATAACAGTCCCCGCGTTAGTGATGACTCAGCTTATCAAGAGGTAACGTTAAACCTTAAGCGGCATCCTCACGGTAAGTTTGTTCAACTTGCTACCATGCAGAACCACATGCCATACGGTCCTGACTACTACGCGAAAAATAACTTCCACGTTTCTGGGAAAGGTTTCAACACCCCTGAACAAAAGGCACAAATTGAAACCTACATTCAAGGAATCCACTATACTGATCAGGCATTAAAGAAGTGGATTAAACAATTAGACAGCCTTCAGCAACCGACCACTGTTGTCTGGTACGGTGATCACCTTCCAGGAATCTACCATGGTCTGCCAATGGGTAAATACGGAACCCAATTACATGAAACGGATTACTTCATTTACAGCAATGCAGCTGCCCGTAAAGCTAACCAAAATCGACTTACATGGCAACACCAGATTGTAGGTCCCAATAACTTTGCGGCAATGGCACTTGCCCAAATGGATGTTAAGGTCTCACCTTACTATGCTCTAATGACAGCAGTTGCCGAAAAAATTCCCGCAACCTCATTGCCAACAAACGGAACTGCAAAAAACAATTCCGCTCACCAGGGAGGAACCGATTTCGTTGATGCTCGCGGGAAACACGTTAAGCTAAATGCACATCAAAAGAAGCTCTTCCACGATTACCAGCTCGTTCAATACGACTTAACTGCTGGCCATCATTACCTTATGAAAGATTCGTTCTTAAAGCAGGTAGCGAAATAACCTAATACTAAATAAGTCCTCATCACGTTCATATCGAACATGATGAGGACTTATTATTTAGAAAATAGAAAATTTCACTATCTAATAATTAGCAGTAGTTTCTGAACATACAGAGTCTAATTACGGAAAATAACCGGAGCCCTCGAGTCTAACTACGAACGACTCTGATGATTTCACCATCATTCATCGTTCCAGGTTAGACCACCAGGCTCCCGAGAAGGTTATTTTCCAGCTTCTATTCTTCAGCAAACTTCTTTAATGCTTTTTCAAAGTCAGCTAATTTAGAATTTGCTTCGTCAAGTGATGGTGCACTGGTTCCAATGTAGAATTTAAGCTTTGGTTCAGTACCAGATGGCCGAATAGCAATCCAGGTTTCATCGTCAAGGATGTAACGAAGAACATTAGATTCAGGGATACCAAGTTCACTGACTTGACCATCTGCACTTGTCTTTGTGCCCTTTGAGAAGTCTTCGGTAACCATTACCTTATGACCGGCGAATTCGGTTGGTGCTTCTTCACGGAACTTCTTCATCAAACCTTGAATCTTAGCTGGGCCATCAACGCCTGGGTACATGTTAGCAACCGTGTTTTCACGGAAGTAACCGTACTTCTTGAATAATTCTTGAAGGCCATCGTACAAGGTCATCTTCCGGCTCCTGTAATATGCAGCAACTTCGGCCAATAGTGTCAATGATTGGATAGCATCCTTATCACGGACGAATGGCTTGATCAGATAACCGTAACTTTCTTCAAAACCAAACATGAAGGTATGATCAGCCTTACCAGTCTCATATTGGTGAATTTGGTCAGCAATCCACTTAAAACCAGTCAAAACATTAATCATTTTAACGCCATAGCTTTCGGCAATCTTAGCAGCAAAGTTAGTTGAAACAATTGACTTAACAGCAGCTGCATTCTTTGGCAATGTTCCCGCTTGTTTGTGAGCTTCAAGAATGTAAGCCAACATGATTGATGCAATTTGGTTACCAGTTAGCAATTGGTATTCGCCATTTGGTTGACGAACTGCGCAACCCAAACGGTCAGCGTCTGGATCCGTTGCAATAAGCACATCAGCATCGATTTCTTTACCTAACTTAATTGACCGAACAAAGGCCTCTGGGAATTCTGGATTAGGGTGTTCCAAACCAGGGAAGTCACCGTTTGGTTGAGCTTCAGTTGGTTCAATGGTGAAGTTAGTAAAGCCAGCTTGACGTAATGCCCGTTCACCAAGCATCCGACCAGTCCCGCATAATGGAGTAAAGACGAACTTCATGTCCTTACCATATTCCTTAGCAAGTTCGGGGTTAACGGTAACACTCTTTGCATTAGCTAAGTAGGCAGCATCGACATCTTCACCAATAATGGTTTCAGTACCGTTATCCAATAATTCTTGTTCGTCAGCTAACTTGATGTCGAAAATATCAGTGATCTTCCGGATATATCCGGTCATCATGTCAGATTCCTTTGGTGGCATTTGTCCACCATCTTCACCGTAAATCTTATAACCGTTGTATTCCTTTGGGTTGTGACTAGCGGTAATCATAATCCCAGCGTATGTGTGCAGGTGACGAACGGCAAACGACAATTCTGGTGTTGGCCGCAGGTTGTCATAAATGTAAACCTTAATTCCGTGAGCACCCAATACCCGTGCTGAATCATGGGCAAATTGACGTGAATTATGACGTGAATCATAACTAATCGCAACCCCACGGTTCTTGATTTCATCCCCCAGAGAATCCATCAACGTTGCCAAACCTTCAGTAGCCTGACGAACGGTATAAACGTTCATCCGGTTAATCCCGGGTCCCATTAATCCCCGCATTCCGGCGGTTCCGAAAGACATTGGTGCGTAAAATGCATCTTCAATTTCCTTGTCGTCATGCATTGCATCTAATTCTTGTTTCAAGTTTGGCTCAAGATCAGTCCGTTCTTGCCAAACTTGGTAAGTATCTTTCCAGCTCATCAAAATTGCTCCTTTGTTCTCATAATCTGATTTCAGTATAACTCATTATGGAGTTTCTGTGTTCGTTTACTTCATTGTTTTACTAAAGTTTTACTGAACTAATCAAGTTCTCGAATCCAGGCTGCCATTTCTCCTACCTGATCATCACCAAAGACCAGGTATTGATCATTCCCAGACATACTGGCCGTGCTGTTAAAAGCAAGGACTGGCTTTCCTAATTTAAGGAATCGCTGAATTGCTTTCTCATCTTTAGTTCCCTGATTAATATCAAGGTAAGCACTTGCCCGGTTAAACCGATCTGTCATTACGCGAGGAAGGATCCCTGGGTACAAGCTAACATTAGGGTATTTTAAGAGTGCCAATAATTTAGGTCCCATTGATGTCCGTGCAGCAATCTCAAATTGATATTCTGGTAGGGTCGTTACAAGTTCAACTAAATGACTAAGGTCCTGACTATTCGTCAAGCAGATTAATGGTCCACGCAGTTTTGACCATTGAGGCTTATTTGTCCCCAACGTAACGTGATCAATAATATCGCGGATACTCATCCCGTTGTAGTACCACCACAACTCACGGTAACGAACCGTTGAAACCAGGTTCCATGGTTTATCATCGGAGTCAAAGTGAATGATTGTTGGGTCGTTGACTTGTGCTAACTCATCAATTATTCGATCAAGGTGATTGTAAACTGCATAACCTTCGACCCCAACCTCGTAGTTGTAGGTCCGGGGTAAAAATTTCGTTTGTGGGTAAAAGAAATCACTTAAGACCGATTGATCAGCATTCGTCAATCCAGGCTGCTTACTAGCGGCCATTAATTGATCGACGATTCCCTTTTGTTGATTAATTACCGGGTTATTAAAGTAAACCACACCAGCATTAATCTCTTTTTCTGGCGAATTTAAATCCTTAACCGCAGCTAACGGATTGGAGAAGTCAAGATTAAAAAGGGCTGTCAGTGGGCGATTAACAATAATGTCGCTGTCCAAGTATAAGACCCGGTCCTCGGGCAATAACTTCGGCAATAATAATTTATCAAACGTCATTGTGTTGAGACGTTCACCAAACGAAATCTTACTTTCGGCAAATAGTGACTGGTCAACTTTTAAATCAATGATGGTGTCATCAATCTGATTTAATTGCTGGTTAACGTTTTTGAACCACTCTTGGGGGATGTCAGGATTTAAGATATATACCGTTAATCCTCGGTTGTGGTAAAGAAGTGATTTTAAGCTGGTAAATAATTTATCAAGATATGCGTAGTTACACTGCATCGCAATTACTGGTGCTGACATTTTAATGAGCCTCCCTATTCATAATAACTATACCCTTTTGGTAAGAACAAAAATAGGGGATCGAAAAAAGAGGCCGAATTTAATTTTCAGTCTCTTCTGTATTTATAATTTATAACGATTGAATGTATTGATAAACCTGTTGGCCAGCGATTGAACCATCACCAACAGCGGTAGCGATTTGCCGCAATGGTGTTTCTCGGACATCACCAACGGCAAAGATCCCAGGAATGCTTGTCTTCATCGTATTGTCAGTCTTAACCCATCCCTGATCATCAAGAATTCCCAATGATGCAAACTGCTTAGTCATCGGTACATTACCAACATAAATAAAGATTCCGTCGGCGTCCATTGTCCCCTCTTCACCAGTTTGGTTATTATGGGTCTTAACACCAGTAACCTTGGTGTCGTTACCAATAATTTCGGTCACGCTGGTATTAAAGATGAACTTCATCTTGTCGTTTTTCATTGCTTCATCCTGCATCATTGGTTGCGCACGAAGCTTATCACTCCGCACTAAAACTGTCACCTGCGAAGCCAAGTTAGTCAGGTACATTCCTTCTTCAACTGCGGAATCACCGCCACCAACAACAATTAAGTGCTTATCCTTAAAGAAGGCACCATCACAAACGGCACAGTATGAAACACCCCGACCACTAAATTCTTCTTCGCCGGGAACATTGAGGTGCCGTTGCTCAGAACCGGTGGCAATCACAATCGCTTTAGCAGTGAATTGTTCATCCATATCGGTAGAAACAGTTTTCGTCCCGTCATCATTAATTTCAACCTTTGTCACGGTTCCGTATGCGTACTCAGCACCGAATTGTGTTGATCCATCATACATCTGTTGAGCCAGGTCAGGCCCCTTAATACTCTTAAAACCAGTATAATTTTCAATCGTTGCGGTGTTATTCAAGTTACCGCCATAGATTCCTCGATCAAGCATCAGAACAGACAAGTTAGCTCGTGACGCATACATTGCAGCAGTCATTCCGCCGGGACCTGCACCGATTACTACTACATCATAATGATCCTTATTAGCCATTCAAAGTCCCTCCTTAAGTTAGTCCAATTTAATTACTAATTATAATAACTTTTTTCGGGAATATTGTCTATTGTTCTGCTTACTTTTGATAAGTAAGGAATTAAAAAATGGAATCTTAAGGTTCGATGAACTATAAGATTCCACTTTGGTGTTTTAGTGTAATGAGTAGGGGATTGCTGGAGTGGTTCTACTGCAACATAGCTACTGCGCTTCGCCCGAGTTTCCTTCTACTGTTATATAGTCGAAACGTTGGAGTGAACCAGAAATTGATTCATCAATTTCGTCTGTGAACCCACGCAAGGATGAGTAGGTTTTTGGCTATCAACTTGTTGATGACAAAAGCCACTCAGCTACTGCGCTTCGCCTGAGTTTCCTTCTACTTCAGCATAGTCGAAACGTGCTTCGCCCGAGTTTCCTAGAGCTAGCAACCTCCTTCCTAGGCGCAAGTCGCCTTCGTCAGGAGAAATTGCTAGCTTTCCGGAAACTCTTTGGGGCGAAAGCACTCTACTTCTTTTTATCCTCTGCCGCGAATTTGGTGCCGAGGTCTTTGATATATTGACGTAATTCGTCCTTAACTTGTGGGTGCTTAAGGCCGTATTCAATGTTGGTCTTAACCCAACCAAACTTGTTACCAACGTCGTAACGGTCGCCAAGGTATTCACGAGCAAATACCCGTTGAGTTTGGTTCAAGGTGTCAATAGCATCAGTTAATTGGATTTCGCCGCCCTTACCAGGCTTAGTCTTTGCCAAAACGTCAAAGATTTCCGGAGTAAAGACGTAACGACCAATAATGGCCAAGTCACTTGGAGCCTTCTTTGGATCTGGCTTTTCAACAAAGCTCGTAACGTTAAAGAGTCCTGGAGTAACTTCCTTACTTGGGTTAATTACACCATACTTAGCAGTATCTTCGTGTGGTACCCGCATAACAGCAAGAGTAGAAGCACCTGTTTGTTCATAACTCTCAATCAATTGCTTAGTTAACGGTTCACCATCATTGTTAATGTTGTTCAAATCATCACCCAACATTACAACAAATGGTTCGTCACCGATAAAGTCACGAGCGGTTAAAACGGCATCCCCTAAACCACGTGGATGTGATTGACGAATGAAGTAAATGTTAATGTCAGTCGTTTCTTCAACTAACTTCAACATTTCATTTTTGTGCTTTGCCCGTAAGTTATCTTCAAGCTCTGGGTTTGAATCAAAGTGGTCTTCAATTGAGCGCTTGTTCTTGCCATCAACAACAACAATGTCTTCAATCCCGGACTTCCGAGCTTCCTCAACAATGAACTGAATCGTTGGCTTATCAACGATTGGTAACATTTCCTTTGCTAATGCCTTTGTTGCTGGGAGAAAGCGGGTCCCCAAACCAGCAGCAGGAATAATTGCTTTACGTACGCGTTTCATAATAATAAACCCTTTCCATGAGATTATTTAATTCTCAATCTCTACTGTATGCATTTTACCATACTTATTCAATTTCTGAAGTAAGATCTCGGCTCATTAATTGTGAAATTGCGTTTTTAATATCTTCGCCTTCATAGAGAACACGGTATAGGGCGTCGGTAATTGGCATCTTCACTTGACGCTTCAGACTAAGTTCATGAGCGGCTTTGGTAGTATATACCCCTTCAATGACCATTCCCATGTGCTCAATTACGTCATCAAGCTTCCGTCCCTGGCCAAGTTGGTATCCAGCTCGCCAGTTACGAGAATTCTTACTGGTAGCGGTAACGACAAGGTCACCAACACCAGAAAGGCCAATAAAGGTCATTGGATTAGCACCAAAGGCAACCCCTAACCGGCGGATTTCGGCAAGACCACGAGTAATTAATGCAGCACGAGCATTGTCGTGGTAACCAAGTCCTTGAAGCGCACCAGCACCGATCGCAATGATGTTCTTTAATGCGGCGCCAAATTCTGCCCCAATCACATCATTGTTGGTATAAACACGGAAATAACTATTGCTAAAAATCTTCTGAATTCGATCGGCATCTCGCAGATTTGCACATGCAGCTGTAACAGCAGTCATGTCCTTAATGGCCACATCTTCAGCATGACTCGGCCCTGACAGGACGACAATGTCCCGCCGATTAGCCTCATTAATTTCTTCCTTTAACATTTCGGAAGGGCGCTTGTAAGTGTTTTGCTCTAACCCTTTTGTAGCGTGAACAATTAATGGCTGTTGATCGTTCTTTTCCAAAATTGCGTTCAAGCGACCTGCTACCTGGCGCAGTCCCTTAGTAGGAATTACAATTAAAATTATATTAGCCCCAGCAACAGCCTCTTCCATATCAGAAGTAGCGATTAATTTATCTGAATAAACTAAGTCTTTCATGTAATGAGGGTTAACGTGCTCGTTATTTAATTGATCAACCTGTTCTTGATTTCGTGACCACAATTTAACGTTATGACCATTTTCCACCAACATATTAGCTAACGTGCTACCCCACGAGCCTGCTCCTAAAACTGCAATTTGTTCAGCCATAATTATTCTCCTTTTAACTAATTAAACTATCAATTTACATACCACGGAATGTTTCCTCTTCGTCGCCGTACAATCAGGATAATTAGAGCAACGATAAAAAAGACTAACGATAAGAGTTGTGACACCCGAATAACGTTACCAAGCATCAGGCTATCCGTCCGCATTTCTTCAATGAAAAACCGCCCAAACGAATACCACATTACGTAGGTCAGGAAAACCTCTCCACGCTTAAACAGGTGGTGACGATGACGTAAAATCATCAGCACAGCAAATCCGATAAGATCCCACAATGATTCGTACAAGAAGGTTGGGACCCTATAGTGGTTGCCAATATTCATTTGGTTAATTATCCACTCTGGAATATGCTGACTAACCAGTGCGGCCCGGCTAGTAATTACACCAAATGCCTCCTGATTCATAAAGTTACCCCAGCGACCAATTCCCTGGGCCATAATCAATGCTGGTGAAATAACATCCATCATTGTCCACAGCGAGATTTGTCGTGAACGACAGAAGAAGTAAAGGGTCAAAACGCCACCAATAATGGCGCCATAAATTGCAATTCCACCATCCCAGATCGCAACAATCTCTCCCGGATGCTGCGAATAATAGGGCCACTGAAAAATAACGTAATACAGGCGAGCACAAATGATTGAAATCGGTAATGCCCACAAAAGGTAATCATAGAAGTAATCTTCATTAATTCCCCGCCGTTGACCTTCACGAACCGAAAGAATCAGAGCAAGGACAACCCCAGTAGCAATAATAATTCCATACCAATGCACCTGAATCGGTCCAAAATGAAATGCGATTGGGTTGAGCGCAAGCATTGTCTTCCCTAAACTAATCATGATCTTGCTTTTCCTTTGCGTCGCGAGCAGAATTCTGTTTGATTAATCGGTTCAAATTATCATCAAAGGTCTTCGTTGCATCATACCCCATTGTTTCTGCACGGTAATTCATTGCGGCAGATTCAATAATGATCGCTAAGTTCCGCCCGGTCTTAACTGGTACGGATACCTTAGGAACAATCACGCCCTGAACCGTCTGCGTATCACCACGATCGCCCAACCGATCAAATTGAACATCAGGGGTCCAAGTTTCAAGATGGACAATCAAGTTAATTACATCGCTCGGCATGATCGCCCCGGTACCATAAAGTGTTGAAACGTCAATAATCCCAATTCCCCGAATTTCCATCAAGTGCTTTAGGATTGCTGGAGCGGTCCCAACAAGGGTTTGTTCATCACGAGCATAAACTTCAACCCGATCATCAGCAACCAGCCGGTGCCCACGCCGAACTAATTCAAGGGCAGTTTCACTCTTCCCAACTCCAGAATCACCTGTAATTAATACCCCAACACCATTGATGTCAACAAGGACACCGTGAAGGGACTGACGTGGCGCTAACCGACCAAGAAGATAGGAAGTCATATTACTTAAGATCTGTGAAGAAGTTAAGTGCGTTCCTAAGATCGGAATCTTGGTCTCCTTTGCTGCCTTCTGCAATTCTTCAGGAATCGGTAAGTTAGTTGAAATCACGAAGCACGGTGTCTGTGGTGCACACATTTTAGTCAGGTACTTTTCCCGCTTTTCATGGGTTAAATCCTTTGCAAATGAGGTTTCGGTAATCCCTAATAATTGGATCCGCATTGCCGGATAGTGTTTAAAATAACCGGCAAACTCAAGTGCTGGCCGCGAGATATCACTAGTAGTAATTGGTCGTTTAAGGTATTCTTCTCCTTGCAAGACCTTTAACCGAACATTGTCAACAAGTTCTTTAACGGTAACATGATCTGCCACAATTTTCACTCCTTCACTAATTGTTAACGTGATCAGATATAACCACGTTACAAATTGACATAATGATTGCAATTAACATTGCTGAGCCAAAGGACGAAAAGTGAAAATAATATGACCCGACAAAGGCTGATGTTAACTGAAGCATCAGCGCATTAATCACAATACTAAATAATCCCAAGGTAAGCACATTAATCGGTAATGATAGTATCAACAAGATTGGTTTCACTAAAACGTTTAAGACCGCTAAGATCGCGCTTGCTAGCAAGGCCACCCCAACGCTATTAACATAAAACATTCCGGTCCGCGAAAAGAGTCCGGCTAATGCAATAAAGAGAATCGTATCTATTATTACACGCTTAATAAATTCCATTTAAGACCGTCCATTCTTTTTAATATCCTCTTCTTCAACATCAGTGAGCTGCCGGCGTCCCCGCGATTCATCCGTCTTTTGCGGGGTACTCGTTAAGTCGGCAAAAGCCTTAAACAGGCCAGCAATTCCGGGATGCGCTGGATCCGGCGGAATAATTGTTAGTAAAACAACGTACACGATTATCCCCGGAATAACTCCAGTGATTGCAGTAAATAAGATATATGCAATCCGCAAGTATAGTGGCTTCGTATTAAAATACTTGGCAAAACCACTAAGGACTCCAGCAAGCCACCGATCATCATAGGATCTGGTTAACTTCTTCTTCATAATTCATCCCTCCTAATAGCTTAATCTTACTGTGTTTTTTTGGTAACTGCAATTGAATTTACTGAGGATTCTTTTGACTGAGCTTCCACTGGAGGTAAGCGTTAATGAATGGATCCAAATCACCATCCATTACTGCCTGACCATTATGGGTCTCATGACCGCTCCGGTTATCTTTAACCAGGGTATATGGGTGAAAGACGTACGAGCGAATCTGGGAACCCCAGCCAATATCAAGCTGCTCCCCTTCAATCTCGGCCCGCTTTTTAGCCTTCTTCTCTTCTTCTAATTCATACAGTTTTGATTTTAACATGTTCATCGCAGTTACCCGGTTTTGCAACTGTGAACGTTCCGCTTGCGAAGAGGTAACAATCCCAGTCGGAATGTGGGTAATTCGGACGGCAGATTCGGTCTTGTTAATATGCTGACCACCAGCACCACTCGAACGGAAAGTATCAACCCGTAGATCTGATGGATCAATATCAATATTGACACTCTCATCAAGTTCGGGCATTACATCAACGGAAGCAAACGAGGTGTGGCGCCGCCCAGCCGCATCGAATGGAGAAATCCGCACAAGCCTGTGGACCCCTTTTTCACTGCGAAGGTAGCCAAACGCATTGTGCCCCTTAATCAATAAGGTAACGCTCTTAATTCCGGCCTCGTCACCAGCTTCATAACTAGCAGTTTCAACATTAAAGCCATGCTGTTCTCCCCAGCGAATGTACATCCGTAGTAACATGGCTCCCCAGTCTTGGGCTTCGGTACCTCCAGCTCCCGGGTGAATTTCCAAGATTGCATTTTTGGCATCATATTCACCATCAAGAAGTTGGTTCAGCCGATATTGCTCTAATTCCTTTTGGGTCGTCGTAAATGACTTTTCAAACTCACTTTGCAAGTCATCATCCGGTTCCATTTCAAGCAACTCAATCGACGTTTGCAGGTTACCAATGTTATCACGCAGCTTAACAAAGGTATCTCGTTTATCCTTCAAATCATTATTCTCGTTAATGACTTTTTGTGCCGCTACGTTATCGTCCCAAAAGCCCGGTTCAGCCATCTTTTGTTCATTTTCAGCGATGCTTTCATCTAAGGCATCTAAGTCAAAGAGACCTCCCGAAGCGGGCAACTTCTTGTTGCATTGCTTCTACTTTTTTCTTTGCTTCACTAAGTTCCAAATTATTGCCTCCAAAATATTAATTTAAACCAAAACGGTAACAGGTACCGCCATAGGGCCACCTGCTACCGTACCTTGATAGTTGTTTTTATTCAGTTACTAATTAACGAGTAACGTTTTGGCGAATTTGTGACTTCATAAAGAGTCGAGTAGTTTCATACTCAATATCTGCAATCATTTGTTCAAACATGTGGTAACCAGCAGTTTGATATTCAACAAGTGGGTTCAACTGACCATAACCACGAAGACCAACTGATTGACGGAATTGATCCATCACATCAATATGATCAGTCCAGTGAGAATCAACAACCCGCAAAAGGACAACCTTTTCGAATTCAAGCATCTGTGCTGGATCGTAAAGTTGCTTTTGCTTATCCTTGTAGATTGCCTTAGCGTAACCCATTAAGAAATCAACCATTTGGCGTGGTGACTTATTAGCAAGATCGGCAACACTAATTGTATCTGGCTTGACGATTACCTCTTCTGCAAAGTCAACAATTCCTTTCAGGTCCCAATCTTTACGTTCTCCTAAAGTATGTTGTTCAACTTCCCGTTGGATTGTCCGCTTGAAGATTGGCATAAGAACCCACTTCAATGACTGATCCTCAGTAATAATTTCTTGACGTTCCTTGTAGATGATTTCCCGTTGTTCACGCATCACATCATCATACTGCAAAACGTTCTTCCGGGAGTCGTAGTTGTTCCCTTCAACACGCTTCTGCGCTGACTCAACCTGGTGGGTAAGGAAACGACTCTTAATAACAGCATCGTCATCGTCAACCTTCATCCGTTCCAAAAAGGCCTTAATCCGGTCACCACCGAACCGTTTCATCAAGTCATCCTCAAGTGATAGGTAGAATTGTGAAAGACCTGGATCACCCTGACGACCTGAACGTCCACGGAGCTGGTTATCAATCCGTCGTGATTCGTGTCGTTCAGTACCAATAACTGCTAAACCACCTAATTCACGAACACCAGGGCCAAGCTTAATATCAGTTCCCCGTCCAGCCATGTTCGTCGCGATTGTTACCGCACCACGTTGACCAGCATTCTTAATAATGTCAGCTTCCTTAGCGTGGTTCTTAGCGTTCAAAACAACGTGTGGAATGTGTTCCTGGTCTAGCAGGTGAGACAAGTATTCAGAAGTTTCAACGGCAACGGTACCAACCAAGATCGGTTGTCCCTTTTCGTGAAGGCTCTTAATTCGCTTAACAACTGCCGCAAACTTACTCTTTAGTGTTGGGTAAAGTAAATCTGGTTCGTCTTTTCGTTGAACTGGCCGGTTAGTTGGGATTGTGATTGTTTCCATGTTATAAATCTCACGGAATTCTTCTTGTTCAGTCTTGGCAGTCCCAGTCATCCCCGCAAGTTTATTGTACATCCGGAACAAGTTCTGGTAGGTAATGTTAGCCATGGTCTTGTTCTCTTCTTGAATCTGAACGCCTTCCTTAGCTTCAATCGCTTGGTGAAGGCCGTCAGAGAACCGACGTCCTTGCATAACACGTCCGGTAAATGAATCAACAATAAGAACTTCACCGTCAGAAACCACGTAATCCTTATCCCGGAGCATAATGTAATTAGCTCGCAACGCTTGATCCAAGTGGTGGGTCAATGCGGTGTTTTCTGGATCATACAGGTTCTTTAAGTTAAAGTACTTTTCTGCTTTTTGGATTCCTTCATCAGTTAAGGCAACGGTCTTCGATTCAAGGTCAACCTTGTAATCGACCTCATTCTTCAATGTCTTAACAAAACGGTCGGTCTGCTTATAAAGCTTTGAAGTCCCTGTTCCTGGACCAGAAATAATCAATGGGGTCCGCGCTTCATCAATAAGAATCGAGTCAACCTCATCAACTAAGGCATAGTTCAATCCCCGTTGTACCTGGTCTTCCTTGTAAACGGCCATATTATCACGAAGGTAATCAAACCCGATTTCACTGTTAGTGGAGTACATAATGTCAGCTTTATATGCTTCACGTTTCTGGTCTGGTGACATTTCGGAGTTGTTAACACCGACACTGCAACCTAACCAATTGTAAAGCTGTCCCATTTCTGTAGCATCACGTTTTGATAGGTATTCGTTAACAGTGATAACGTGAACTCCCTTACCACTAATAGCGTTAAGATACACTGGCATGGTGGCAGTCAGTGTCTTACCTTCCCCGGTCTTCATTTCGGCAATGTTACCTTCGTGAAGAACGATACCCCCCATAATTTGAACGTGGAATGGGTAAAGGCCGAGAACACGTTTAGCCCCTTCACGTGCTACCGCAAATGCTTCTGGCAGCATATGATCGAGATCTTCACCCTTTTGGTAGCGGGCACGAAATTCATCAGTTTTAGCTTTAAGCTCATCATCTGATAATGCCGCCATTGGCTTAGCATATTTTTCAACCTTGTTCGCGATCTTGTTAATCCGCCGTAACTCACGGCGATCGCTTTCAATCCATTTTTTTAGAATGTTAGCCATAAAAGCGTCCTTTCTAATTAACGTTTTTTAATTTTGGCCTTGAGATTTGCTGCTACTCAAGCCAATTTTAATTTATATTCTAACCTTAACATTTTACCACGTTAACAGGAGAATTAAAATGATCCGCACGCTTTTAAACGTTAAAGAGACTGAGATTAATCTCAGTCTCTTATCTGTTTCCCAGCTTAATTTTATTCAGCTTCGATCAAACCATAACGGCCATCTTTACGACGGTAAACAATGCTGGTTCCGTCGGTTTCGGCGTCTTGGAATACGAAGAAGTCATGTCCTAACATATCCATTTGAAGGACAGCTTCTTCTGGATCCATTGGTTTGAGTGAGATTTGCTTTGTCCGCACAATCTTCAAGTCATCTTGACTATCGGTATCATCATCGGTTGGGACAAATTCTAAGTTCTTAAAGCCTTTTTCACGTGACTTACGGTTAACCTTGGTCTTGTACTTCCGAATTTGACGTTCAAGCTTATCAGTAACAAGGTCAACACTACCGTACATGTCATTAGAAGTTTCTTCAGCCCGTAATGTAAGGTATGGTAACGGAATAGTAACTTCTACCTTGTAAGTACGGTTAGGATAAACTTTTAAGTTCACATGGGCAGTTGCTTCTACGTTGTCTTCGAAGAACTTTTGTAACTTGTTAATCCGCTTAACAACATAGTCACGAATTGAGTCAGTTACTTCGATATTTTCACCACGAATATTGAACTTTAACATAGTAATTTCTCCTTTCAGTTCAAGCAATCGCTTGATCTGGTATCAGAAGGACCACTCTTCTCATATCCTTAACTATATTATAGTGTAATTGATACTATTTAACAAACGAATCAGTGAAATATTTAACATTTCTTAACGCGCTAAAGACAGGCTTTGGACACGGTTACACCCTACCTCATGCAAAAGGGCTGCGGCATGGTACAAAGTACGTCCGGTAGTATAAATGTCATCAACAAGTAAGACCGTCTTCCCATAAAGATCAGATGATTGCTTTATGGTAAACGGTTGCTTGGTTTGTAATCGTGAATGACGATCCTTCTTTGACTGTGCTTCCTTTTGTTTATTCTTATGGACCAATAGTTCTGTATAGTGAAGGCCCTCCAACAATCCTGTCACCTGGTTAAAGCCCCGGGTTTTCATCGTATGGTCAGTAACAGGAATCGGTACTAATAAGTCGTATTCTAAGTTGCTAACAGCCCGTCGTAAGTCCTCTTGGAATACTTTCCTTAAATGGTATTGCCCCTGAAACTTATATTCCTGCATATACTCTCTCATCGCCTGATTATAATGAAAAAGCGGTCGATGTCTTAAATGCCATCCATAATGTTGCTTCCATTTTAGGCAGTCAGGGCACAGTGATTTCTCCCCTTCCCGTCCACATCCCCGACAGCCAGTCTTTTGGGGATACTCAACGAATCGTTGAAGACAAGAATTACATAGTACTGGTTGCTTAATTAGACCCGGAAAAATGATCTCACGAACCGTTAATTTCTGGACTAATTGCTGGTGACAAAGCAAACAACTAGCCATTGGTTAATCGCCGTCCCTTCGTATTCATGTAAGCAATTTGCCGTTGGGCTTCACGAACTCGTCGGTTATATGAATTAACCCAAAAGTTAACTTTCCCTGTTGGCCGTTTTAATGAACGACCAGCACGTCCCGCAATTTGAACTAGTGCTGAGGAAGAAAAAACTTGATCATCGGCTCCAAGAACAAAGACATCAATTTCGGGAAAGGTAACTCCCCGTTCCAAAATCGAAGTGGTAATTAAAAATTGATATTTTCCCGCTCGCATTGACTGAACCTTTTCCAGTCGTTTAGGATCGGCTGCGTGAACCGTAGTGAACTTTATTTTAGGAAATACCCGTTGTAGAGCTAAAAAGGTCGGCTGAAGATCGGCAACATGAGGAACAAATAATAAACAGTGATGATGGGCCAACGTCAAACGTAGCTCCTTAATTAGTCTCGCTGGTAATCGTCTTTGTAAAAGGTGCTTCCGCCAATTAAAAGCCAGATGAATTTTAATTTGTGGCAAGAGATGTCCATGGTAACGTAACGGTAAGTAGCTAACTAGTAGCTTCTTTTGTTGAATTTGGTGAATCAACTCTTTCCCTGGTGTTGCGGTCATGAATAGTAGACCGCCATCCGGCTTAATTGCATTTTCCGTGGCGTATAGCAATGCCCGATTAGCAGCATAGGGAAACGAATCCACTTCATCAACAATCAGATTATCGAAGGCGTGGTAAAAGCGTAATAATTGGTGAGTCGTACAGATCGTTAATTGGGCATATTGATACTTCTGTTTCTCCCTACCGTGAAGAAGGGCAATCGGGAAATTAGCAAACGCTGCCTGCAAACGGGGATATAACTCTAAGCAAACGTCGACCCGTGGTGATGCAATTGCAACCCGTTCACCGCGACTTAAGGCAGCCGCAATCCCCGCAAAGATCATTTCCGTTTTCCCCGCTCCTGTCACTGCCCATAATAATTGACGGCAATGACGTTCCATTCGGTCCCGAATAATTTCAGAAGTTGTCGCTTGTAATGACGATAATTGTCCCGTCCACGTTAAGATCTGCTCAGGAATCACAAATTGATTTGGTTCCTGAACATGGTAAAATTTATCAAGAGTTGATACTCGTCCAAGTGTAATGCATTCTGGACAATAATATTGGTCACGCGGCATCGCAACAACTGATTTATTAGATACCGTCCCGCATCTCAAACAGATAATATTTTTTGAAGTAACCCTTAGTGTTGGCAAAGCTTGAAGTCGGGAATCATTAAGTGGAAACGAATCCACTTGCGGAAATAATACCCGCCGACCATATAGTTCATCAAGTTTCATTTTTCACCCTCCACTAAGTTAATACGGGAAAAAAGTAACTTTTCATCAAAGGAGTAATAAAAAAATGGCAGAACCATTTCTCATGATCGCTAAAAATACCAGTAACGAAATGGTAATTAAGAAATCACGCTTTATTTGTTCGATTGCACGGGCATCAACCGAGGAAGAAGCCCAGCAATTCATTGATCAAATTAATGCAGAAAATAAAAAAGCGACTCATAACTGTTACGCCTACATGGTTGGTGATCGAGATCAGATTCAGCGTGAAAGCGATAATGGTGAACCGAGTGGGACCGCAGGAGTACCGATCCTCGAATCACTCCAGCTAGCAAAGCTCCACAACGTTGTGGCTGTTGTTACCCGGTACTTTGGTGGAATTAAGCTCGGTGCCGGTGGTTTAATTCGGGCTTATAGTAATTCTGCCACTAATGCCATTCACAAAGCAGGCATAGTTGAAAGAATCAAGCAATCGGTTCTTGAGATTACAGTTAGTTACTCCCAACACGATTCACTTCTTCACTACCTTAAGGAGCAAAGTATCGAGGTTGCGGATGAACAGTTTGCCGCTAATGTCCAGACAAACATCTATGTCGATCAAGATAAGGTTACTGAAACAACTAACGACCTAATTAACCGTTTTAACGATCAATTAACGATCAAAAAAGGAACCTCACGTGACCATGAAGTTCCTTATTCTACTAATTAACTTAAAACTGTTTCAACAATATTAAGAATAATAATTATTATCAGTAAACTGATAACCCAAGTGGTGACTACCCTCGTCCGGTGATCACCACTTTTTAATTTTGCCCAATTAAAGCCGAGGTATGCACCAATCAACATCAGTGTTCCCAGAATACCAATCAGGTCTGAGTGAAAGCCTAATCGATCTAAGCTAAAGCCACCCATCAAAAAGAGGCCAACAGCAAATAATAAACCAAAGGCAATGTTTCTTTTATTCATTTTAACTGCCCACCTTATTTTGAAATTATTTCCCGGGAAATACTCGACTGCAACATGGTCGAAACGTTGGAGTGAACCAGAAATTGATTTATCAATTTCGTCTGTGAACCCACGCAAGGGTGAGTAGGTTTTTAGCTATCAACTTGTTGATGACAAAAGCCACTCAGCTACTGCGCTTCGCTCGGGTTTTCTTCTACTGCAGCATGGTCAAAACGTGTTCAGCCTAACCTTCCTCGAGTTTCTACTGCAACATAGTAGAAACGTGCTCGCCAGGAACTTGCTAGAGCTAGCGACCTCAGTTTCTACTGCAACATGGTCAAAATATGTTCAGCCTAACCTTCCTCGAGCTAACGACCTCCACCTCCGACGGCATACCGCCGTTCGGTGGAGAAATCGTTAGCCACCGGAAGGTTTTAACGGCTTCACACTCTAATTATTCATGCAAATGATAATTGTAACTAGCGACGACGATGTTTTGGCGGGAGTTGAGGACGGTACGGAGACGGACGCTGGTCTGGTTGTGAAGGGCTAATTGCCATGGGTGCTTAGGGATAAACTGGGGAACTAGAACGGTTGTTGAGTAGTTCCGAGCAGCGGCCCGTTTAGCAATAACATCCACGAAACGAAGGGTTGGTTTTGCAATTGAACGGTATGACGAGTGAATATCGACAAACCGAACATCAGGGAACTCGGCCTTGAACTCATTGGCTGTCTTGTGCTCCTTACCAGGGTTTTCATCAAAGGAAACGTGCATTGCGATAACGTAATCACCGATTGATCGTGCGTAGTTGATCGCACCCCGAGTAACTCGGGTAACATTACCAACCAAAACAATTACGGTTGCTCCGTCATAATCGTGCAATTGGACCTTAGTCTTTTCAGCAACCCGAAGCTGCTTAGCAACCTTAATGTAGTGACGGTGAATCGAGTGGAACATGTAAAGAAGCAATGGCATGATGATCAAGTATGGCCAAACATTGCCAAAGTGTTGCCAGAATAATGCAAGAACCAATGCAAGTGAAATCAAAGCACCAACAAGGTTAATAAATGCCTTCCCGATCCAAAATCCTTCACGTTCACGGAACCAGTGAATAATCATCCCTGATTGAGACAAAGTAAATGGCACGAAGACCCCAACAGCATAAAGCGGAATCAACATGTTCGTTTGACCATGAAAGATCAAGATCAGAATAATTGCCCCAACAGCTAAGGCGATAATCCCGTTTGAATACCCCAAACGGTCCCCACGATCCATAAATGCGTGAGGCATGTACTTATCCTTTGCCATGTTAAAGGCAAGGATTGGGAAAGCCGAGAAACCAGTATTAGCAGCCACTGCCAAAATCATTGCAGTTGACAACTGTAGTAAGTAGAAGCCGATTCCATGACCACCGAACACTGCTAAACCGATTTGTGATAGTACGGTAACCCGTTTGTTCGGTACGATACCAAAGTAAAAGCCATAGAAGATAATGGCAATAAAGAAGAACGCCAGGATTGCACTCATAATTGCCAGAGTGACAGAAGCGTTTTTCTCCTTTGGCTTATTAAAGTTTGGAACGGCATTACTTACGGCTTCAACCCCTGTTAGTGAAGATGAACCTGCAGAAAAAGCCCGAACAAACAGGACAAAAGTCATCCCCGTAACGGGAGTCCCGTAGTCTGCTGGTGCTTGGTAATGAACCTGGCCGGTCGCAATGTTATATGCTCCCCAAATGATCATAACAGTAATCATAATCACGAAGAAATAAACCGGAACCGTAAGGAAATTAGCACTCTCGCTCATTCCCCGTAGATTCATAAACATAATTAATAGAACAATAATAATTGCAATCGGCACGGAGAAGCGGTAAAGCGCCGGAACCGCTGAAGTAATCGCTTCAACTCCAGATGTCGTTGATACGGCAACGGTTAACATATAGTCAACTAGTAATGAACCACCGGCAAACAATCCACCGTTGCTTCCCCAGTTCCTGGTAGCAACAACGTAGGCCCCACCACCACTTGGGTAGGCATGGATAATTTGTTGGTACGAAAGAGTGATTGCTAGCAACAGCAGTAACACAATGGCGGCAATCGGAATTGAATACCAAATTGCCATTGCAGACAAGGTTACTAGGACTGTCGTAATCTGCTCTGGTCCATAAGCAACTGATGAAATAGCATCAGATGACAGCATTGCCAACGCCTTAAACTTAGTTAAGTGGGTCTGGCCCTCATCTAATGTTTTTAAGGGTTTCCCAATTAAAACCCGTTTAATATATCGCCACATACTATCCTCCCGATATTCATGGAATATAATCGTTTAATCGATTTTGGATAACTGAACAATAATACACTTAATTTGATAACTTTTCAATTAGCATAAAAGACAAAAAGGTTATCTCTGTTTAAGACGATTATTAACCTCTTTAGCTGCTGGGTCAACTTTAGGCAATCGACTATGAACCGCCCAAACATAGAAAAATAGGGATACAACAATGATTACAATAAAATCAAATGGATACTTAATCCAATCCTGGCCACCAAATCCAGTACTTCCGGCATAAGAAATGATCGAAATAAAGATCATGTAACAAATCAGCCAGGTAGAACTCTTTAATTGCTGGCGCCAATTAGTCTTTTGGTAACGCCACTCATAATAAAGGTAGATTGGCAATCCTAAAGCAATTACAAAAATTACCTGAACGGTTGTTGGCCACATCGTCCAATAAATTGCTAGTCCGGTAACAACAAAGGCAAACGGTGCTAACCACTTCATATAGTTGGGCGCAAATGGTCGTTCCAAATTTGGTGCCATCTTCCGTAAAGAAATTACCGTTACCGGACCAGTCAGGTAAGCGATTAGTGTTGATCCGGTAATTACGGTTGCTAACAAGCTCCAGTTTCGGAAGACATTAACGAGAATCGTGGCTAAAATCAGGTCCGCAACCATCGCAAAGCGCGGAATCATGTAGCGGCGTTCCAACCGGCCAAGCCATTTCGGCAGGTGTCCAGTATGTGTCATCGCAGCTAATGCCCGTGATGCGGTTGCAACAAACGCAACCCCAGTCCCAAATGGTGAAACGAAGGCGTCCATATAAAGGAGAATTGCTAACCAGTTCAAGCTTAATAAAATGGCAATGTCAGCAAACGGTGACGCGAAATTAACTCCGTGCCAACCAGCCTTAGCAAGGATTGCCGGACTAACCGCCCCGATAAAGGCAACCTGAAGCATGATGTAAATCGCTGCTGTGATTAACATTGAGATCAGGACACCGCGCACGATATTCTTATGGGGATTGACCATTTCACCACCCATATTGATGACCGTCTGGAAGGCATCGTACGACATGATAATTCCTGAAACTGCAGCAGCTTCAAAGATCGACCGACTACCATAAGGCATGAACGTCTGTACACTATGACCAAAGTTCCCGGCATGAAAACCACTAACTAGCAGCATCACAATGGTTAAAGTCGGCAGAACAATCTTAAAAACTGAAATTAGGTTGGTAAAACGGGTCATTAACTTCACCGACCAGAAGTTAATCAAGGTAAAAATGACCATAAAGAGGAATACCACAAGCATTCCCGATGAGGTAACGTTCCCGCCCTTAACGAAGTGGTGGGTCCAATTAGCCCACGACCACGGCCATGAACTCATGTACTGGACAGAAGCCACCGCCTCCATTGGAACCAACGTGATTAGTGAAATCCAGTTAGCCCATGCAGCAATAAAGCCAAGCAACGGTCCGTGGCTATATTGAGCATAACGACTCATTCCCCCACTTTCCGGAAACATTGCTCCCAGTTCAACATAGGTAAGAGCAATGCTGATAATAATCACCGCACCAATAATCCAGGAAATGATCGCTGCTGGTCCCGCAACTTTAGCGGCCGTTCCCGCACCGAATAACCATCCTGAGCCGATCAGTGAATTTAATGCCAACATTACTCCAGAAAACAGCGTGATCTTATGTTGAGCTAGTTTATTGTTCATCAGTCTCTCCTTCTCTGCCTTTCATGTATGACACTAAAATGTCAAGCCTTTAGCAAATCTTAATGAATAGATGATACCACTATTTTATTCACAAGCCAAAATCAATTTAATAAAGAAAGACCTCCAGAGCTCTAAAACAAACTCTGAAAGTCTTTTCCTGGCTTGAAAGAAACGATTACTATTAGTTTCCCTCATCCTTTACTATAAATTTCAATTAATCATGTCGTTTCCGGTTAAGCTTACCAAGTCCAAGAGCAGAAAGGAGTCCCATAATACCTAATGCTAATGCACCACGGCTGCTTTCATTACCGGTTTGTGGTAATTGAGCACTCTGTTGCTTATTAGACATTAATTTTAGCTTACTTTCATTGAACTCTTTATCATCTATCTCGACATAGTTTGTCGACTTACCAGGAGCAGACACCGATGGCTTATCAGAAGTTACTGGAGTATCAGGTACAATAGGATTGCCTATTTCAATTGGCGTTTCAGATCCTGGAATATCCGAGTCCGGAGTGTCAGAGCCTGGGGTGTCCGATCCGGGAACATCTGAACCCGGTGTATCTGAGCCCGGTGTATCTGAACCTGGGGTGTCTGAGCCGGGAGTGTCTGAGCCGGGAGTGTCAGAACCCGATGTATCTGAACCTGGCGTATCGGAACCTGGAGTGTCTGAGCCGGGAACATCTGAGCCGGGAACATCTGAACCCGGTGTATCTGAGCCTGGGAGATCTGAGCCCGGTGTATCTGAACCTGGAGTGTCTGAGCCGGGAACATCTGAGCCGGGAGTGTCAGAACCCGGTGTATCTGAACCTGGCGTATCGGAACCTGGAGTGTCTGAGCCGGGAACATCTGAGCCGGGAGTGTCAGAACCCGGTGTATCTGAGCCCGGTGTATCTGAACCTGGGGTGTCTGAGCCGGGAGTGTCTGAGCCGGGAACATCTGAGCCGGGAGTGTCAGAACCCGGTGTATCTGAACCTGGCGTATCGGAACCGGGAACATCTGAACCTGGCGTATCGGAACCTGGGGTGTCTGAGCCTGGGACATCTGAGCCCGGTGTATCGGAGCCGGGATTATTTTGCTTGTAAACTAGAGTCTCGTCACTAGGATTCTTAGTATCATTTGGCGTTACCTTAACTTCATCAGCTTTGCCACTTACCTGATACCAAGTACCAATAGTATCCGGTTCAGCATGCTTATCGCTTTCATTTAAGGTAATAGTTGGTTGGGTAATCTTATCAAAAGTAGCACTAGTCTTATCCCAAGTAATCTTACCTGGCTTAGTCGTTGCCACTTTGACATTCTTGCCATCAACCTTAATAGTTTCAGCAGTCGTTGTCTTACCGGTTACTACGTCAACATCAATTGAACCGTTAAATTCAGTTTGTTGTGTAGTAACATCCTTTAAAGTCTTACCATCAACAGTATTTGCCTTATAGTAAATATTTCTGCTAAATTCTTTGTACAAGTCCTTAGGATCAACAGCTGGTTTACCGTCTTTATCCTTAGGCACATCAGTAACTGGAGTCTTATGAGTAATCGTCTTAACGGCGTGCTTTAAGTAAACATATTGGTCTTGCACATCAAGAGTTAATTCTTGCTTACCAAGCTGGTCATTCTTAGCGTTTTCAGAAAGGCCAACTAGAACATAACCAGCCTTTTCGTAGTCTTCCTTTGACCATAACTTCTTGCTTGCATCAGTAGGGGTAGTAATATCTTCACCATCACCCACATTAGTTACAAGATGAGCTTCTAACTCATGACCATCAGTTGGATCATAAGTGGTCTTATTTTCAACGCCATTAACATCAATATAGTGAATGTTGTACTTAGCGTGTTGCTTGTAAACAACATAACCATCTGTCAGCTTGTTAACTTTATTAGTTGACCAGTCTTTACTGTTTGGATCAACAGTAGTTTGACCATTATCTTGATCTAGGTCGGCCTTATGTGTCCACTGGTTTTTACCCTCACCAATTTCATCTGGTGTAGCAACTTTAGCGAAATCATACTTACTATTATTTTCAGTAACCCCAGTTTGGGAATCAATCGTCCAGGTTTCGGTTGCGGGGTGACGATCATCAACAACATCATAAGTCTGGTTACCGATCTTAACTTGCTTAGTATTTACCCGCTTACCATCATGGTCAACGTAGTAAGTACCAGTCAAAGTTACATTTTGTGTCGTTGGCTTTTGTAATACTTGAGCTTGAGTTACGTCATCGTCATCATGAACGACCCCAACATAATGAATTGTCCGTTCAGCAGTCTTTTGCTCAGTCTGCTTAGTAGCAACCTTCATTAAGTAAACGTATTGGTCTGGCGTATCACTAGTTAACGTCTGTTTACCTAACGTGTCACCACTTGGATTTGAAACTAAAACATAGCCTTCATTACCGTAATTAGTCCATAAGCTATCAGTCTTATCTGGCGTTTCATCCACATAACCATTGATATCCGTTACTTCATGCCCTAGATCATTACCATCATTCTCAGTAAAGTCTCTGGTCTTACCATCAATTACAGACTTAGTTACATCAACATAATGAATGTTGTAGTTACCTTTTTGCTTGTAAACAAGGTAACCATCTGGCAACTTGTTAGCTTGATCTATCTTCCAGTCCGTACTATTCGGATCAACAGTAACAGCACCGTTAGCTTGATCTAAATTAGGCTTGTGGTGCCACTGGTCTTTACCTTCACCGATTTTATCTGGATCATCAACTTTAGCAAAGTCATACTTGCCTTTGTCTTCGCTAACACCAGTAGCTTTTCCATCAATCTTCCAAATTTCCTTAGCTGGATTATCATCGGTTGGTTCAACGACAACATCATAATCATGACCATTAACAGTAACTGTCTTAGTATTTACCCGTTTACCATCATGATCAACGTAGTAAGTACCGGTTAAAGTAACGTTTTGCGTAGTTGGATCTTTTAACACTTGAGCCTTGGTTACGTCATCATTATCATGAACGACACCAACGTAGTGAATTGTCCGTTCAGCTGTCTTGGGTTCAGTCTGCTTAGTAGCAGTCTTCATTAAGTAAACGTATTGATCTTGGACACCCTTGGTCAATTCTTGCTTACCTAATTGATCGCCACTTGGATTTGAAACTAGAACATAGCCTTCATCAGCGTAGGTCTTCCATAGATCAGCAGTCTTGTCTGGCGTTTCACCAACGATACCATTAATATTATGAACTTCATGGCCTAGATCATCACCATCATCCTTGGTAAAGTCAGTCGTTTTACCATCTTTAGCTACCAAATTAGTTACATCACGATAATGAACGTTATAGCCTACTTGTTGACCATAAATTAGGAAGACATCTTCATGGTCGCCGTTTTTGACGTCTTTAGCAACCTTCTTTTCCTCAGGTGCACTCTTGGCATCTTTACCAGTATATTCAGTACCATCTACAGTATCCTTAGTTGATTTAATAATCTTCCAAGTACCCTCCAACTCGCCTTCATCTTTGGTAATTTCGGGCCGTTTTACACCGTCAAAAGTGTCATTATCAGTTGTCCAGTTAACTGTCTTTTCTGGAGCATTAATGTCGCTAACAACGTTATAAGTCTGACCATCTGCACCAGTAACTTGCTTAACATTGGTGCTATCAATCTGCTTGCCAGTTGTGGTATCAACCCAGTAGCTATCGTTCGTATGGAAACTTACTTTTTGCTCAACTACCGGATTTAATTCTGGGTTATTTTCAGTATTAGTTACAAAGTGAACCGTCCGAGTAACTATCTTGTCACTAGGACCTTGCTTTGCCAACCGCATCAGTTTAACTGTAATATGCTTAGTAATTAAACTATGACCATCGTTGGCGGTCGTTGAACTGTCTTTTTTCCAAACACCATCTTTATCGTAGTCCAAACCATAATTAGTTCTGGAATTATTTGATGGCAGCTGCGTTGCAACCAGCACATAACCATTGTCAGTATAGGCTTTTAATACTTGAGCATAATCTAAATTTTGCGTACTTGCTAATTTACCACTTGGATCAACCGCAATCCCATTATCTTTTTTAGCTTTGTAATAATTATCATCAGCTTGATAATTATATGCCTTATAGTGGTCCTTTAATGCAAAAGTTGGAATGGGTGGTTTGTCAAATTGATAATGCAAATTGTCATGAACATTAATTTCTTGGCTTAAATCAAAGCTAGAAAGCTTTACCGGCTTAGCACTATCAGTTACATCTTCAAAAGTAATGTCAACTGGTTGATTGTGGTAATAAATTAAATATTCCGTTGGCGGATTACCGACATTTTTCTGGGCGTTGTTTAACTGCCCAAAAGAATCATAATAATAAGTTCCCTCTTTGCCGAAATCGGTTCCACTTGTCGGTACGGCCGGATCATAAGTGGTCCAGTCATCTACTTTAGGGACGTCAAAGCCCGGAAACTGAATAACTCCGGAATAATTATTATTCTGTTCTTGAGTATTTTTATCTACAACCCCTAAGACTGCATCATATAATCGATCAGTAATGCTACGGTAAATTACCCGATTTTTATCCTGGGAGCCATGTAAAGCATCAATTAAAGTACTCGTATCAGTGTTAGCATCCTTCATTGAAACAGAAACGTTACCATCACCAACAGTATCTACTTTCTTACTACCTTTAGTATAATCAACCCGTGAGCCAATGGTTGACTTAGGTGGTTGCCCTTCAACTTCTGGGCGATCTGGATCAGGAACATTCTTATCATAATAATACTTAAATTCAACTGTCCGTGGCACTTCAACATAAAAGCGCTTATCCACTTTAAAATCCATATTATTATGTTTTAGAGTAATAATATAGTCCCCGCCATTAGTAACTTTAGTATCGCCGGAAGTTCCCGCTTGCAATTCACTGCCATAATAATTATAGTCAGGATCAAATTGGTAGCCAGCCAGTGGATAATTCTTCTTCTTATTGGCAAGCCATTTGTTATAGGCTTCAGTGATACTTGGCTTATCGATTACGCCTTTTGCAACCATATCTTGCAAGATAGTTTGATTGGCAAGCTCTTTACCCAAAATTTGGTCAGCACCATCTTTTAAACCGCCGGTAAAGTTAGACTCTTCATTAAGAGTACCAGTATAGCCTGCTTGTTGCTTTGCAATATCAAGAGCCATATCACTTAAAGCAACAACCGGAGAAATCCCAACTAAATGTTCTTGACCGTCACTATCTACAACATAGCCATAGCCATATTTCGTGTCTTGAAGCTGCTTTTGCGTATCAGATTCAATCCGCTGATTAATTAACTCAGCCACCGTTGATCCGGCTTTACCTGAGATCGTAATTGCCGGTAATTCTTTCATGGTACCGTTACTAAAGTCTATATCGCCATAGCCAGCATCATAAATATGGAAAGTTGCTGTTACTTGATCAGCTGGCGTCGTTACCTTAGGTTCATTGATCGCACTTACCGTAGCTGGCTGCTGATTTTGCAACGTAAAAGTTTGTTGCTCACTAGTCGAATCAACTTTCACCTTATTTTGCGCATCTGCTAATGGTTCACTTCCGACGTCATCAGCGTGGGCTACAGTACCCCCGGCGATAAAGGTAGTTCCTAATAAGACCGAAGCAACGCCAATGCTCAGCTTCCGTAAGCCGAATCGTTGCCGTTGTTTTTCCATTCGTCGTAAATATTCTTGAGTATTTTTGCTAGACAATATTGTTCCCTCCCCACAAATTGAAAGTTAGCATATTATACAAATTTAATTATACAATCATTTCGCTTAAATGGGAACTAACTTTAACTAAGCAATTGATAAGTGAATTACTAAGCAAGACTAAAAAAGACTGCCAGAGTCCCTTTCTATTGGGAAACTAGCAGTCTTTTTTTCTTTATTTTATTTTGGGATTACCTGATTTTACATCATGCCACCCATGCCGGCACCGCCTTGTGGTGCAGCAGGAGCTTGGTTATCCTTTGGTTCTGGCTTATCTGCAACAACGGCTTCAGTGGTAAGAAGCAATGCAGATACTGAAGCAGCATTTTGAAGGGCGGAACGAGTAACCTTAGTTGGGTCAACAATTCCGGCTTCAACCATGTCTTCAAACTTGCCATCAGCAGCGTTGTAACCAATTCCTGGCTTTTCACTCTTCAATTGGTTAACGATTACTGAGCCTTCAACACCGGCGTTTTCAGCGATTTGACGAACTGGTGCTTCCAAAGCAGCCTTAACAATTTGAACACCGGTAGCTTCGTCGCCAGTTGCTTCAACCTTATCCAAGGCTGGGAGAACGTTAACTAAGGCAGTACCACCACCAGGAACAAATCCTTCTTGGACGGCAGCCCGGGTAGCGTTCAAAGCATCCTCAATCCGGTACTTCTTTTCCTTCATTTCAGTTTCGGTTGCGGCACCGACACGAACAACAGCAACACCACCAGAAAGCTTTGCAAGACGTTCTTGGAGCTTTTCCTTATCGAAGTCAGAAGTTGCCTTGCTGATAGCTTGCTTGATTTGGTCAACCCGTTCAGCAATGGCTTCCTTAGCACCAGCACCGTCAACGATTGTGGTGTTGTCCTTAGTAACCGTTACCTTGTTAGCTTGACCCAATTGATCAACAGTGGCATCCTTTAAGTTCATGCCAAGGTCATCAGAAATAACAGTACCACCGGTCAATACAGCGATATCTTGTAATTGAGCCTTCCGCCGGTCACCAAAGCCAGGAGCCTTAACGGCAACAACATTGAAGGTTCCCCGAATCTTGTTCAATACAAGAGTTGGAAGAGCTTCACCAGTAATATCATCAGCAATGATTAAGAGAGCACGACCTTCTTGAACAACTGATTGAAGAAGTGGCAAAATGTCTTGGATGTTGCTGATCTTCTTGTCAGTAATCAAGATGTATGGGTTATCTAAGTCAGCTTCCATCTTGTCGTTGTCAGTTACCATGTATTGTGAAATGTAACCACGATCGAAGCTCATCCCTTCAACAACGTCAACACTCGTGTCAACACCACGAGAATCTTCAAGGGTGATAACACCATCGTTACCAACCTTCTCCATAGCATCAGCAATTAACTTACCAACTTCCTTGTTATCAGCAGAAATGGAAGCAATTTGTGCGATGTCATCCTTGGTCTTAACATCGTGAGACATGTTCTTCAAAGCTTCAACGGCTGCCCGAGTAGCCTTGTCAATTCCGCGACGAACACCAACTGGGTTAGCACCGGCAGTAACGTTCTTCATTCCGGCGTTAACAATTGCTTGGGTCAAAACAGTAGCAGTAGTAGTACCATCACCGGCAATGTCGTTAGTCTTGGAAGCAACTTCGGAAACAAGCTTTGCGCCCATGTTTTCAAAGTGGTTTTCCAATTCAATACTCTTAGCAATTGTAACACCATCGTTAGTAATGGTTGGGTTGCCATAGCTTTGTTCAAGAACAACATTCCGTCCCTTTGGACCCATAGTAGTCTTAACAGTATTTGCTAACTTATCAACACCGTGGAGCATTTCGTTCCGGGCGTCTTCAGAAAACTTAATTTCTTTTGCCATTTATTATTCACCTCAAAATTAAAATCTGTAACGTTTTTGATTAATCCTGCTAATTAGTCGATTACGGCTACAAGATCCTTTTCATGAACAACGAGGTACTTCTCACCGTTGTATTCAATTTCATTTCCAGCGTACTTATCAAAGAGGACCCGATCGCCTTCCTTAACAGCTGGTGCTAGCTTTTCACCATTGTCTAGTGTCCGACCAGCGCCGACAGCAATAACCTTACCTGTTGTTGGCTTTTCCTTAACATTTGAAGCAAGAACAATGCCACCGACTGTCTTTTCTTCTTCAGTTTCAGCTTTAAGAACCACGCGATCTCCTAATGGTTTTAACACGTTAATCCCTCCATTTTGATAATTCAAAGTTAATTTAGCACTCTTACCTTCCAAGTGCTAATCACAGTTTCTACTATAACATGTTTCTATCCGATTGCAATAGAAATAGCTCACTTATTTTTGACTTTTATTGACCATTAGAAAAAGAGTGCTCACCAGCAAAGGACTTGCGGAAGGCTAGCAATTTCTCCTGACGAAGGCGACTTGTGCCTAGGAAGGAGGTTGCTAGCTCTAGCAAGTCCCTGGTGAGCCGTTCTCGACTATGTTCCAACCAAAAATTATGGTCGTGGCGAACAGTCCCTGGCTACGTTGCATTAGGAGGTTGTTGTCTATAGGGTTGGTCTTCTCTGCAAGCACGTTTACGTTATGTATATAGTAGAACCACTAACTTTTAAACATCTAAAATAAAAACACGGCAAGAGTTTGAAGTGCTCGTGTCATGTTCTCTATTATCAATTTTTATTTTTACTCATAAGGAATTCTCTTAGTCGTGAGACATCACGGTTACTTAAATCACCAATATAATGAATATTACATGAAGATTTTAAAAGCGAATATCCACGATAGGTATCAATCCATGAGTGTTTTCTTAATCCAGTAGATTCATAATCTTTAATTACAAAATACCATGACTTCATATAATCAGATTTGTTTTGATATTTCGTCGTTATATCAAAAAATCTCAATTTTGTTTCCGTTTCATCAAGAATAAAAATTGGTCGTCTTTTTCCACCATTTATCTGAACAAATTCTACATATGCTGTTGCTATCTTTTTATTCATCTTTTTTGATCCACTTTTTTATTTTTTCAGGAGTATCTAGCTCTTCAGTAGGCCAATTTTCCGTTAGCTCTTGAATAGCTAATTCATCTTTTTCTCTTTGTGTTAATTTTGTAGAAAATGGTAACCCACCTTCAGCCACAAGTCTTTTATAGAACATAGTAATAGCAGTAGTTGGATTTAAACCCAGTCGATCCAATACGGCATCACCCTCATCAGCTAGTTTGCGGTTTACTTGCACTTGAATTCGCTTTTTTATTGCTTGAGCCATAATGTTTCCTCCTTATTGTACTCAAATTATACTAGTTAATGAGTATTTCATCAATAAATATAATTGCTTTTAAACAACAAAAAGGCCAGAACCGAAAAGTCCTAGTCTTCATTCCCCCTATTCCGGATTATTCTCCGCATAATTCTTAATAAAGTAGATCAACGTCTGTAATTCATTAGTTAAATCAATGTTTTGTACTTGAACGTTCTTCGGTACAGAAAGACGAACAGGAGTAAAGTTCAAAATTCCCTTAACACCAACACTAACTAATTGGTCTGCTACCTTTTGCGAGGTAGAGCTTGGCACGGTCAGGATTACGGCGTCAATTTGCTGTTCCTTAATCTGCTTTTGCATTTCACTTGCTGGATAAATTGGAATCCCACTCTTAACGGTATTAGCTAATTCAGGCTTAGTATCGAATGCGGCACTGATCCGTAGGTTGGTATCCTGGTGGAAATTATAGTTAAGGAGAGCACTCCCTAATGCTCCAACACCGACTAGTGCAACGCTAGTTAAAGTATCTTGGTTCAGAATTCCCTTGAAGAAGTTCAAAAGGCTCTCTACATCGTAACCATATCCACGCTTCCCTAGTTCACCGAAGTATGAGAAGTCACGACGAATTGTTGCTGAATCGACCTGAACCGCTTCAGATAGTTCAGTTGATGATACCCGTCGCTTATTCGCACTTAATAATACGCTTAGATAACGATAATAAATTGGTAATCGTTTTGCTGTTGCCTTAGGGATCTTTTTAGTTGCCATTCTTGTTTGTTCCTCCTGAAATTTTGCTTTTAATTTAACATTAGTGAGCTTAGTTTTTTTACTCAATTTTGCTAGTTTGTGAAATTTGATTCTCTTATTATTCTAGCAACAAACTCCTCTATTGTGAACACTTAAACAAAATTATTTTTTAATTTTTTCTTATTTGAACTTTGGTGAACGCATTTTGCTACTGTAACCTTTGTGAAATAAGGGTTAACCAGCGTATAATAGTAAAGTACATCTTTGAAGAACGAGGTAAACAAAATGATTCTTTTGCAAGCCAATAATGTAATGCGTCGTTTTGGCGCTGACGTCCTTTTTCATGACGTCAATTTACAAATTCAAGAACATGGTCGAACCGCCCTTGTTGGTCGTAATGGTGCAGGAAAAACGACCCTATTAAAAATGATCGCGGGAATTACCAGTCCAGATGAGGGAACAATTTCCAAAAGTAGTGGTCTTTCGATCGGTTACCTGGCTCAGGATCAAGGTTTAGATAGCCAAAACACTATCTGGGCAGAACTTGATTTAGTATTTGCTCCTCTCCATAAAATGGAAAAGCAGATTCACCAACTTGAGGAACAATTAGCAACAATCGATCCAGCAAGTCATGAATTTCAGCTCACAACGGAGAAATATTCCCAGCTCCAAGCCGATTTTAAGAAGCACGGTGGCTTTGAGTACGAGTCACGGATGCGCGGAATCTTGAAGGGATTCGGTTTCCCCGAGGCGGACTACCAAACATCAATTAATTCCCTTTCTGGAGGACAAAAGACGAAGCTTGCTTTAGCAAAAATTCTTTTGCAGTCACCCGATCTCCTGATCCTCGATGAACCAACCAACCACCTTGACATGAACGTTCTTGCCTGGCTCGAAGACTACTTAAAGGGATACAAGGGTGCCCTGCTTGTTGTTTCCCACGACCGGTACTTCCTTGATCGGGTGGTTTCCGATATCTATGACCTTGATAACCATACGCTCCGTCACTATACCGGCAACTACACTCAATTCATGCAACACAAGCAAGAGTGGCTGACTGCGGAATGGAAGCACTACGATCAGCAGCAAAAGAAAATTGCTAAACTTGAAGACTTTGTTAACCGTAATATCGTCAGGGCTTCAACCACCAAACGGGCTCAGGCACGACGTAAACAACTGGAAAAGATGGACCGCATGGAACGTCCCGAAACCGATGATCAATCAATCCACTTCCATTTCCATAGTGATAAGGATAGTGGAAATGAAGTCCTCGATGTTGACCAAGCCGTTGTCGGTTATAATGACCAAAAATTAGCTGGTCCCTTATCATTTACGGTTCGCAAACCACACCGGGTCGGAATCATTGGACCAAACGGGATCGGTAAGTCGACCCTCCTAAAGTCAATTCTTCACCGAATCCCACTAATTAGCGGTTCCGTGAAGCTCGGTGCCAACCTCCGAATCGGTTACTACGATCAGGAACAGCAACAACTCCATCCCGAAAAGTCAGTTCTCAATGAAGTTTGGGACGATCACCCGAATGTTCCAGAAAAGGATATCCGGTCACTCTTGGGGAGCTTTCTCTTTGTTGGTGACGATGTTTATAAACTCGTCCACGATCTTTCCGGTGGTGAAAAAGCCCGACTTGAGTTAACTAAGCTTTCCTTCAAGCCGATCAACTTTCTGATTCTTGATGAACCAACCAACCACTTAGATATTGATAGTCGTGAGGTCTTGGAGAACGCTATCAATGAATTTACCGGAACGGTGCTTTTCATTTCCCACGACCGGTACTTTATTAACCAAGTTGCTACCGATGTCCTTGATATGAGTGCTACTGGGATTAAACATTACGAAGGGAACTATGATGACTATCTAGCAGCCATCAATAAGGCAACGGCAGAAGAAAACGCGCAAAGTGAAGAACAATCTTCAGCAACCTCCAAGCCGAAGAAGTCCAGTGCTCAGCAATCCTACCAACAAAGCAAGGAAACACAACGGGCACGGCGGAAGCTTCAGCGGCAAGTTGATCAGTTAGAAGAGCAAATGACATCCCTTGAGGAACAGGAGCAGGCACTTCAGGAGCAAATGAGCCAACCTGAAATTGCCACGGATATTGGTAAGTTGACGGATCTCCAAAAGGAACTGGATGAGTTAAATGCTAAGTCTGAGAAAGTTGAATTAGAATGGACAAGTGCTGCTGAGGACTTAGAACAATTCGATCAAGAAAATAGTTGACTTTTGCTCAGGAAGAAAGTAAACTGCAAGCAAATGATCTAAGTAGGACAGTTTAGAGAATAGTGGTCACCGGCTGAAAGCCACTAGCAGAGTTCCGAATCCTAATCATGGTTAATTAACAAATAAATAATTTTTTGAAAAAGAGTAAAGCATGTCTTTGAACGAGGATGGTAACGCCGTAACTGGTGCCTCGACTTAGGCATGCTTTTTGTTTAGAAAGGATGGGTAATAATGGGAAAGCAGCAACGGATCGTCGTTAAGGTCGGGACAAGTAGCTTAATCTACCCAAATGGTCAGGTTAACTTACGAACGATTGACCGGCTAGCCTACACTTTAGCAACACTCAATCATCAAGGATACGAAATGGTTCTCGTTTCTTCTGGTGCGATTGGTGTGGGGCTTGCCAGCCTCGGACTAAAGAAGCGACCAGTAGAAATCGCTCAGCAGCAGGCTCTTGCTTCAATCGGTCAGACTGAACTAATGCGGATTTACTCCCAACGTTTCTTGGACTACCAAACTAAGGTCGGTCAAATCTTACTAACCCGAGACGTCCTTGAATATCCGGTTAGTCGCCAGCACATTTTGAACACAATCGAAACCCTTCTCGGTGATTCGGTTGTCCCAATCATTAACGAAAACGACCCTGTTTCGGTTGACGAATTGGATCACCACACTACCTTTAGTGACAACGATGAACTTTCCGCACAGGTTGCTACCAAGATCAACGCGGATCTCCTGATCGTCCTTTCCGACATTGATGCTTTCTATAATAAGGATCCACACAAGTTTTCTGATGCCCAACCAATTCGCCACGTTAGCAAAATGACTCCCGAACTTGAACAAGCCGCTAGCGGGAGTAGCACCCAATTTGGCACCGGTGGCATGGTCACCAAACTCCGTGCCGCCGCCACCATCATGCAAGCCAACCAACAAATGATTCTCTGCAACGGCCGCGATCCCAAAATCATCTTCCACATCCTCGACAATAATGAAGAGTCTGTGGGAACGAGGTTTGGAAAATAGAGTGTCTTCGCTCTAAAGAGTTTCCGGAAAGCTAGCAATTTCTCCTGACGAAGGCGACTTGCGCCTAGGAAGGAGGTTGCTAGCTCTAGGGAACTCGGGCAAAGCACGTTTCGATTAGAGTGCGAACCGCGACGGACTAGCAATCAAGTACTAAGGAATCCCGGACGATGATTGGCTTGCAATCAAGGACGGGATAGTTAGACGGAGATTGCGGTCGCGGTGAGCAGATCTTAACTATGTCGCCTAGCTCTAGCAAGTCCCTGGCGATCGCAGTAGCTGAGTGGCTTTTGTCATCAACAAGTTGATAGCCAAAAACCTACTCATCCTTGCGTGGGTTCACAGACGAAATTGATAAATCAATTTCTGGTTCACTCCAACGTTTCGACTCGGTTGCAGTAGAACCGCTAGCTCTAATAAGCCCCTGAAATCTCCAATACACCACATTACAATGTACAACCAAAGGAGGACCACATCATGACATCACTTAATCAAATTGGTCAACAAGCAAAAATTGCTGCACGTAAATTGGCACTTCTCGATACAGCCACTAAGAATCATGGACTTCAATCAATGGCCGATGCTTTAGTTGCTAATCAATCCACTATTCTTGAAGCAAATAAACAAGACTTAGCTAATGCTAGCGAGATGCCAAAAAAGTTTCTTGATCGCTTAATGCTAAATGAACAACGAATTACCGATATGGCAAACGGCCTGCGTTCAATTGCCCAGCTATCTGATCCAACCGCCCAAATCGATCGGGGATGGATCAGCGCTGATGGTCTCCAAATCATTCAACGACGAGTTCCACTCGGTGTCATCGGAATTATTTTTGAAGCCCGACCAAACGTTACCGCTGATGCAACCGGGCTAACCTTTAAGAGTGGGAATGCGGTTATTCTTCGTGGTGGTAAAGAAGCATTACAAACTAACCTGACAATTGCTAAGATTCTGCGAGAAGCTTTAGTCCAAGATAACCTCCCCGCAGATGCTGTTCAAATGGTTGACGATCCGAGCCACGAAAGCGCCCAAGAAATGATGAACCTTACTGACTACATTGACGTTCTGATTCCTCGTGGCGGTCGTGGATTAATCCAACGGGTAGTCAAGACCGCGACTGTTCCGGTAATTGAAACCGGAGCTGGTAATTGTCATGTTTACATTGATAAGGATGCTGATCTGAAGATGGCAACCGCAATTACCGTTAACGCAAAGGTACAGCGTCCTTCCGTCTGCAACGCTGCCGAAAAATTATTAATTCACCGGGACGTTGCTAAGCAATACTTACCTACCATTGCACATGCCCTAATCGATCATGGCGTTCAATTACGTGGTGACCAAACTGCCTGTGAGATCGTTCCGGAAATCACACCTGCAACTACCGAAGATTGGGACACCGAATATAACGATCTCATCATGGCAGTTAAGGTGGTTGATAGTCTCGACGAAGCCATTAACCACATCAATAATCACAGTACCCATCACTCTGAATCAATCATTACTAATAGTCTAGAGCGGGGACGGCAATTCCAAGAACAAATCGACTCTGCCTGCGTTTACGTTAACGCTTCTACCCGGTTTACAGATGGCGGAATGTTTGGTTTCGGTGCCGAAATTGGTATCAGCACTCAAAAGCTCCACGCCCGCGGACCAATGGGGCTCCACCAATTAACTACCATAAAATACGAGATTACTGGTAACGGACAGGTTAGACAATAGAGATAAATAAGTAAATAAATAAGGCGTCTCATGGCTGCTAGAATTCTATCTAGTAACTATGAGACGCTTTATTTAGTTTCACTAATTTTCCATTCGTTTAAACATCAATCCGGGTTCAGCATTCAGGTCCATCCCCGCGCGATCACCATGTTGATAACACATATAACCAGCAGCACCAATCATTGCTGCATTATCACCACATAGTCTTAATGGTGCTTGAAGCATCGTTACGTCTGGGTGGTACTTTTGCATATCATGATCTAAGCGTGAACGAAGACCGTGATTAGCGGCAACCCCGCCTGCTAAGATCAGCTGCTTAACTGGGTACCGATCAAGTGCTCGCATTGTCTTTTCAGCCAATACATCAACGACACTTTGTTGGAAACTGGCTGCTAGATCATATTTATTCAGCTTTTCACCCCGCTGATCCGCGTTATGAACGGTATTGATAAAGGCACTCTTCAGACCGCTAAAGCTAAAGTCATAGTTAGCTTCTTTTTCCATTGCCCGAGGGAACTTAAATGTATCTTCACCCTTAGCCGCCCACTCATCGATCGTCTTTCCAGCAGGATAATTAACGCCAAGGACCCGACCAATTTTATCATAGGCTTCCCCTGCGGCATCGTCCCGGGTTTCACCAATAATTTCAAATTCGTGTTCAGCCTTCATGTAAACCAATTCGGTGTGACCACCGGAAACTAGTAGTGCCATCTGCGGGTACTTAAATTCACCGACATACCGTGCGGCGTACAGGTGACCTGTCATATGGTTTACCGGAATCAGTGGCAAGTGGTGGGCCCACGCGATTGCCTTAGCAGCGGTAACACCAATCAATAGTGAACCAACCAATCCAGGACCATAAGTAACTGCGACCGCTGTAATTTCATCATATGAAACACTGGCTTCTTCAAGCGCCTGGTCTGTGCACCGAGTAATCCATTCAATGTGATGTCGACTAGCAACTTCAGGTACAACCCCACCGAATCGTTGGTGACTATCAATTTGCGTTGCAACAATATTTGACAAGATCTTGGTACCATTTTCCACGACGGCAACACTTGTCTCGTCACAACTCGTCTCAAATGCCAAGATTAACGTTCTCTCTGCCATATCTAAGTATTTCCCCTCTAACTTACAATTTTACTTCCATTTCAACCGCATCTTCCCGATTGTCAATATAATAACGTGGTTTAATATTAATCTGACGAAATCCAAGCCGTTCGTATAGCCGTCGCGCCTGAAGATTATGCGCCCGTACCTCAAGTGTCATTCGTGAATAGTCATGCTGGTTAGCATACCCCTTGAGAATTTGAATAAGTCGTGAACCAATTTTCCGGTTTTGGTATGCTGGACTAACACCAATATTGGTAATGTGGCTTTCGTTTCTATAGCGATTAAATGAACAACCAACATAGGCAACAACTTGACCGTCATACGTGGTAACCAAGTATAAGCGATCGCGATCACGTTCTAATTCAAGCTGAAAAGCATTGGCATTCCACGGTGCCGTTCCATAAATCCGCTCCTCAATTTCAATGATTGAGGAAATATCAGCAAACCGCGCTTGCCGAATCGTAAAATGACGTCCCTGAAGTAATTCGTACCGTTGATTAAATATCAGGCGCTCTTCACCACGATTACGTTCAAGCCATGCTTTAAACTTCGCGAACATAATTCTGCCTGGTTTCACCCGGATGAAGCTTCTGCCAGTTTGCTTCTGCTTCAGTAATCCGCAAGTAGTGAGGCACCATTGAATCAATATCAGACACCGGTTGAGCATTTTCACCAGCAAGTGCTAATTGATACGTGGAAGGAATAGCAAACGGTCGCGGAGCAATTTCAACATTAGCAGGCATCTCACCCATCGCTTTCTTGATCCGGTCGGTTAAGTGGCCCACTAATAAGATCGGTTGCTTCAACTCTGCAAGCTGCTGTAACAAATCTTTCATTGCTAGGTGTTGGTCAGCAATCCGATTAACTAACTTGTCGTCCTGCCACTGGTAGGCACCCGCGAAGACATTCCCCCGACGAGCATCAAAGAAGGGCACAATTACTTCTTTAGTAGTTGGAACAACATTCCGTGCTAATACTTCGAGGCTCGAAACGCCCACTAATTCCTTATTTAAAGTATCAGCAAGCACCTTCGCTGTTGAAACCGCAATCCGGATTCCAGTATAAGAGCCGGGGCCTTGGGCTACAACAATTCGGTCAACTTCTTCCGGTTGCCACTTTACTAACTTAAAGAGCTTATTAATTGCTGGCATTAGGTAAATACTGTGATTACGAACCATGTTTAATGTTTCGGTTGCAAGCAGCTGATCATCCTCAACGACAGCAACACTCATTGGGTGGTTCGATGTATCGATGGCAAGTATCTTCATTTTTTCGTTCATCCTTTCAATCAACTAACATCTTATCACACCAGCACTTTTTTGCATTAAATTTCAACTATCTTTCAATAAGGAAAATCAACAGATATACGCATTTACAACTACGCTTAAATCGTATATACTAAATGTGGAGGATGATAATGAACACGAAAGTTAAATTTGTTTTTAGTCGTGCTTTTATGGAAGAATGGTTTTCCTGTGGTTTGACCAAGGAAAATCGACAAGAATTAATCGACAATATTTCATATTATTTAAGTAATGCGCCTGATAATAATCACGGCAAGAAATTTCCAGGAGAAATTATTGAAGGGACAGGGGGAGCAATTAAATATCGCTTTACCCCGGAAGATTATCATAAAGGAAAAAGTGGGAGTTTTCGAACTATTTATTTTGTTTATGATGTTTCTATTAATCACCTATTTTTCCTAACTGTTTACCCCAAGAATAGAAAAGCTTCTTTATCTAAGCGAGAAAAACATGCAATTAAGAAATTTATTGAAAATAGTAAACGCAAACGAAAGGAGAAATAATTATGGCATCTGTCATTGAGGATTCATTAAAAGAATATCAAAATTTTTTAAATGGTGAAAAAGCTGATGTCGATATTGTTGAAACAACTATTCCTGTTAAACCTGAATTTAATAGTACTACTATTAAAGATTTACGAAAAAAAATTAACGTTACTCAAAAGGGATTAGCTAATTTAATTGGCGTTTCTACTAGAACAGTTGAATCATGGGAAATGGATAGAACCGAGCCTAATCGTTCCTCACAAAAATTGCTAACACTTTTAACTAGAGATACTTCATTAGTAAACGAATTGAGATTAATTTAATTCAAAATAAAAGCTTAGTACAAGAAGCTGGGAATTAACTTTCTCGGAGGGACGGTTGACTAACCTAGAACGATGAATGATGATGAAATCATCAGAATCGTTCGTAGCCGAATAGGCTTGCTTCGCTGCGTTAGGCTCGAGTCCCTCAGTTAATTCTCGCGATTAGACTCTGTAAGTTCGGAGATCACTAAGTATATTTAAAGGGTGAGAAAAAACGTTTAGTTTTTTCTCACCTTCTTTTTTAATAACAAAAAGTAACACCTAGCTCCCCCAGCTAAACGTTACTTTTCGAGGTTTATTATTATGAATGTATTTCTAAGCTTATAACTTAGTCACGATCATCGTAACCTTTTGGATGAGTAGAGTGCCACTTCCAAGCGGTTGCAATAATGTCATGAACATCATCGTACTTTGGATCCCAGCCGAGGACATTCCGTGCCTTATCACTAGCGGCAACTAATGAATCAGGGTCTCCTGGACGACGTGGAGCAATCTTTGCTGGAATTGGTTCTCCAGTAACTTCACGAGCAGCTTCAAGCATCTGCTTGTTGGAGAAACCAGTTGATGAACCAAGGTTGAAGGCGTTACTTTCGTTACCGGCTTCAAGGTACTTAATTGCCAAGATATGAGCATCAGCTAAGTCCATAACATGAACATAGTCACGAACATTGGTTCCGTCTGGTGTATTGTAGTCGTCACCAAAAATACTCAATTCTTTCCGCTTTCCTTGAGCAACTTGGAGAATGATAGGAACTAAGTGTGTTTCAGGACCGTGGTCTTCACCAATGGTTCCATCTGGAGCGGCACCAGCAACGTTGAAGTAACGAAGGGCAACGAACTTAATGCCATAAGCCTTGTCAGCCCAGTGCATCATCTTTTCCATCATTAACTTACTCAAGCCGTATGGGTTGATTGGGTTTTGTGGATCAGTTTCCTTAATTGGCATGTGTTCTGGAACACCATAAGTAGCAGCTGTTGAACTGAAGACAATGTACTTGATGTTGTGGTCACGCATTGCTTCAAGCAAAGTGATCATTCCACCAGTATTGTTGTCAAAGTACTTCAAAGGCTTACTCATTGATTCAGGAACAATTGAAAAGGCTGCAAAGTGAACAACCGCTTCAATATCTTCGTTATCAAAGATTTTGTCCAAGAACTTCCGGTCACGAATGTCACCTTCGTAGAATTTTGCCTTTGGATTAATTGCGTCACGGTGACCTGTAGAAAGGTTATCAGCAACGACAACTTCTTGACCGTGTTCAACTAAGTCCTTAACCATGTGTGAACCGATATAACCGGCACCACCAGCAACTAAAATTGCCATGTTGTTTCCTCCTTATACGACAACATCTGCTAATACCAGATTGTCTATTATTTCCTTGTTCAACTATGATTGTAGCACTTTTATAATTGGCCGTTTAGTAAAATTAAGTAAAATTTTAGTAAATAATGTAACCGATTACAGAGTGAATAACTTTTCGAGGCTTGTTTCATGTTCAAGGTAGCGGAAAAGTAGTCCTTCACGTAACCCACTGTTACTAAATTGAATTAGTTTGATTTGGTGTTGACGCACTATGCTCATCAACGGTAAAAGGCCACCAATAATAACATCCGCACGTCCTTTATTCACTCCCCGGATCTTTGCCCGCTCACTCTTCGTGCATTTTAAAAGCTGGTACATAATTTCAAAGGCCTCATCAGCATTCATCGTTAGACCATGAACCGGGGCAACTCGATCGGAGCTAGCTGCTTGTCGCCAACGATAAATCTTTGCTAATGCTCGGTTACAACCACCAAGGGCAATCACTTTACCGTGGCGGACCCGATTGAGCCAATTCTTCTTACTAAGGGCGCGATCAACCCTTACAACTGCATTGAAGAGATCTGGCGCACTTACTAGATCACCCAAATTATATTGTTGTGAAAGGAGAACCGAACCTAGGGGAATGCTAACAACTTCTTCAGCCTGACCGTCCTTAACCAGGATAATTTCCATACTGGCACCACCGGTATCTAGGATCACCCCATCATCTATTGCTAAGGTCCGACTTACACCAATATAGTCAAGGTAGGCCTCCTGTTCACCAGAAATCACGTGAATTACAAAACCAGTTTGTTCCTGAACCTGTTTTAGGAATTCGGTTTGGTTCTGTGCCTGACGAGTAGCAGCCGTTGCAACAGCCAAGATCTTAAGGTTCTTATACTGATCGCAAATCTGCCGAAATTCGTTCAAAGCTTTAAGGGTTCGTTTAATCGGCTCTGGCTGCAAAACCTTTTCCGGACCCATATCAGACGAAAGACGGACATACCGTTTCTCATATTGCTTTGTCTGGTATGAACCATCAGGATTAATTTGATCAATCTTTAATCGGACCGAATTTGATCCAAGATCAATGATTGCCAAGTATTTAGAGTCCTTACTCATGACGTTCATCCTTCCGTGAATCCAGGTGCAGGCTAGGGACATGACGACTTAGTGTTTCAAAGACGTTTGAAAAGTGCCGCTTTGATTTTTCATGGTGCTTAGTTTGCTTACTTTCAACATTTGCCCGTTGAACAAAGAACTCTTGAGCATTAAATGGCTCTTCGTCATGATTGTCGATCCGTTCATAGTGATCGCCAACAAGGATCCGGGACTTAACATTGTCCTTCCACATATCATCAAGGATTGAAATTGCTTTGGCCTTCGCGTCGGCTTGCTCAACTGGGAAAAGCTCTTCTACACGCCGATTAAGGTTCCGGGTCATCATATCAGCACTTGCCAAGTAAATCTCTTCGTTACCATTGCCCTCAAAATAGTAAATTCGAGAGTGTTCAAGGAACCGGCCAACAATCGAATGAACTTCGATATTACCGTGAAGTTCTGGAAGATCGTTCCGCAAACAAGTAATTCCCCGAACAATTAACTGCACCTTAACACCCTTAGCAGCTGCATCGTAAAGGTGAGCAATGATTTGCTTATCAGAAAGTGAGTTCATCTTCATCCGAATTAGGGCTGGATTGCCACTCTCAGCAATTTTAATTTGTTGATCGATCTTCTGGTTAATAAAGTTCCGAATACCGTTTGGTGAAACCCGGAGTTTGTTGAAGTATGACGGCCGGGCGAATCCAGATAACATGTTAAAGAGATTCGTCATGTCCATCCCAATTTCCTGATCACAGGTCAGCAAGCCCATATCGGTGTAGAAATGAGCGGTAACATCATTGTAGTTACCTGTTCCTAAGTGCATGTAACGACGAAGGCCATCCTCATCACGACGGATTACCAGTGCAATCTTACAGTGTGTCTTTAGACCAACAAGACCATAAATTACGTGACAGCCCATTTGTTCAAGTCGTTGTGCCCAACGAACGTTATTTTGCTCATCAAACCGTGCCTTAACTTCAACCAGTACTGTTACCTGCTTGCCCCGTTGAGCGGCCATCCCCAAATACTTAATAATCGGTGAATTACCAGATACCCGGTAAAGGGTCATCTTGATGGCAAGGACTTCCGGATCAAGTGCAGCCTGGTGAATAAAATTAACTACTGATTGGAAATTATCGTACGGGTGCTGCATCAGGTAATCATGCTGACGAATTGCTTCAAAAATATTGTGTTCCATATTGAGGGCAGGGTTTTGGTATGCGGGAAATGGTGGGAACCGCAAATCATCGTGATCATCAACCATCCCGGAAAGCTTCTTTAAGAACGTCAAGTCAACTGGACCATTGACCCGGTAAATTGAACGTTCATTAACATGAAGGTTATCGATCAACTGGTTCTCCAGCCACTCATCAATTGAATTCTCAACCTCAAGCCGCATTACCTGACCATGTTCCCGTTCACGTAGTTGATGCTTAACAGCCCGGAGTAAGTCGGAAGTATCTTCTTCGGCCACATCCAGGTCCATATCCCGCATTACCCGGTAAGTTGCGGAGGCCAAGATTTGGTAGCCAGGAAATAATTGACCTAGGAAACGTTTGATTACTTCATCGATCAAGATAAAGTTGTTTTCTCCCGGTAACCGCACCAATCGTTTGTAGATTGAAGGAACACGGACCGTGGCAAATTTAATATCAGACTCTCGGCTATCATCATGTGGTTCTAATTGATGACTCTCAACTTCCTGATCCCCTTCAAGAATTTTCTTTTCCTGAACAGCCTGTTTCTGTCGCGGATCCCGACGCAATTGAATGGCAATATTAAGCGAATTGTTGGCAATAAACGGGAATGGTCGTGACGTATCATCTGCCATTGGCGTTAATACCGGTAATAATTCATCACTAAAGTACCGGCGAATAAATTCCTTTTGTCGATCATCGAGATCAGCTAAATGGAGGATATTAATCTGTTGTTGGCTTAGATCTGGAATGATTTTCTTGTTGTAAACTTCATACCGTTCTTTAACCATCCCGTGTTCTTTTTTATTTACCGCATTCAACTGTTCCTCAGGTGTCATCCCCGATGCATCAGTCGTTGTCACATTTGCAGCAGCTAGTTTATGAAGTGATGCTACCCGAACCATAAAGAATTCATCAACGTTACTTTGGGTAATCCCCAGGAAATTAGCTCGCTCCAATAATGGGTTATTAATGTCGGTTGCTTCTTGGAGGACCCGGCCGTTAAAATCGATCCAGCTAAGCTCCCGATTAACATAGTTCTGTGGTTTATAAAAATCCTTATACATTCTACCGACCCTCTTTTTCTTTTAATACTGGCTTAATTCCAAAGACATCGTTAAATAATTGTGACTTTTGACTAAATGACCAGCTTTCCAGTACTAGATCATCTGAACTAGTTGCCTTGATAATCAGTCGATCTCCCTTCAGTTTTAATTGAATCCTACTAATTTTTTGCTGGCGGGAATCATCAAGCGAGTCAACTAATCGTAAAATCGCAGCTAGCTTTGCAACCGGCATCTGAATGTCCTCATCCAGGTGACGATAGTGTGACTGACTAACATTAGGACTCTCGGCACTGTGATAACGGGCAACCTCCGCAATAATTAAATTATCTTCATCCGATAAACCAATTAGCGGGTTTGCCTCCAGAATATATGCTGAATGACGATAGTGTCCCTGCTGATTAATAAAGTTTCCAATGTCATCGACTTTTGCTGCCACTTCGAGTAATAGACGATAATGGTTACTCAAGCGGTGAATTGGTCGTAATTCGTCGAAAAATTGTAAGGCGTACTTCTTAACAAATTCAGCGTGCTGAGAGTCAATTCCGTAACGTTGTGCGATATTGTCTGCCGAAGTTTGAATCATTTTATTTACGGTGATTCTTGAAACATCATTTCCGGTGGCAATTCCATTTGCTAACCCATCCATAATTGAAAGATCGGTGACGTAGAGGTTAGTTGGATTAATCAAGTCGACCATTCTAGCGATCACCAAATAGTTTGGCAAAATGTATTCGTCCTCAGCAATTGCCGAATCGATATCGTTATTATACATGTACCGATCTTGAGGAATTAACAGGTGATCGAACGTTTCCCGGAATTTTTGCCGATCAATTTCACCAAGTTTTTGGTGCTTTTCAATGTACCGTTTAGCTAACGATGGTGCATTCTGAATAATCATCGTTGTTTTCTTTTGCCGAGTCAGTTCGGGAGCCAAATAGCCTAACTTACTCCCAATATAATCCTGAATAATCTCTGTCGGGTTAGTGGTGGTCTGCCGCAATTGGTTAACTAGCCGGTGAATTTGTGCTCCACCCAGATCAATTTCCCATGAGGTTTCAAAATTACCATGGTGGAAAAATGCCAATGTCGAATTATCTAGGCCAATGCTCAAAATATAGAGACAATGCTTACTAAGTTTCTTAAACTCTGGTAACTGGTCAACAATGTAGCTCATCGACTGTGCCATCAGTTGGTTATTGTTTAACCATTCAATCTTTAACCCGGTCCGAACATTTAGTTGATCACCGACGTAGCTTGCGGTGACGCTATCCATGTCTTCATAAGCACCATAGAACTTAATATTATCAATGTGATAATCGCTAATTAGTTCCTTAAATCCTTCAATATTATCAGTAATCGCCGCCATGTTTTCACTATAATTAGCAGTTTTACCATTTTCACCAATATCAAACTGTCCTGAGCGAACATCATTGACAATCTTCAAGCTTGGGAGCTCAATAATCCGCAAAAAAATCTGGTCCGGTTGTAAATAAATTACTGCCGTCAACGAACTTTTCATTTTTCAATCACCCCTCAATGTTCTTTCAACTTTAAGTCTACCATTTATAAAGAAAAAGCGAGTGCGAAAAAGGTCTAGAATGATCGAAAAAACCATTCTAGACCCTTTAATTGATTAATCTTTACTGTTACTTCCAGCTAAATTCCGCTAAAGTACAAAGCTCCCCATTATTTGTTATTCGGTGACAACTATTAAGTGGTGTTGCCATAACATATTCACTATCAATATCATGATCAGCCCGAACTTCGTGGCGATACTGGATTGAAAATGATGTCAACTGGTGGCTTGTTAAGAACCGTTCACCAAGTGGATCTAGGAGCCAGTCAAAATAATGAGCATTATTAACGTGATGGTTAACATCAAGATCGAAGTAGCGAACATGATACTGCTTCCCCATCACTTCAGCATCAGCAGGGATGCGTTTCGGTCGTTTCCCACGCGGTACCTTTGTGACCTGGGGTGCTTGATAAGCTGTAATTAACTTATCCGGAATTGCCTCCATTTTTCGGGTTGTCAGATTCATAAAGGCAAGCAATGATGTCACACGAGCATATTCTTTCTGACCATCCTTATCACGGAGCCAGAATTCACGGGTTGCAAAGAAACGATTATAACCAGTTGCCCGTGTTCCCAGAATCACCGTGTCACCAACATTAAGAGCGTGTAAATCGAGATTTCCGTTAAAACTAACGATCACCCAGGTACCACCAGTTCCCTGAATCACCTCATTGGTTAGCCCTAAAGCATCACTCTGTTCATCTGCAACAACCGCTAACATACTCATTACCATACTTAACGTTGGGTGCCCCAACTCATTGCATTCGTAATATGTAATTTGATGAGGAATTTCGTATACCTGTGCCGATTGTTGTAGATTCATTCTTAATGCTCCTAAATATTGTGATACTGCTTATAAAGTTCTTGACGGTTCAGCTTATTCTTCTTGGCAACCAATTTAATTGCTGCATTTGTCGACAAGCCGTCACTAATTGCGCGATCAATTTGCTGAATTGGGGTTCCAGATTCTTCTGCCGTTTCTTGTTCATCAGGATGAGGATTACCAGCGACAAGAACAACATATTCCCCTCGAGGTTGGTGATCACCGTAATACTGGTTCATTTCCGCTAGGCTTCCCCGGCCAAATTCTTCGTACCGCTTTGTTAGCTCACGTGCTAAAACTACCTGACGATCATCACCAAAGACTTCTGCCATCACCTTAAGCGTCTTTTTTAACCGGTGTGGTGCTTCATAAAAGATCATCGTTTCCGGATGATTCCGAAGTTGTTCTAACTCTTGAACCTGCTGCTGATGCTTCCGTTCGAGGAAACCATAGAAGTAAAAAGGTTGTGGGACGAGTCCTGAAGCAATCAACGCGGTTAGTCCAGCATTAGCTCCTGGTAATGGAACCACCGGGATTCCCGCTTTAACGGCGGCGGCAACTAGTTCTTTGCCGGGATCAGAAATTGATGGCATCCCCGCATCACTACATTGAGCGATTGTTAAGCCGTCCTCTAACTTCTTAATTAATTCTGGAATCCGCTGCTCGGTATTATGTTCATGAAAGCTAATTTCAGGGGTATGAATATCAAAATGGTTAAGAAGTTGCTGCGTATGACGGGTATCCTCAGCGGCAATCAAATCGGCCTCTGTTAGGACCTTGACTGCCCGAAATGTCATATCATCTAGATTACCAATTGGTGTTGGTACAAGATAAAGCATCCCCGTCTCCTGATTTTGAAAACTACTTACCTGTTGCATATTCTCCCCCCTACTTAATCGTTGGTTGCTCGTGACCAAAAATTGTATCTAAACAGAAGGTACACGACTCATTCTGCTCAAGCCGTTTGCCGAAGTATTCACTACAAACATGAAATCCTTGTTGATACAACTTTTTTAGATTCTCACGCGATCCAGAAAGATGGTCATCATCATGCTTTTGTTGGTGCATCTTCTTTAACATCGTCCGTAAATGATCATTTTCAATTGAAAGTTCAGCATTAGTTTCCATCAGTTCAGTTACCTGAGCCTGGAGTTGTTCCATATTGGCAACTAAATCATGCGTCTGCTTAGTCACCTGAGCGAAACGATCATAAATACTATTTGGATTACTATGTTCACTCATTGTAATTCCCCCTATGCTGAAAGCGTCTGAACGATTTTGATTGTTAATTGTTCCGCCACGTTCTGAAATGAAATATTTTGGTCCAAAAGATGCCGACCAGTCAATGTCTCCTGACTAATACTTAACAGCGCACTCACCGAGTAATTATGCGCAGTTGCCCTTAATAAATCCTGATCCTGTAAGAAATGCAAATCATGTTCATCCGTTATTCCGTTAGCAATTAATAAGGTGTCACGCCAAATTAATGCCATTAGATCTAAAATGAGCTGTTGCTTTTGCCGATCAGAAGCTAACCGCATAATTTCAGCTTGGATATCAACAAAGCCAAGCATGTTCCCCTTACTCGTATGACGGTACCATAACGAAATTGCCGTAATTGCCTGCTTTAACCAGTCGTCTTTCCGCCATTCTAAAATTTCACTTACCGAATCAGTAAGACCAATGGCAACAGTCCGTTCAGTTCGCGGAACCTCGTTTTCTTCTAATACCTTTTCAAGCTCTTGCCGTGGTAATGGTTGAAGTTCAATTACTTGGGTTCGGGACCGAATTGTTGGTAAAACAGCACTCTTATTCGTTGTCAGCATCAGGATATAGATGCCTGGGCCTGGTTCCTCAATAAACTTCAGCAAACTATTAGCCGCGTTATTAGTCATCTTCTCGGCATCGTGAATGATAAAAAGCTTCCGGTTACCCTCGACAGCACTCTTCGTAAATTCATCCTTCAAATGGCGGATTTCATCAACTTTTATCTGTCGTCCTTCCGGCTTGGCAACAACAACGTCAGGATGGTTACCGCTTAATATCCGCTGGCATTCGGGACAAGTAAGATCGGGTTTACCATCGTGTAAGTGAAGGCAGAAAAGACGAAGCGCTAGCCATTTGGCAAGTTCACTCTTCCCCGCTCCCGTTGGACCAACAAAAAGGTATGCGTGGGCAAGCTCATGATTTTTCATCACGGTTTGCAACTGCTTAATAATTAGGGGTTGTAAACTCTCTGCTTGCAATTGGTCAGCCACTTATCCTCACCCGCTTAATTAAAACTTATGGAACTGATCTACCGGCATTACGAATACAGTCGCACCACCAACACGGACGTTAACAGGGAAGGCAGAACCGCCCTCTACGTCCATGTGCATTTGTGAAGTAACGTATTGTTCACGAGACTTCGCATTCTTTTTAATAATGTCAAGAACATCTTGTACCCGTTCATCTTCAACCCCAATCAAGAAGGTTGCGTTCCCTTCACGCAGGAAACCACCAGTTGTTGAAAGCTGGGTCATTTGAATATGGTTACTAGCAAATGCTTTCCGAAGACGGTTACTGTCCTTTGATTGGACGATTGCAATAATCATTTTCATAATAAATCACCTTTCCCTATGTCACGATCCTAAAATAAGTCGGGAAACTTTGTGTGGATCGTTTGCTTAACGTCATTAATTACCTTATCTAATGGTTGACCGGCATCAATCAGTTTAATTCTTTCTGGAGACTCTTGTTGAAGACGAAGGTATGACTTGCGAACCGTTCTATGGAAGCTTAATTGCTCCTTATCTAACCGGTTAACTTGATCAGAACGGTGTTCAGCAATTCTCCGTAAACCAAGTTCAGATTCAACATCAAGGTAAATCGTCAGATCAGGCAACAGGCCATCAATTGCGAATTGGTTGATTTGCCAAATCTCTTGCTCACCTAAATGACGTCCGGCGCCCTGATAAGCAATTGAACTGTCGACATACCGATCACATAAAATTACTTGATTTCTCTTCAATCCCGGGATAATTTCCGACACAATATGTTGTCGCCGAGCAGCCGCAAATAATAATGCTTCTGTTCGACCATCCATATCGGTGTTTTGGTTATCGAATAAGACTCTCCGGATCTGCTCTGAAATGTGGTTACCACCTGGTTCGCGGGTATACATTACCCTTGCTTTGCCAAGTTGCTGTTCAAGATCGGCTTGAATCTGAGCCATTACGCTGGTTTTCCCAGCACCGTCTGGCCCTTCAAATGAAATAAATTTTCCTGTCATTCTCCTCTTCCTAACGATCGATAACTCCCCGGTTTAGTTCACCATGAACCTTAAACTTTCGTGCTAAACGATAAAGATAAAGGTACTTTTGTTCTTGCAAGCGAGTCCGATAATGAAGCTCGGTACTTGCATTAGCTTCATAAACCGCTCGTTCCGTTTCCTTGGCGTGATCCCAACTAGCCTTGGTTTCATAGATCAAATCTAATAGCCGCTGTTCACGCTCTTGCTTAACTTCTTCTTGGTTACGATGATGAAAAAGCATGGTTAATTACATCTCCGTTCGTCCTTGAACAGCTTTAAACAGAGTGACTTCATCTGCATAGTCAATATCAGCACCAACTGAAAGGCCATGAGCCAATCTTGTCACCTTAATTCCAGCAGGCTTAATTAACCTAGCAAGATAACTAGCAGTTAACTCACCATCAGACGACGCATTGGTTGCAATAATAACTTCTTTAACTTCATCATCTTTTTTCAAGCGGTCTAGCAAACTGGTAATGTTGATGTCTTCTGGACCAGTCCCCGCAACGGGTGAAATTACACCATTTAGAACATGATACAGACCATGATACTCATGCATCCGCTCCATTGCCATCACATCTTGTGATTGTTCAACCACAAGAATTTGCGAACGATCACGGGTCTTATCCTGACAAATCGGGCATGGATCATCCTCAGTAATATTGCCACAAATACTGCATTTATGAAGATCACGCTTGGCTGATAGTAGAGATTTAGCAAAGTTCGTTACGTCATCATCCTGCATTGTCAGTGTATAAAAAGCTAGCCGGGTAGCTGTCTTTTGACCGATACCCGGTAGTTTGGTATAACTTTCAATTAACTTTGCCAGTGGTTCTGGGTACTGCACTCTTACATCCCCAAGCCACGAGTGTACTTACCCAACGTACTTTGGGTAGCATCGTTAACTTTCTTCATCCCATCATTAACGGCTGCTAAGACCAAGTCAGAAAGCATATCAATATCATCTGGATCGACAGCTTCAGGCTTAATTTCAAGGTTAACTAACTTGTTATCACCAGTAAAGGTTGCAGTAACCATTCCATCTGGTGCTTGACCAACGAATTGTTGCTTAGCAAGTTCCTCATGCTCAGCCATCATTTTCTTTTGCATTTCTTTAGCTTGCTTAACCATTTGTTGCATGTTCATTCCGTTCATCATAATCTATCATTCCTTTTTAATTATTTTCTACCTTAACAATATCACTACCGAATAGTTCTTGGGCAGTAGCAACCACATCTTTTTGTGGCTTTTCTTTGGCTTCTTCTTGAGCGGGTGCCTGCTCTGTTGGTGCGGTCTCCTCCACTGGAGTTACGGCATTTGCCGGTGCAGACCGTTGCTCACTATTTTCGGGTTGAGCTTTTTGTTGTGTTTGACCGTTCTTACCAAGGCCATGACTCTGAATATACTCTCGCCGAATCTGTGGCCACTGATCTTTCGGGACAAACACAACTTTTCGTTCATCACCGCTCAATCGCTGAAGGCCATCTTCCATCGCCTTAATTAACGCTTCATCATCAGTTGCCTGTTGAAAAAGGAAGGCATAATCAAAAGCCACAATAATCCCATCAGGACTAGCTGCTACTGGTTGAGAAACATGTAATAACGACCGTTGAGGAACACTCAACATGTTTAGCATGTCACTCCATAAATCCTTCATCTTAGCAAGATCCTGACGGGTAGCCGCGCCAAGCACAGGATAAACCTTGTGCAAGTTGACCCGGTTATTCCGTGATTTCACTCGTGGTTGCTCTTTTACCGGTTTAGCAGCAACACTCTTTGCAGGCTTATTAACTACGCTACCGTTTTGCTGGAGTTCTTTAACCGTCTGCTGAAGAGCCTTGATCTGTGCTTGAAGTTGTTCAACATCCCCCTGAACCTTTGCACCATTAACCTGTGACTGCTCTGGTCCAGTCTCAACCCTTCTTTCAGTATCCGGTTGAGAGAGCTTAACAGTCAGAACTTCCAAATAAACATCTGGATGAGTTGTGAACCGCATTTCCATTTGGATGTTATTCAAATCATCAATCATCCGGTAAAGAGCTGTTGAGGATGCTGCCTTACTTAACTCTACGAAGTCCTCATCCTTCAGTCCAGTACTTTCAACCTTAATTAATTCTGGTGATTCCTGGTACAGCAACACATCACGGATAAATGAAATCAAATCTTCAATAAAGCGTTGACCATCTTTTCCTTCGTTAAGGATCTTCTTCATTGTCTCCAATGCTGAAGCACTCTTGTTTTGACATACTTCTAAGAAATATTGCTTCAAAAGTTGTTTGGTAACGCTACCCGTAACTAGTAATGCATCATCAAGTTCAACCTGATTATCACTAAAGGAAAGGACCTGATCGAGGATACTCAAAGCATCCCGCATTCCCCCTTCAGCAGCATTGGCAATCACCCAAAGAGCCTTCTCGTCATACTTTACTTTTTTCTGATCCAGGATGTACTTCATTCGTCCAAATGAATCAGTAGCAGTAATCCGACGAAAATCAAACCGCTGAACCCGTGAAATAATCGTCAACGGGATCTTATGGGGTTCCGTCGTTGCCAAAATAAAAATCACATTAGCAGGTGGCTCTTCCAATGTCTTAAGCAAGGCGTTAAAGGCTCCAGTTGAAAGCATATGCACTTCATCAATAATGTAAACCTTATAGTCCGCTTGCGTTGGTGCATACTTGGCCTTATCCCGAATATCACGAATTTCTTCCACACCATTATTTGATGCGGCATCAATTTCAATGACATCATTCAACTGGCCATTAGTAATTGCCTTACAAGTATCACATTGATTGCATGGCTCGCCATCTTGAGAATGATGACAGTTAACCGCCTTAGCAAAAATCTTAGCCGCAGAAGTCTTCCCAGTACCCCGTGGCCCAGCGAAGAGGTAGGCATGACTAATCTGGTGAGTAATAATGGCGTTCTTCAATGTCCGTGTAACAACCTGTTGACCAACCATGTCATCAAATCGTTGTGGACGCCAAACACGATACAGTGCCTGATAACTCATTAATCAGCTTCCTTTCCGTAATTTTTGATGCTATTTAATATTATACTAGCTTTTAACTAAAGAAAAATAATTTGGATTAATTTATTTGGAAAATAATAAAGAGGCCAAGAAAAACTTCCTGACCTCATGTTTAATCTCTAAAAAAACTTAGAGCACAAGATACATCAAACTTAGTGCTGCTTCCTTCCGGACCTGACACGGTTCGTAAGCATACCCTTGCTCTAAGGCCTTACGGCATGTAGTATCATACAACACTTTTCTATGAATTACCAGTCTTTTTCTTTTTTCGTGCTAGTTTTCGCTTTTTTCTTACTGCACGAAAAAAGTCCTTCAGCATTTGACTACATTGTTCACCAAGAACTCCAGAAGTTACATAAACCTGATGATTTAACCGGTCATCATCAAGCAAGTGGTACAAGCTATCTACGGTTCCTGCTTTGGGGTCTGTTGCCCCATAAAAGACATTCCGAATTCGGGCGTTAACGATTGCCCCACTACACATCATACAGGGTTCGAGGGTTACATATAGGTCACAATCCTCAAGCCGCCAGCTATGCAAAGTCGAACATGCTTCCATAATCGCTAACATCTCAGCATGGTATGTAACATCTTGAAATTTTTCCCGCATATTATGTCCCCGACCGATAATCTTTCCTTGATGAGTTATTACTGCTCCAATTGGCACCTCATCTAGGAGTTCGGCCTTTTTAGCTTCAGCAATCGCTGCCTTCATAAATTTTTCTTGTTCTTCTTGAGGAATTATTACTTGTTCCCTCATCCAAAATTCTCCTTTTTACTTATGTTAAATTTCTCTTTTCAGTGTATAATATTTAAGTTGTTGAACAATTTATCATTTATCGAGAAATAAATCAAAAAGTTTCACATACTTAACCGCTGATTACTTATGCTATATATTGTGTTTCACTATTTAAGATTACACAATATATAGCATTTTTTCATTGATTTTTTACAAAATATCGCTATACTAGAAAACATCAATAAGACGAGTGAGGAGATCAAAATGGTTACCGTATTTTCAAAAAATAATTGCATCCAATGCAAAATGACCAAGAAGTTCTTAAAGGCCCACAATATCAATTTTGTTGAACACAATATTGATGAACAGCCCGAATTCATTAATAGTTTGAAGTCAGAGGGCTTTTTGGCAACACCTGTTGTTAAATTACCAAACGGAAATGCCTTTTCTGGTTTCCGTCCTGACGAATTAAACAAATTAACTCAAGCTATTTAATGAACTAATCGCAAGAAACTTTTTCGTCGATCATTCATGTTGAGTTGAGTGATTCTAGGGTGGTTAGTGATAGAAGTTATTTTTATCGCAACCACTTTTTTTATTCGCAATTTTTAAATATTTAATGGAAAGTGAGAAATAAACATGGCACTGTCTGACATCGATTTAACAAAGGTTAAGTATTATGACCTTAACAATGAAGTTAACATTCCAAAGGATGGTAAGATTCAGTTGGATAAAGATCAAGCGGCATTAAAGGACTTCATTGAAAATAACGTTAAGCCAAATACTAAGCAGTTTTCATCCGTAACCGCTCGTTATAAGTGGTTAGAGGATAACGACTACATTGAAGATGGCTTTATGGATAAGTACAGTGATGCATTTATCGAAAAATTATATGACTACTTAAAAAAGCAGGATTTCCATTTTCATTCGTTTATGGCTGCTTATAAATTCTACGCTCAGTACGCTCTCCGAACTAACGATAAGGAACACTACCTGGAAAATTACATTGATCGTGTTGCAATGAATGCCCTGTACTTAGCTAATGGTGACGAAGAATTAGCAATGCTCCTTGCTGATGAAATTATCCACCAACGCTATCAACCAGCTACTCCAACCTTCCTAAATGTTGGGCGAAAACGCCGGGGAGAGTTTGTTTCCTGTTTTGCCATTCAGCCAACAGACAACATGAACACGATCGGACGGACAATTAACTCAGCTCTTCAACTTTCTAAGATTGGTGGCGGTGTCGGGATCAACCTTAGTAACCTCCGTGAAGCTGGTGCACCAATTAAGAAGATCGAACATGCGGCTAGCGGTGTTGTTCCAGTAATGAAACTCTTAGAGGACAGCTTTTCTTACTCCAACCAGTTGGGTCAACGGCAAGGTGCTGGGGTTGTCTACCTGAGCGTCTTCCACCCAGATATCATTGAATTTCTTGGAGCAAAGAAGGAAAATGCCGACGAAAAGATTCGGTTGAAGACCCTTTCCCTTGGGATCACAGTTCCTGATAAGTTTTATGAGCTAGTTGAAAAAGACGCAGATATGTACCTCTTCAGTCCATACGACGTTGAACGAGTATATGGCAAGCCATTCTCATACGTTGATATTACTGAAGAATATGACAACATGGTTGCTAATGATGAGATTCATAAGAAGAAACTCAATGCTCGGGATCTTGAAGACGAAATCAGTAAGCTTCAACAAGAGTCTGGTTACCCATACATCATCAATATTGATACCGTTAACCGTGACAATCCAATTGACGGCAAGATCGTAATGAGTAACCTTTGCTCAGAGATTGCCCAAGTGCAAACTCCATCTGTCGTTGCCGATGATCAAAGCTACGAAACTCTTGGGACTGATATTAGTTGTAACTTAGGCTCAACGAACATTGCAAATATGATGAACACACCAGACTTCGGTCGATCAATTCGGGCAATCGTTCGTGGCCTCACCCGGATTAGTGACGTGGAAAGCCTCGATGTTGTTCCTTCAATTAAGAAGGGAAATGAACTAAGCCACTCAATTGGCCTTGGTGCAATGGGTCTTCACGGTTACTTGGCTAAGAATCATATTCAATATGGTAGTCCGGTTGCCGTTGAATTTACCAGTGTCTACTTCATGTTGCTTAACTACTGGTCATTAGTTGCTTCTAACGAGATTGCTAAGGAACGTCACGAAACATTCCATAACTTTGAAAAGAGCACGTATGCTGATGGCTCCTACTTCGATAAGTATGTAAACAAAGATTGGGGGCCAAAATCTGACCTTGTAAAGAAGCTTTTTGCAAACATCCACATTCCAACTATTGATGACTGGAAACAGCTTAAAAAGGACGTTATGCAAGATGGTCTCTATAATGAATATCGACTTGCGGTTGCCCCAAATGGATCAACTTCCTACATTAATGATTCAACTGCTAGTCTAACCCCAATCATTAACCGGATCGAAGAACGTCAAGAAAAGATGATCGGTAAGATTTACTATCCTGCACCATACCTTTCAAATGACACCATGCCATACTACCGTTCTGCATATGACATGGACATGCGGACAGTAATTGATACGTACGCCGCAGCACAACAACACGTTGACCAGTCACTATCCTTAACTCTCTTTGTCCGTTCAACGATGCCGGATGGCCTTTATGAATGGAAGAACGGGCGGACAAACAAGATGACAACGCGTGACTTGAATATTCTTCGTCACTATGCCTACAAGAAGGGAATCAAGTCAATTTACTATGTCCGAACATTCACCGATGACAACGATGAAATTGGTGCAAATCAATGTGAAAGTTGTGTAATCTAATCCGGATTAAATTGATTTTCATACCAATGCTTGCTAAACTTAATTTTATATGAATTTTAAGAATTTACGTCTTAAATATTGTTTGATTGTGAATAAGGAGCCTAATAAATGAAGCTTGAAGAATATAAACCTTTGACAGAATATAAAGCGATCAATTGGAATGAAGTTTCCGATATGATTGATAAAGCAACATGGGAAAAGCTAACTGAACAGTTTTGGCTTGATACACGAATCCCTGTTTCTAACGATTTAGATGATTGGCGCGAACTTGATACTGACCATCAATGGACTGTCGGCCACGTCTTCGGTGGTTTGACCCTTCTTGATACCGTTCAATCTGAAGCTGGACTAACTGCTTTAAAGCAAGACGTTAAGACGCAACATGAAACTGCCGTCTTAAATAATATTCAATTCATGGAATCAGTTCATGCTAAGAGTTATTCAACCATTTTCTCAACATTGAACACTCCAGAAGAAATTAGTGAAATCTTTGACTGGTCTGATTCAGAAGAATACTTACAAAACAAAGCTGTTCAAATCGCAAATATTTACCGTGACCCTGAAGAGGATCCACTAAAGAAGAAGGTTGCTAACGTTTTCCTTGAAACTTTCCTCTTCTATTCTGGATTCTATACCCCTCTTTATTACTTAGGCCACAACAAACTAAATAACGTTGCCGAAATTATCAAGTTAATTCTTCGTGATGAATCGGTTCATGGTACCTACATTGGTTACAAGTTCCAAGTTGGAATGCACGACCGGACTGAAAAGCAACAACAGGATATGAAGGATTGGATGTACAACTTCTTGTATGAATTATACGATAACGAAGAAAAGTACATCCACCTGCTTTACGATCAAGTTGGTTGGACAGAAGATGTGTTAACTTTCATTCGTTACAATGCTAATAAGGCACTAATGAATCTCGGTCAAGATCCACTCTTTCCTGATACGGCCTCAGATGTTAACCCAGTTGTTATGAATGGGATTTCAACATCAACTGCTAACCATGATTTCTTTAGCCAAGTTGGTAACGGTTATCGACTTGGTGCAGTCGAAGCAATGAACGACGATGATTATAATGTCGCCGATCCAAACGCTTCAAAGGACAAGAACGATAAAGAATAATCATAACAACAATTAAATAGTTTAAAAGCCACAGAATTGCCATTGATTGACGACAATCCTGTGGCTTTTTATTCTGTTCAATATAGAACATTTAATAATTTTATTCATTAATTAACGTTTTTATACTATTGTGAATTATAATTCAACCAATCTAAATAGATTACATTTTAGTTGCCAAAAGGCGAAAAATAATACCAATATTTTTCTTACTACCGCAGCTGCTGAAGTGATAATAATGGAAACGCTAACAGTATCTTTTACCATTGTTCAATTAATCACATATCTATTTACTTTTCCAAATTTTATAGTATATTTAATTATGTTCAATGATTAACAAAAAACAAATTAAAAATTAAAGGAGCTTATTCTCATGGCTAAAGATAAGAAAAATCTTGAAACTACAACACCTGTTGATAAAGAACAAGAAGCTCAAACAATGATTAACGATTTAGTAGAACGCAGTCAAAAGGCCTTTGACAAGTTACGTTACTATAACCAAGAGCAAGTTGATAAAATCTGTCAAGCAATGGCATTGGCAGCCGAAGAACACCACATGGATTTAGCAGTAGATGCTGCTAACGAAACTGGCCGTGGTGTTGCCGAAGATAAGGCAATCAAAAACATTTACGCTAGTGAATACATTTGGAACAATATTCGTCACGATAAGACTGTTGGTATTATCAAGGATGATGACGAAGACCAAACAATCACAATTTCCGATCCTCTAGGAATTATTGCTGGGGTTGTTCCGGTTACTAACCCAACTTCAACCACAATCTTCAAGTCCATTATCTCTGCTAAGACGCGGAACACCATCATCTTCTCGTTCCACCCACAAGCACTTAATTCTTCTATCAATACTGCTAAAATCCTTCAAGAAGCTGCTGAAAAGGCCGGTGCTCCAAAGGACATGATTCAGTGGATTCCACAATGTAGTCTTGAAGCAACTAACGCATTACTCCGTCACCCTAACATTGCTACCATCTTAGCAACTGGTGGTCCTGCATTAGTTAAGGCTGCTTATAGTTCAGGTAACCCTGCACTAGGTGTTGGTCCTGGTAACGGCCCTGCTTACATTGAAAAGACCGCTAACATTGCTCGTTCTGTTTACGACATTGTCCTTTCCAAGACCTTTGATAACGGAATGATTTGTGCAACTGAAAACTCCGTAGTTGTTGACGATGAAATTTACGACCAAGTAAAAGAAGAGTTCAAGAAGTGGAACTGTTACTTTGTTAAGCCAAATGAAATTGATACCTTCACTGAAGGATTCATCGACACTAAGCGTCACCAGGTACGGGGACCAATTGCCGGCCGTTCAGCTAACGCCATTGCCGAAATGTGTGGCTTAAAGGATGTTCCAGAACACACTAAAGTAATCATTGCTGAATATGAAGGAATCGGTGACGATTACCCACTATCAGCCGAAAAGCTTTCCCCAGTACTTACCATGTATCGGGCAACTTCTCACGAAAACGCCTTCGATATTTGTCGGCAATTACTTCACTACGGTGGTGAAGGTCATACTGCTGCCATCCACACTCTTGATGATGACTTGGCTACTAAGTACGGTCTTGAAATGCGTGCCTCACGGATCATCATTAACTCACCATCTGGTATCGGTGGAATTGGTAACATCTACAATAACATGACACCATCCCTTACTCTTGGTACTGGTTCATACGGTGGTAACTCAGTATCACACAACGTTACAGACTGGGACCTCTTAAACATTAAGGTAATTGCTAAGCGTCGTGAAAACCGTCAATGGGTTAAGATTCCCCCAAAAGTATACTTTCAACGCAACTCACTAAAAGAATTGCGCGATATTCCTAACATCGACCGTGCTTTTATCGTCACTGGTCCAGGAATGAGCAAGCGTGGTTACGTTCAACGAGTAATCGATGAATTGCGTTTACGTCAAAACGAAACTGCTTTCTTGGTATTCGATGATGTTGAAGAAGATCCATCAACTAACACTGTTGAAAAAGGTGTTGCCATGATGAACGACTTCAAGCCAGACACAATCATCGCTCTCGGTGGTGGTTCACCAATGGATGCTGCTAAGGCAATGTGGATGTTCTACGAGCACCCAGAAACTTCCTGGTACGGTGTTATGCAAAAGTACCTTGATATCCGTAAGCGTGCTTACCAAATCAAGAAGCCTACTAAGTCACAATTAATTGGAATTCCTACTACTTCTGGTACTGGTTCTGAAGTTACTCCATTTGCCGTAATCACCGATTCCAAGACCCATGTTAAGTACCCACTTGCTGACTACGCATTAACTCCAAACATTGCGATTGTTGACTCACAATTCGTTGAAACTGTTCCTCCCAAGACCACTGCTTACACGGGTTTGGACGTCCTTTGTCACGCTACTGAATCATATGTTTCAGTAATGGCAACTGATTACACTCGTGGTTGGTCACTCCAAACTATCAAAGGGGTGATGGAATATCTTCCTAGCTCTGTAAAGGGTGATAAGCTTGCTCGGCGGAAGATGCATGACTTCTCAACAATGGCCGGAATGGCATTCGGTCAAGCATTTCTTGGAATTAACCACTCCCTTGCTCACAAAATGGGTGGAGCATTCGGCCTTCCTCACGGTTTGCTAATTGCGATTGCTCTTCCACAAGTTATCCGCTTTAATGCTAAGCGTCCACAAAAACTTGCTCTCTGGCCTCACTACGAGACTTTCCACGCAACTAAGGACTATGCTGATATTGCTCGTTTCATCGGTCTCCAAGGGAACTCTGATGAAGAGTTAGCTGAAGCATACGCTAAGAAGGTTATCGAATTAGCTCACGCTTGTGGCGTTAAATTAAGCCTTAAAGACAATGGCGTTAGTCGTGAAGACTTTGACAAAGTAGTTGATCAGCTTGCTGTCCTCGCTTACGAAGACCAATGTACAACCACTAACCCGGTTGAACCACTAGTAAGTCAACTTAAGGAACTCCTTGAACGTTGCTACGAAGGTACTGGTGTAGAAAACGACTAAACTAGAACTACTAATTCTACTAACATAAATAAGCAGTCCAGATTGACATTCAGTCTTTCGGGGCTGCTTTAAATTTAAGGAAAAGAGGAGGGCGTGACAGCTGCTATCTATAACTTGCTTCTGTCAGGTCCTCTTCTCTTTGTAATAAATAATTTAAGCTCTTTTATAATGAAAGTTTACTGCTGTTGAATGGATGATAATTCTTCATACTGCTTCATCATCCATTCAGTATAGGTCATTTTTTGGTTTGGCTTTGTCTCAGTAACCTTAAGGACTGGAACATTATTCTTTTTAGCTAACTTAACCAGGTTCTTAACCGTGTGACCAGTTGCCTGGGTGTTATCTACAAAGAAAGCAATCTTGTGCTTCTTAATTGCATTTTGGATTTGTGCAATATCCTTAGGTGAAGGATCAGTTCCTTCTTCAATTGCCTTTTCAAAGTGTTGATCCATTACCTTGTAGCCAAGATTTTCCAGTGCGTAGTCAAAGACGGGTTCGCTGACCGCAACTTCCTTCTTTTGTGGATTTACTTGGCTCTTGACTTGAGCAATCTTTTGGTCAAGTTGGCTTAATGATGCAACATACTTCTTTGCATTTTGTTTGTAATAGTCAGCATGTTGAGGATCAATTTTACCATAATCCTTAGCTAACTTATTAGCGAGCTTCTTCATGGTATTTGGTTGATACCAGATATGTTCATTATCGCCAACTTTTTTACCCATCATTGAACCAACATTAACTACCTTAATGTTCTTTTTATTATCGCTTGACTTAACTAGCTTATTCATCCAATGGTCGTAACCAATCCCGTTTTCAATCACAACATTAGCGTGTTCAACCTGTGATGCTTGCTTAATACCGGGCTTATAGTCATGGGGATCAACAGAGGAATTGTTAATAAAGGAAGTAACCTTCCCTTGATTACCAGCAACCGCTTTGGCGACTTCTCCATAAAAATTAAGTCCCGTAACTACTTTAATTGGCTTTTGACTATTAGCACTTATAGAATGAGTCATCACTAACGGTAAAACCAGCATTAACGATAACCCAACTATTACAAGTTTCTTAAGAAAATTCTTCATTTTCTTCCTCCTTAATCGTAATGATTACTATTATCATCAGTAAATATATTAAACACTCCTTACTAAAAATGCAAGACCTTTTTGAATAAGCAATTTAAAAAGCCTTAGCACTAGGATTTCCCTAATACTAAGGCCAATTAATTTTATTGAACTGCTTTGATATTAATCACCGAATTATCGCCATCGGTCGCTTCCAGGCGAAGGAGGTTTGCTGCTGAATCGTTTTGTCGAAGATCTTCCGTACCATGATCAACACCATCTAATTTATTATCACCGTCAACGGTATGAAGAATAAAGCCATCGGCATGAGAGTCAATAACCTTATTATCACCATCAGCAGTTTTAACGGTGTAATGCCCTTTAAACACTGTCCTATGACTAGTAAAATCGCCATCCCCAATGGTCGTCCGGCCACCTTCAACTGATAATTGATTGTAAATAACGTTACCATCTGCAACGTTAACATCGACACCATTTAAGTCAACGTTATTAATTTCTAAATCGCCATCAACAACTTCAATCTTACCCGAGATTTTGGTCCCCTTTGGTACAGTAATAACTAAGGTATTATCACCATCATCACGATTAAAAAAGGTTCCATGCCCATATTTTTGGGTAATCGTTGCTACTTTTCCAGCAAACTTAACCTTTGGGGCTTGAGTATTAGTTCCTTGATACCGAATTGAAAATTTCTTCCCGGTCTTTAACATCACGTTGGCATCAGGCACATTAAGGTCCAGTTCAGAAAATTCTTGATGACTACTTAATTGCTTGGTAATCCGATGGCTAATCTCTGGAGTATAACCATTAAAATGGACGTTCTTTACCCCATGCCCAGCAAAGCCAATTCCCATTAAAATAATTCCTACAACTAGAATTCCCAGACTAATCTTGAACATTCTTTTCATGACGTTGAGCCCTCCTCTGAAGTAGTTTTTGGTAAATATACTTGGACAGGTTAGCAATTGCCTGAGTTAGCCAGCGAATAATCCAATAGCCCAGTGGTATGCAAAGTAACAAGAAGCCAAGCATGGCTATCCCAGTACCCAGATAAAAGATCCCAGTCATCGGTGCAGTAACAATTACCCCGACTCCCGTATAGAAAAGAACACCGGTTGCAAAGAAGAGGCCCACTAACGTACCGAGGATTCCAATTCCAATACCAAACACCGCTGCAAAAGCCGCAAAGAGGACCATTAATGCTCCTAAGCTTAAGGCAAAAGTAATTGGTGAGGTAATAATTGCAACTAAGACCAACCAAAAGACCCGCCAATTAGAATGTGGAGAAGCTGTTCGCCCTTGCTTCACTTCCTCATCATTAGCTTTGATTGAGTAGTCCGCTAAAATCTTATGACTCAGTTGACGGGGGTTCCCTAATTCATGAATAATTTGCTGGTAATTGTCATACCCAGCGTCCTCAATGTATTCATTATAAAAATCTAAGGCATCCTGACGTTCATCATCCGTTAACGGTGCCAAATACTTTTCTAGCTCTGAAATGTATTTTTGACGAGCTTCCATTATTCTTCTCCACCTTTCCGATAAAATATTCGGTCTAAGTTTTCTTTATACTCCTTCCAGAGTTGTAATATTTCTGTTAAACGCTGTTCCCCGGTATCCGTGATTTGATAATATCGCCGGTTTCGTCCCTGAAACGGTTTATCATACGTTGTTAAGTCACCATTCTTTTTCAATCGACGCAGGACCGGATACATTGTTGATTCAGAAATATCAATTACATTTCTCACCCGTTGCGTTAATGCATAACCATAGTAGTCATCCTGCTTCAGGATTGCTAATACAAGTCCATCAAGGAGTTCAGCAGTTATTTGGATCTTCATTTTATTTTCCTCCTTAACTCGTCTAATATTATACATGATATAATATTAGACGTAAGGACATATTTTAATTATAATTAAATTCACAACGAACTTATTTTTGCTAACTATTAATTTGTTAGAATATAGGTTACATAAGTCGTAATTAGTTAAAGGGAGGCACAGCACATGATAAAAGAATTCAAAGAGTTTATTGCACGGGGAAATGTTATCGATATGGCCGTCGGGATTATCGTTGGGGCAGCATTTACCTCAATTGTTAAATCCCTCGTTAATAACCTGATTAACCCCTTAATCGGTATTTTTATCGGTCGAATTGATCTCTCAAATCTTGTTTGGCAAGTCGGCGATGCACAGTTCAAATATGGGAGTTTCCTAAACTCAGTGATTAACTTCCTAATTATTTCTTTTGTTGTCTTCTTGATGGTTAAGATTATTAATCGTTTCCGAAAGAAAAAGGAAGAAGAAACCCCAGCCCCTAGTGAAGAGGTTCAGTATTTAAAAGAAATTACCGAACTCTTAAAAAAGCAAAATAATAATTAAAAAATAACTTCTCGTCAATAAGTATAATTATTTTCGACGAGAAGTTATTATTTTTATTATTAACTTATTGTTGGAACTATTAGCCCTATGCTGTTAATATAAAGCTAAGGGGGAAGCAGTAAGTGAGGTGGTCCTTGGCAGAATGAAAGTAATTAATCTAACCATATCGTTAACTGTAGAGGAATCTTTACTACCCACACTCAATAATTGCCAGCCAGATTGGCTACCATAAACTTGAAATAACATGATATCTCCTCCCAATATTATTGTTAGCGGTTACATTACCACTAATTTTATTTTATCGGAGGGCAAAAGAGATACCAAACCCATTTTTGCACATTTATCTTATAGAAAGACACTCATAAACAATGATCGGATTTAGCGATAAATATTTAAAAAAGAAAAAAGCCGGGAATAATCCCAGCTTTTTAAATTTATATTTGAAGTTAGACTACTTAAGGGTAACAGTAGCACCAGCGGCTTCAAGCTTTTCCTTGATGTCGTTAGCTTCGTCTTCCTTAACGTCTTCCTTGATTGCTGAAGGAGCACCGTCAACAAGGTCCTTAGCATCCTTAAGGCCAACACCAGTGATGTCCTTAACAGCCTTGATAACCTTAACCTTAGCGGCACCTGGTTCAGTCAATTCAACAGTGAAGCTGTCCTTAGCAGCAGCGTCGCCACCAGCAGCACCTGCAGCTGCAACTGGAGCAGCTGCAGAAACGTCGAATTCGTCTTCGATAGCCTTAACAAGATCGTTAAGGTCAGAAATTGATGCTTCCTTTAATGAAGCAATGATAGCATCCTTATCAAAAGCCATGATTATATTCCTCCAATATTTAGGTAATTAATTTTAATTTGATAATATATGGTAATACGACAATTATGCGGCTTCGTTTTCCTTGTCGGCAACGGCCTTGACTGCACGAGCAATCTTCCGCATTGGGTCTTGCAATGCAGATGCAAGTATTGACAACAGATCTTCACGACTAGGCATAGTAGCGTATTCGTTAATTTCATCGAGGGTCTTAACACTCTTTTCGATGAAACCACCCTTGATTTCAAGAGCGTCGTGGTCATCGGCGAAATTCTTCAAGATCTTAGCTGGGGCAATTGGGTCTTCGTTAGAGAAGGCAACAGCAGTTGGGCCAACAAAAGTATCACGAAGGTCTTCGTAGTCAGTACCTTCAACGGCACGGTCAAGAATCTTGTTCTTGATAACTGACATCTTAACACCGGCATCACGAAGTTGCTTACGCAAGTCAGTAACTTCAGCAACAGTTAAACCACGGTAATCAACAACGATAGCTGATTCAGCATTGTTAATCAATTCAACGGTTTGCTTAACAATTTCAGCTTTCTTAGCAATAGCTGCTTCACTCATGAATTTTCACCTCCTGCAATGTAGTTTGATCGGATTTATAAAAAAATCCCTATGACCGCAGACATAGAGAAGGAACTTAATTCTTCCTCGGCAGGCATACGATTAAGGCTTTCGCCACCTGAGTCTTAGGCAGAGTCATATTTAATCAACTTTAGTAGTATAACATCTTCGTTTTTCCTTGTAAAGGATAACTCGAATTTTATTCAGATAGCTGAAGAGAAAGGAGGTGTTGTACAATTAAACTATTAACTGCTTGAAGGAGCTTAAATATATGAAAGATCATGGCCTATTACTTGTTAACCTTGGCTCACCTGCTAAACCAACGACACCAGCCGTCAAAAAATATTTACGTGAATTTCTCGGCGATCATAATGTGGTCGAAATGCCCGCCGCTATCTGGAAGCCACTATTGAACGGGATTATCCTGCCAATGCGTTCTTGGCGTTCTGCGACATTTTATCGTGATTGCTGGCTAGAGAACGGTTCACCATTAATTGTTAATACAGCTAATTTAACCAAAAAAGTTCAGGAACTATTACCTAACTGGGTGGTTAAGATGGCAATGACATATGGGGAACCTAGCATCGGCGACACCCTTCGTCAAATGAAGAAAGAATGCAAGCAAATTATTGTTCTTTCTTTATTCCCCCATTTCACCCAAAGCACTACTCAATCCATCATCGATCAAGTCAAAGCGGTTGATCCAACATTGCCAATTATTGACCGCTTTGCTGATGAAGATGACTACCTCGACGTTCTTAGCCAACATATTCAGGAGGAGTGGGATCAAAAAGATTACGATCTGCTAATCATTTCCTATCACGGCATTCCAGTTTCCATGGTCAAACATGGGGATCCCTATCAGGATGAAACCGAACGAACAACAAAAGAGCTTCGTAAACGCCTAGACATCCCCCAAGCCAAAATTAAAATGGCTTACCAATCAAAGTTTGGACCAATGCCCTGGCTGAAACCATATCTTAAAAACACCCTCCTCCAATCTGCCCAACTCGGTAAAAGAAATATCTTAATCGTTGCACCTTCATTTGTTACCGACTGCTTAGAAACAATTGAAGAAAATTCAGTGCAAAATTATCAAGCATTTCGTGAGAATGGCGGGGATATTCTTGATGTCGTTCCGTCCCTCAATGATAACATCAAGTTTGCCAACTTTCTTGCTAACCTTGCTCAGGAGCGATTAGATCAATGAAAAAGAAAAGCTTAGACGAAATTAATGGTAGTGTTGCCGTCCCCACCGTCTATCAATCAGCATTCTGGCTAAAGTTCCTGGCATATAGTGGTCCAGGTGCTCTCGTTGCCGTTGGCTATATGGATCCGGGTAATTGGCTGACATCTTTGGCCGGTGGCGGTCAGTATGGATATTCCTTACTCAGCGTCCTTCTTATTTCAATTGTCGTTGCAATGGTCATGCAATCATTGTCAATCAAACTTGGCGTCGTTACCAGAACGGATCTCGCACAAGCAATTGCAAACCGGGTTCCGAAACCTGTCCGAATCGGCTTATGGCTATTAAACGAACTTGCTATGATGGCAACTGATCTGACTGGAGTGGTAGGGACTTCAATTGCACTCTACCTCCTATTTCATCTGCCACTAATAGTCGGCATCTTCCTCACGGTTGCTGACGTTCTGATCGTTCTTCTGTTTTTACGCTTTGGGATCCGGCGAGTTGAATCTATTGTCCTCTTCACGATCCTAATAGTTGGGAGCATCTTTGCAATCGAGGTTTGTCGCGCCCATCCCCACTGGACAGCAATCTTAACGGGATTAATGCCCCAAACACAGATAATCACGAATCATTCAGAACTTCTCTTAAGTTTGGGAATCATTGGGGCAACGATCATGCCTCATAACATTTACCTTCATTCTGCATTGGCCCAAAGTCGACGATACGATGAACATGACCCCGCCCAAGTTACTGAAACCCTTAAATTTGCCAACTGGGACTCAGTCATTCACCTGTTTGCGGCATTAATTGTAAACGCACTTCTCCTAATTTTAGGTGGGACGCTTTTTTACCATACTGCAACCTTAAATAGTCTTGCTGACGTTTTTTACGGATTAAGGGATCATCAAATTGTTGGTACCTTAGCTAGCCCATTAATGAGCTGGTTATTTGGCTTTGCTCTCCTCATCACGGGATTGATCTCGTCAATAACGAGCACATTAGCGGGGCAGATCGTTATGGAAGGTTATATCAATATCCGTCTCCCATTATGGAAACGACGGTTACTTACCCGTTTTGTTACTTTGATTCCTATTATCATTATTGGCTGCTTAGTTCGCTTTAATGAACAACAGTTTGAACAATTAATTATCTACGCCCAGATTATTCTAAGTATTGCCCTGCCATTTACTCTTTTTCCCTTAATTGCAATCACTAGTGATCCAAAACTTATGGGAACCCATGCCAATCATCTTTGGCAAGCAATTATTGAATATGCCTTGGTTACCCTTTTAACCGGACTAAACTTAATGGCACTATTTTAGGAGATTAAAAATTTGAAAAAGAAATTAACGTTAACTATCGGAGTCATTTGTTGGCTATTATTTGTTATCTTACTAACTGGTGTTGTTCATCATTCAATGTGGATTAATCAGATTGATCAGTTTGGCTTTCAATTACTACACCCAACGTTTCCAAATGAAACTCAGGCCATGATCGTTTTAACCCACCTTGGTGACCCAATCATTCTTCAAACAGCTACAATTATTTTAGCTCTTTATCTATGGTGGCAAAACAGGCTTAACGAAAGTCTCTGGTATGTGTTCCTCCAGTTTATTGGCTACTCACTAGTAATTCTCATTAAATATAATGTTCTTCGCATTCGGCCAAGTAATAAACTGTTTCCAGCTAATGGTTATAGTTTCCCCAGTGGTCATACCTTTGCGACCACTATTTTTGTCTTTACTGTTCTTTCTCTGCTTCTTCCTTATCTTCATCACCAATCAGGAAAAGTTATCTTTCGAATATTTGGTGCATTATGGATCGTTATAATAATGGCAACCCGGGTTTATCTCCACGATCACTTTACCAGTGATGTCATTGGTGGCCTGCTACTTGCATGTGGCTGGTGGTTAATTATGAACTCTTTTCGTCACCAGCTTTCACAATGGTTAATTAAGCCAATTACGAAAATAAGACTATGAAAAAAGAACTCAAGAGGAATTCCTCTTGAGTTCTTTTTTAGGTCAGGGCGGTATGTGGGATTCGAACCCACGCGTGCCGGACCCACAAACCGGTGTGTTAACCAAACTTCACCAATACCGCCATATTGATAACCAAGAAATATAATAGCACACATCCATCTGCGAGTAAATCAATTAATTTACAATTTACCGATAATTTCACCAAACTGATACCAGTTATAACGCAAGAAACGGCCTCCAGAACTTTGCTAAGTTCTGGAAGTCGTTTTTAATCTACGGAATCTCAATAGCTAATTACTAAATATTCATAACGTTTTAGTGAGTAAAGCCGTACTTTTTTAGTTCGGTTTTTTCATGGCTAATAACATGGGACTTGTTCAATTCGTCAATTGCTTGCTTCAAATCTTCGATAAAGTCGTAAGCCATATTCATACTGAAGTCAGCCCGGCAAACAATCCGTTGTACTTCAACTTTATCAAGGTTTTCTGGTAATGGGTAAGCAGGAACCTGCCAACCCTTCATCCGGAGACGATCTGCAAGATCATAGAGGGTCCACTTAGCATCGTCTTCCTTCTTATGCTTGTAGCAAACGATCGGTAATTCTGAACCATCATTAACGATTTCAAAATGACCAAGTTGTGAAATCTCTTTAGCTAAGAATACCGCAACATCATGCGTCCGCTTTTGAATATCTCGGTAACCATTGTAGCCAAAGCGAACAAAATTGTAGTATTGACCAATAATTTGTGAAGCACTCCGCGAGAAGTTAATCGCCATCGTTGGTAATTCACCACCAAGGTAACTAACTTTGAAAATTAGTTTGTCTGGCAAAAACTTCTTGTCACGCCAGAGAACCCAACCAATACCAGGGTAAACTAAACCATACTTGTGACCTGAAGAATTAATTGAAACAACGTTCTTCAACTGGAAGTCCCACTTAATATCAGGTTCCATGAATGGGGCATAGAAACCACCGGAAGCTGCATCAACGTGAATGTAAACTTTGTATGGAGTTGTCTTGTTGTACTCTTCAACAAGGTCGTTTAGTTTTTCAATATTGTCATAACGTCCGGTATAAGTAATACCCATGATGCCCACAATTCCAATTGTGTATTCATCAACATAATCCATTACCTTTTCCATATTCAGTGATTGGTGCTTCTCATCCATCGGAACAGTCCGCAATTCAATATCAAAGTAGGTAGCAAACTTTTCCCAACAAACTTGATAACCTGACGAAATAACTAGGTTTGGCTTATGAGCGTGGATATCAAGGCCCAGTTTCTTTGCCCGTTCACGCCAAGCAAACTTCATTGCTAGGCCACCCAGCATACAACCTTCTGAAGAACCAACAGTTGAGGTTCCCATATAGTTTTCATCTGGTTGTGCGTGCCATAAATCAGCGATAATGTTAACACAACGATTCTCTAGTTCAGCGGTCCGTGGATATTCGGACTTATCAATCGCATTCTTTTCCATCGTTTCTGCCATAATCTTAGTGGCGTTTGGCTCCATGTAAGTTTGACAAAAAGTTGCCAGGTTCTCACGGGCGTTTCCTTCGTCCAATAATTGATCCTTAACGATTCGGTAAGCAATTCGTGGCTCAACCGGTCGTTCATTTAATTTGTACTTTGGTAATTCATGATCAGATGAATATGAACCAAAAATTGGATCAAGATAGTTTCGCTTTTCCTGACTATTTTTACCGTATAATCCAGCCATATAAATAACCTCCTAGTTATTTTGCGTATGTTCATTTGATGCGAGTTTCTGGGATAATATGGTGCTCACCACGAGCAATTGGTGGTACAGATGGAATAATATCCTGTGCGCTTAAGTGCTTTGGTTGGTCACCATTACCATCATCATTACCGTGATTCAACTTATAATGGAATGCATAGATAATGAATGGAATAACTAGTGCAATAATAAAGCTAACAATTAGCACGGTCAGGTAAGCCTTATCCGATGACCGTGGTAAGTTGCTCGGTGGTACAAAGGAAATGTAGAAAGCAAAGATTGAGACTAATAGTCCACAGACGGAAATAATTGTTTTACCAAATGTCCCACCAGGGACTTCGTATTTACGTTTCAAATCTTTCTTCTTAAAGATCAAAACCAAGTAACCAATAAAGAATAGCAGGTAACCAACAAGGTAGATCACAACGGTTAGTGACATTGCTGCAAAGAATGAAACGTTGTCACTGCCACCACCAAATGTTAGAACTGCATCCCAAATGGAAACAATAACCCCTTGAATGGCGATTAGTGGTATTGGAACACCGGCTTTATTTGTCTTCCGGAACCACTTAGGTAAGATCCCTTGCTGGGCCGTTGCAAACATTCCCCGTGAAGGACCAATAACCCAAGAACTAATTTCGGCCATAACACCGGCAGCAATCATTAAGGCAATTACCTTAACTAACCAGCCTAAATGTGGATTAATATATAGCAATGAGTAATTAAATGCTTGAACAACACCAGCACTAAGTGACAATTCCTTTTGTGGAACAACCGCAGCAACCGTAAAGCCACCAAAGGTATCCAAGCAAATAGCAAGAATAACCAAGATAAACATGGCAAGCGGGTAATTACGCTTTGGATTCTGCAATTCATTAATGTGCGATGCTGAAGCTTCAACACCCATGTAAGCTAATACGAAGGAAACAAAGACAACCAGCGTATTGAGCTTAGCAAAATCTGGTACAAAGGCATGTGGTGTAAACGTAAGTTGGATTGGATCGCCCTTCACGATATACCAAACTGCCAGAATAAATAGGATTAGCGATGGGATTAAAATCCCAATAGAAAATCCCCACTTGGCAATTCGAGCAGTATATTTAGTACCAGCAAATTGTGAGAACGTTAAAAGCCAAAAGATAATTAGGACACCGAAGAATTTAATCACTGGAACCTGATTTAACTCGGGCCAATCAAAAACAAATGATAATGCCCCAAGAATGAAGTAAATCATTGTAATGAAACCAACAGTAATTTGGAACCACTGAAAGAAGATCGCCGCGAAGCCCCAGCGTTCGCCAAGAGTATGCTTAACCCAGCTAAAGATTCCACCACCATTTTTGTTCCAGCCATTTACCGTTGCCATTTCGGCAGCACATAAAGCAACCGGTAAGAACCAAAAGATTCCACCGAGGATGAGGAAGAAGATCAAGTGCAACTTGGAAGTCGCAAATGTCGGATACTCATAAGCGGTCAAAACCATTGATGCGGTCAATGAAAAGAATCCAAAGAGGGTTAGATTTCGCGTCGCTTGTTTTGCGTTACTATTCATAATTCTCTCCTTTCATTCTTAATAGATTGATAAATAACAGAAGGCTATCCGACGTCATAAAACTAACTTTGGATCCATTAAGCTAAATTTAGTAGTCGATATTAATAATCAGCAAAGTTATTTATCGCACCCTGAATATAACAAATAATTCCCTAATTTCAAAGTAATATGATAATAACTATTTTTGTTAATTATAAATAATTTGCATACTAGTTACTTGTTGTTGCCTATATAAAATAGTTATCTGTATATAAATATTAGTAATTCTTATTGGTTGACTTTATGGCATAATTTACGTTATAAAGAATGTTTAAGCTGAATTAATTTAAAATAAAAAAATAGCCAGAGAGGATATCTCCCTGACTATTTTTTATTCTAATTACTTCTTTAGAAGCTTTCCAAATCAAGTGTAACACTTGGTCCGAAAGTAGAAGCGATTGAAGCATGTTGTACATAAGTACCACGTACAGAAGCTGGACGGGACTTCATAACAATATCTTCAATAGTCTTTAAGTTTTCGACTAACTTGTCAGTGTCGAATGAAACTTTACCGAATGGTACAGCAACGTTACCATCACGGTCAGTCCGGTAAGTAACCTTACCAGCCTTTGATTCTTCAACGGCCTTGGCAACATCCATTGTAACCGTGCCAGTCTTAGGGTTTGGCATTAAGCCCTTAGGTCCAAGAATCCGACCTAAACGACCTACAACTGGCATCATGTCTGGAGTTGCGATTGCAACGTCGAAATCTAACCAGCCGTCTTGAATCTTGTCAGCTAAGTCAGCATCACCAACAAAGTCAGCGCCTGCATCCTTAGCAGCCTTAGCATTGTCTCCCTTAGCGAAAACAATAACTGTTTGATCCTTACCAGTACCGTTTGGTAAAACAACGGCACCACGTAATTGTTGGTCAGCTTGCTTAGTGTCAACGTTTAACTTAAATGCAACTTCAACAGTTGAGTCAAAGTTAGCGAAATCAATATCTTTTACTAATTGAACTGCGTCGTTAACAGCGTACTTCTTCTTGCTGTCAACCTTTTTAAGCGCATCTTGGTACTTCTTACCACGATTTTTAGCCATCTTGTGTTTTCCTCCTTGCAAATGTGGTCTAGCGGAGTTAATACCTCCCACGGGACATCCTACTTTAATAGGATATCCGGACTGCTACTTAGAACTAGTCTTCAACAGTGAAGCCCATGCTCCGTGCAGTACCTTCGATCATGCGCATAGCTGCTTCAACATCAGCGGCGTTTAGATCTTGCATCTTAGTTTCGGCGATTTCCTTAACTTGAGCCTTGGTTACAGATGCAACCTTGTTAGTGTTAGGTTCACCGGAACCGTGTTCAACACCAGCGGCCTTCTTCAGTAAGACAGCAGCAGGTGGCGTCTTAGTAATGAAGTCGAATGAACGGTCCTCATATACGGTAATAACAACTGGGATCAACATACCCTTTTGGTCTGCTGTCCGAGCGTTAAATTCCTTAGTGAAGCCCATAATGTTAATACCTGCTTGTCCAAGTGCAGGACCTACTGGTGGAGCTGGTGTAGCAGCACCGGCAGGAATTTGCAACTTGACAACGTTAGCTACTTTTTTTGCCACGAGACAAAACCTCCTTAGTCCGTGTTGTGGTCATGATGAGGCAGTAAATTTACCTCTCCCACAGTATGTTTAATAGCATACCTAGGTAAAATACCACATTTATTATTAAAATTCAAGGTAATAGTTTAAAAATGAGTTTTATTGGGTGAGCGGCTGTGTTCTACCGCGGTATGGAATCAGCTCGTCCGAATTTTCCTTCTACTGCAGCATAGCCAAAACGTGCTCAGCCTAACCTTCCTCGAGCTAACGACCTCCACCTCCGACGGCATACCGCCGTTCGGTGGAGAAATCGTTAGCCACCGGAAGGTTTTAACGGCTTCACACTCTTTTTATTCTACCGTATCAATTTGGTCAAAGCCAAGTTCGGCGGAAGTTTCGCGGCCGAACATTTCAACGTTAACCTTTAGCTTCATCTTTTCGTGATCAACTTCGGTAACCTTACCGGTTAAATCAGCGAATGGACCGGCGATAACTTTTACGCTGTCACCTACGTTAACATCAATATCGTGTTGAACGGTTTGAACACCCATCCGTTTCATAATCCGGTCAACTTCTTCAGGAAGCAATGGCGTTGGCTTAGAACCACCACCGTGTGAACCTAAGAAACCAGTAACCCCTGGGGTATTCCGTGCAATATACCATGCTTGGTCAGTCATTACCATTTCTACTAAAACATAACCAGGGAAAGTCTTTTCAACGATTTCCTTTGCCTGACCATCCTTAACTTGTCGAACCTCATCTTCAGGAACAACAACCCGGAAAATATAGTCTTGCATTCCCATTGATTGCGCACGAGATTCCAAGTTACTCTTAACCCGGTTTTCATAGCCAGAGTATGTATGTAAGACGTACCAACGCTTTTCGTTTGATTCCACGATAAATCCTCCTTAAGTAAAAATCACTTTCATTTTCAAATTCAAAATAAAAAACCTCGCGGATCCCCACGAAGCTTGCTGCTTTTAGTATAGCAAATCTATTATAGTTTGACCACTGCTTAGACAAATAACTTCATCAAAAGTTGAATTAGCCAATCGAATAAGGCAAAAAATAGGACAAAGAACAGCGTTAAAGAAATAACAATGGTTGTATCACGCCGGTTCTCACGAGCTGTTGGCCAAACAACCAGTTTCATTTCATGATTTACGCTTTTAATAAAACGAAACAAATGCATAATTTCCTCCAACTAATTATCGAGTTTCACGATGCAGAGTATACTCTCCACAATGTTTACAAAATTTTTTTAATTCTAATCGTTCTGATCGTTGAGGATTGGCGGTAATCACATAATTATGAGCGCCACATTTTGTACATTCCAACGCAACTTTCTTTTGGGACATACTTCCACCTCCACATACATTTTAGATTAGCATGTTCTCTCTACTAAAACAAGTCTATCAATAAGGGACCCGGTAACTTAATACCAAGGTCCCTTTTATAATTTCAGTTTTATTAATAATTTCCGAACATATCTCCTATTAGATCATTCACCCGTCAAAATTCTGACTAACTTAGTCCTACTCCGCGAAAGTGAGCTTTGGACTTGACGCTTACTACAATGTAATTCCCGACAAACATTTTTAATTGACTTCCCGGTAACAATCATTGATAGTACCCGTCGTTCAAAAGGTGAACTAATTCTAATAATCTCTTCAATACTCTGATGGCAACAAACGATTCCTTCAGGTGAGTTTTCTCCTTCAAGCAGTTCTTCATTACTGCTCCCACCCAGTAGTTCTAACTGTTCAACTGGGATCCGCTTATTTGCCTGTTGCGAACGATATAAATCAAGTAACCGATTAACCAAACTCTGCTTATAAAAGCCGCTAAATTGATGGATATCCCTACCATCATAAGAATAAATAACCTTTAGCAATACGAGCTGGGCTTCTTGACACCAGTCTTCAAATTCTAGCTCAGTAATATAGTATCTTTGCCAAAGTCGCTTAACTAGTGAAGAATAACAATCATATAAAGCCATAAACTTATCCTCATCGCCAAATTGTGCTTGGTTGAGTAATTTGAGATCAGCTGACTGATTTTTCATCATCATCCTAACTCAACTCATTTGTTAAGTATTACCTTTCTTGAATTGGCTTTCCCACCCACTTTGCGATCGCATTTGTTTCATTTTCTGAGCATGGGTTCCTTGTTCGTCAAGAAGGTAACCCACTTTCAGTTCGTTGCCTGACAAATAGGATCTCCATCCTATTACCAGGAAGAATTAGGTTCTTAGTATTGGTTCCTGATACTAATTCCACCAACTCTTGGTGATTAATGCCTGAAAATAATCTACCAAATTTTATTTAATTTGAATAGTACTTTATTGTGATTTGTTGAACAACTATTCAAATGATAGTTATCAAAATATAATTCTGAGGTTAATATTATTTAATTAATACAATTATCGTTGACCCCCATGAATTTAAAAGAGACATTTGTATCATTTACACCATTATCTTTTGTTATGGTCAATTTTATAATTCAAAAAAATTTTCTTATTTAATTATTCACTTAATCCCGTGAGGTGACTTTCTTAAATCAACTAAACAAAAAAGAGACCGGCAAAGATACCAATCTCTAACTCGCTATGATAAACATTCATATCATAACGTTATCAATCTTTACAATGGATGTCGTGAATTAAAGCCCTGATAAATTAACAGGCTAGCTGCAACACTGGCATTTAAGCTTTGAACGTGACCAATCATTGGAATTGTCAGCATTTCATCACAGTTCTTCTTTAATAATTGAGAAATGCCCTTTCCTTCATTACCGATTACTAAGGCTACGGCCCCCTTAGCATTCCAGCGCCGATAATCTGTTCCCTTCATATCAGTACCAAAAAGCCATACTCCGCGATCCTTTAATTCTTGCGCCGTTTGCACAAGGTTAGTAACCCGAGCAACAGGAACATGTTCGATTGCTCCCGTAGAAGTCTTTGCCACCACGGAAGTTAGCCCAACCGCACGACGCCGAGGAATAATAATCCCATGTACTCCCGCAGCATCGGCGGTCCGAATTATTGAGCCAAGGTTATGCGGGTCTTCCAGCTCATCTAAGATCAGGAAAAACGGGTCTTCCTCATGCTTAGCCGCATTATCAAACAGATCGTCAATCGTTGCATAATGATACGCTGCAACTGCTAAAGCAACCCCCTGGTGGTTTTGGTGATCGCTCATCTGATCCAGTTTGGTCTTCGGTACGTTTGAAATTACCAAATGCTTTTCCTTAGCCAATTTAATAATTTGTGAAATGGCATCGGACTTTAGGCCTGATTGAATAAAGACCTTGTTAATCTCTTGATCAGACTTTAATGCCATTACAGCCGGATGACGGCCAATAATAAAATCATTGTTTTCACTTTTCATGTCGTGTTCTCCCTGCTTCAACCTGCTGAATGCACCACTCTGCTAATTCGGTAACCCGTTCCTGCTTACCAGCTAACTGGAGATAGCCCATCATCGCCTCAAAACCGGTCGAAATCCGGTAAGTTAAAACGGAAGTGTGCTTTGCATGAGTATGACTATTAGCGTTCCGTCCTCGCTTAAAGTAGGCCCATTCATCTTCATTCAAGATATCATCCTGCTTCATCAGGTCAATCAATGCTGCTTGAGCCTTAGCAGAAACATAATGAGTCGCAATGTGTTGCAGCTTAGTTGGCTTAGCTAAGCCAGTACTCAAAAGGTGCTGACGAATAAATACTTCATAAACGGCATCCCCCAAGTAAGCAAGGGCAATTCCATTCAATTGTCGATAATCTGCTTGTTCCATTAAATTCCTTCCAGTCTATTTCTTAACTCGCTTAAACCGTGTCCCCTGTGGCGTATCTTCAAGAATAATTCCTTGATTCTTTAATTCATCACGAATTTGGTCACTTCGGGCAAAATCTTTATTTTTCCGTGCTTCATTCCGTTCATCAATCAATGCTTGAATGTGATCATCATTTAATTCATTGTTGCTTGCAGTTAATTTTACACCGAAGATTGCAACTAACTCAGCAATTAAGTCTTTGATCTCGGTTAGTGCTTCTGACTTAACCTGATCCTGTTGAGCGTAAACGTTGGCATACTTAACTAATTCGTAAACAACTGTAATCCCATTCTGAACATTAATATCATCATCCATTGCTTCAACGAATGCTTGCCTGAAGTCAGCCAATTTTTCAGTAACCACTGAATCGTTGCCTTCCTGAGCATCCCCTTGTCGGTACGTTAAATTATCAAATGCAGTTTGGATATGTTCAAGGTTATTCTTGGCGTCAATAAGGTTATCCTTACTGTACTGAATTGGCCGCCGATACTGAGTTGTTGCCATAAAGAACCGCAGCACTTGTGGATCAACCCGTTTAATAATGTCATGAACAGTGATGAAGTTATGTAAAGACTTACTCATCTTTTCGTTATCTTTTCCGATGGTAACAAATCCGTTATGCATCCAATAACGAACAAATTTTTGACCAGTCTCCGCTTCACTTTGTGCAATTTCATTCTCATGGTGAGGAAATTCCAAATCCTGACCACCACCGTGAATATCAATCGTCTTACCAAGATACTTGGTTGACATTACTGAACACTCAATATGCCAACCGGGACGACCCTTTCCCCAAGGAGAATCCCAGCTAATTTCACCTGGCTTAGCTGCTTTCCAGAGGGCAAAGTCCATCGGATCTTCCTTCTTGTTGACTTCATCAGCGCTAACATGCTCACTAGCACCAACTTCTAAATCATCAATTGACTGTCCAGATAGTTGTCCATAATGCTTAAACTTCCGTGCCCGATAGTAAACATCACCATCGTTCTCGTACGCATAGCCCTTTTCGATTAATCCCTGAACAAACTCAATAATTTCAGGAATGTTTTCGGTTGCCCGCGGATGCATTGTTGCTGGCTCAATATTAATTGCCTTAGTGTCTTCCATAAATGCCTTGATGTACTTATCTGCTAACTGAGGAACAGTAATTCCTTGTTCATGAGCAGCCTTAATCATCTTATCATCAACGTCGGTAAAGTTAGAGACATAATTCACCTTATATCCCTTGAACTCAAGATATCGTCGAACCGTATCAAAGGCAATTGCTGATCGAGCATTCCCAATGTGGATATAGTTATACACAGTTGGGCCACAGACATACATGTTAACAACTCCTGGGGTTTGCGGTTTAAATTCTTCTTGCTTACGGGTCAATGTGTTATATATTGTTAGCATGACTGTCTGCTCCTTTCACTTCTATACCCATTAATACTAACATATCTAGCTAATTAAACGTATTGTCGGTTATTTTTTCTAAGGAAAAACTTTTTTTACTTTATCGTCACAATTTCTTCACATTCTCCTGATAGTATATAAAGCGTAGTAAAGATATCCAACTTTACTACTAATGAAACCTATTATTTTTCAATTACTCCTCCCAATAGTAACCGAAAAAATAATTTATATGAGGATCCCCCAAGTCCTCATAATACTCCTCAAGAGATAGCACTATCCTAGCTATCTCTTTTTGTTTGTAGGTAGTGTGTAAAAAAGGCGAGAAAAGTTTTCGGACTTTTCTCGCCTTTTTTGTGTGTTGTGTATGCTGATGTGACATGGTCGAGGAGTTCACCACGACCGCTTCTACTGCAACAGAGTCTAGATCGGCTCGCCCTAACCTTCCTCGAGTTTCTAAGCTACAGAGTCGAGGACTGTTCGCCACGACCGCTTCTACTGCAACATGGCCTAGATCGGCTCGCCCTAACCTTCCTCGAGCTAACGACCTCCACCTCCGACGGCAAAACGCCGTTCGGTGGAGAAATCGTTAGCCACCGGAAGGTTTTAACGGGCTCGCACTCTTTTTCTAGAACAACCCCTTTATTTTTCCTTGGGCGTCGATGGACATGTTAACGGCAGCGGGAGTCTTGGAAAGGCCGGGCATGGTCATCATGTTACCTGAAAGGGCAACGATGAAGCCGGCACCGAGCTTCGGAACGAATTCACGAATATGGAAGGTGAAGTCGGTTGGAGCACCAAGTTGAGTTTGGTCATCAGTAAATGAATACTGAGTCTTGGCAATGCAGACGGGAAGATCATTCCAGCCAAACTTAGCGAATTGTTTTAATTGCTTCTTGGCCTTCTTGCTAAACGAAACTTCTTTGGCTCCATAAATTGTTTTGGCAATTGTGTTTACCTTTTCTTCAATTGAGTCACTAATATCATAAAGTGGCTTAAAATCGCTTTGTTGATCGGCTAAGCGGACAACTTCTTTAGCAAGCGCTTGGGTACCTTGTCCACCTTTAGCCCAACTATCAGCAACGACAACGTTAACGCCAAGCCGCTTACAATTATCCTCAATAAATTTAACCTCGGCATCGGTATCATTAATAAAGTGGTTAATTGCAACTACTACCGGCAAGCCATAGCGTTGCATATTCTTAATGTGCCGGTTTAAGTTAACAATTCCCTTTTCCAATGCAGGAAGTTGTTCTTCTTTAATTTCATCAAGGCTGGCACCACCGTTATATTCAAGTGCTCGAACCGTTGCAACGATCACAATTGCATCTGGGTTCTTCCCCAATACAGGACGCTTAATATCAAGGAACTTCTCGGCACCTAAGTCAGCACCAAAGCCAGCTTCTGTAACGGTATAATCAGCTAACTTCAAAGCAGTTTGGGTCGCTAAGATACTGTTACAACCATGAGCAATATTAGCAAATGGTCCCCCGTGAACAATTGCAGGCGTGTGATCAAGCGTTTGAACGAGGTTTGGCTTGATTGCGTCTTTCAATAAAATGGTGATGGCATCCTCAAAGCCAAGTTGGCCAACTGTTACTGGTTCCCGATCATAAGTGTAACCAACAACGATCTTACTAATCCGCTTCTTGAGATCCATTAAGTCTGTTGAGAGACACAGGATTGCCATTAACTCTGAAGCAGCCGTAATATCGAATCCGGTTTGACGCGGAATTCCTTGCATAATTCCACCAAGACCAGTAATAACGTTCCGTAGTGCTCGATCATTAACATCCTCAACCCGCTTCCAAATAATTCGTCGTGGATCTAGATTTAGCTTGTTATCCCGCATGACATAATTATCAATCAAAGCAGCCAAGGTATTATTAGCACTAGTTAACGCATGAAGGTCACCGGTAAAGTGCAAATTGATGTCTTCCATCGGAATTACCTGACTGTAACCTCCACCAGTAGCACCACCTTTAATTCCAAAAACGGGTCCCATTGATGGTTCACGCATTGCAATAATCGTTTGATGGTTTAATTGGTTTAAGGCATCCCCTAGTCCAACGAGAACTGTTGACTTTCCTTCACCAGCTGGAGTCGGATTGATTGACGTCACAAGAACTAACTTATGCTTTTTTCCGGCCTTTTCAGCAACGGGTAATGAAATCTTAGCTTTGTACTTACCATATTGTTCAATTTGGTCATCACTTAAATCAATCGACTCAGCAATCTGATTAATCGGCTTAAGGGTGGCTTGATCAGCAATCTCTATATCTGTCATTTCAATCCGCTCCTATCTAAAATACGAACTTTTTATAAAAAAGCACCGTTAAAGTTAAGAAATAACTCTTACGGTGTCTAGAATATCTGATTATTCTGTATTTGTAAACCACTATTTAGTCTTATTACTAGATTTTGTGGTTTTTTGGTCGTGATCTGCTGACTCGCTATTTTTTTCGTTAATCCCCCGTTGTGAATGGAGCGGGCGAGCAAAGATCATTCGTCCAGCATCGGTTTGCAATGCACTAGTGACCTCAACTTCAATCCGCTTATTCATAAAGTAGCGACCATCCTCAACCACGACCATCGTTCCATCATCAAGGTAGGCAACACCCTGTTGTCGCTCGGTCCCGTTCTTAACAACGACGACATTTAGCGTCTCACCAGGGAGCACTCGTGGACGAAGCGACTTCGCTAAGTTATTAATATTCAAGACCTGAACATTTTGGAATTGAATAACCTTATTTAAGTTATAGTCGTTAGTGACGATCACTCCGTTAACTTTTTTGGCTAACGCAATCAGCTTACTATCAACTTCTGGAATATCCTCAAAGTCACCATCATACATTTCAATCGGCACAATCTTTTCCTTTCGTAACTTATTCAAAATGTCTAAGCCACGACGACCACGGACTCGCTTAATGCTTTCGCCAGAATCCGCAATGTATTGAAGCTCATAAAGGACAAAGTTGGGAACTAGCAATGTTCCTTCAAGAAAACCGGTTTTAACTAAATCGTAAATTCGACCATCAATTAAAATGTTCGTATCCAAGATCTTGTAATGATGGTAATTCTCATCCTTCTGGTCAATTACTTGCGTATTCGAGTTCTTTGGCCGAACACGGTGTCCAGATAAGAGGTTCTTCCAATCGTCCAATCGTGTGGTCCCGATCCGATAACCAAAATAGCTAAAGACAATCATTAACAGGATCGGTAAGACGTTGTTAACAACTGGGATCCCGGTTCGCCAAAGCGGAATGGAAATCAAAACCGCTAATACTAAACTGACAATTGTTAGCAGTGTTCCGAAGAATAGATATACTGGGCTTAACTTTGTCAGGCTTTTTTCAATCCTGACAACAAGTTGTTCAGTTGGCTTTGCAAGTGGCAAGGACAACAAGAAGAAAATAAGTGCCCCTAGAATAACGTCAATAAAGACAAATAATGCGTCACTTAAATGAATATTGATCAAGTCCCAAAATAATGGCAAATAATAGAAGCCAATTGCAGCCCCAACAACTACATATATCAATCGAATAATTCGTTTTCGCATTTTACAACCCTCCTTTATATTTAGCCTAGTGCAAGTCGTAATGCTTGACGTAAGGTGGTCACACCAATAACTTCAATCCCCGTTGGTGCTTGCCAGCCCTTCAAGTTATTTTTAGGGACAAAGATCCGTTTAAAGCCAAGTTTTTGGGCTTCAGCAACTCGTTGTTCGATCCGGTTAACCCGACGAATCTCACCCGTTAAACCAACTTCACCCACAAAGGCATCTGTTGCTTGAGTCCCCTTATCACGATAGCTTGATGCAATACTAATTGCGATCGCCAAGTCAATTGCTGGTTCATCTAGCTTTACACCACCAGCAGCTTTAAGGTAGGCATCTTGATTCTGCAACATTAAGTTTGCCCGCTTTTCAAGTACTGCCATAATCAATGATACCCGATTTCTGTTCAAACCGGTAGCGGTTCGCTGGGCGTTACCATAAACAGTCGGTGTCACCAATGCTTGGATTTCAACCAAAATTGGTCGGGTTCCCTCTAGTGAAACCACAACAGCTGAACCAGTTGCGTCCTTTAAACGTTCCTCAAGGAAAATCTCTGAAGGATTTTGAACTTCTGATAGGCCATTCGTATGCATCTCAAAAATCCCAAGCTCATTTGTCGAACCAAAACGGTTTTTTACGGACCTCAAGATTCTGTACGTATGGTGGAGATCTCCTTCAAAATAAAGAACCGTATCCACCATGTGTTCCAAGATCTTCGGTCCAGCAATTGCACCACCCTTAGTAACGTGTCCCACAACAAAGATGGTAATGTTATTGCTCTTGGCAATTTGCATCAATTGTGCCGTCACTTCACGAATCTGGGAAACACTTCCGATTGCTGATGTAACATCAGTTGCTTGCATCGTTTGAACGGAATCAATCACAACATACTCTGGCTTTAACTCTCGGATAGTGTCCTTGATGCTATCCATATTTGTTTCTGGATAAATATAGAAGTCATCTGCAGCGACATCTAACCGTTCCGCCCGCATTTTAATTTGGGTGGCACTCTCTTCACCGGAAACGTATAAAACACGGTGGTGCTCACTTGAAAGCTGCCCCGAAACTTGAAGAAGTAGTGTGGATTTTCCAATTCCGGGATCACCACCAATAAGGATTAGTGAGCCGGGGACAATTCCACCACCAAGAACCCTGTTTAATTCATTCAGCTTAGTTTTTACCCGTGGCGTTTCATGACTATTAATCTCACCGATTTTTTGTGGTTTTGCGACTAATCCAGTTAAAGTCGTCGTTGGTCTTTTGGTGCTTGCACTGGTGCTCGAAGATTGAACCTGTTCTTCAACTAACGTATTCCATTCACCACAATTTGGGCACCTCCCCAAATAACGTGGCGAACTATAACCACAATTTTGGCAAACATACTGTGTCTTAACTCTGGCCATTAATGCCATCCTTTCTTTTATTTATCTTACTTACTAACAACGATCCTGAAATAAAAGTGCGCCCTACCAATCACTTTTTTTAAGCGTATTGGACCGCTCCACCAGCAAAAATTTAGCCGATTTTGGAAAAATTCGCCTAAATTTATTCCGATTTTATTCAGGATTTGCTATATTACTTTTTGGTTGAGCCGAAACCGCCGACCCGCTGTGCGAGTGGTTGTTTTTCATCATCAGCAATGAGGAATGGCATAAAGATTCCTTGGCCGATTCGCTCACCTTTCTTTATGTGGTAATCTGTCAAGCCATAGTTAATGAGTTGAATAAGGATTTCACCCTCATTACTATCGTTGTCATAATAATCCGCATCCACAATTCCGATACCGTTTGGCAAGATTAATCGGCGCTTCAGCGGACCGCTAGAACGATTTGCTAGTAGCAAAAATTCATCATCTTGCATATAAGCCTTAATACCAGTTGGTACAAGGTACGGTTTAAGACATTGATCAGCGTTTTTAAGCTCATCATCAGTCACCTTTGACTGTTGGTGTAGTTTCCACAGGATCTTGAGAAAGTTTCCTTTCCAGATTGAGGGAAGGACAAAATCCTCCGCAGCTTCAAAATCATAGCCCGCCGCACTAGCTGTCTGCCGGCTTGGTAAATGAAGTCCCTGATCCCGTTTACGAGAAACAATCTTAAATCCGCGTTTCATTTATATCACCTAATCCTTTTTATAAACTATCTACTTATTATAAAATAGATATAGGATTTATGGTATTGCTTTACAATGAATTGATTCAGAACGGATGTGGTCAAATGGATTACAAGGTTGAGGAAAACCGGATTATCGCAAGTGATGAAAAGCAACCCTTTGTTGGCGAGATTAGTTTCCCGAAAGTAACGGGGGAATCTGATCGGGTAGTCGTTGAACGAGTTTTCGTTCATCCTGACTATCGGGGTCAAGGAATTGCGGCAGAGTTAGTAAGCCGGTTTGTTAAATATGCCACTGCACAACAACTAACCGTTAAATTAATGTGTCCCTATGCTGTAAAACAGTTCAAGGCACATCCTGAATACCAACATTTACTGTTACCTGAAGATCGTTTCTAAAACTTAAGGAGGAAACTCATGAATCAAGATGAGCTAAAACAACAAGTTGGCCGTGAAGCTGTTAAGTATATCCACCCAGGAATGGTTGTCGGTCTCGGAACTGGGACTACCGTTCATTGCTTAGTAGAAGCTCTTGGCGAACGCGTTAAGAATGGCGATTTAACAGATATTGTCTGTGTTACTACTTCGAACAGGACTACCCGTCAAGCTCAAGGTCTTGGAATCAAGGTTGAAGAAATTGATGATGTTGATCATATCGATCTAACCATTGACGGTGCTGATGAAATTAGTGACGATTTTCAAGGAATTAAAGGCGGCGGTGGCGCGCTTCTTTGGGAAAAGATCGTTTCAAATTACTCCGATCACGTAATGTGGATCGTTGACGAATCAAAATTAGTCCACCACCTTGGTGCTTTCCCATTACCAGTTGAAGTAACCCCATACGGAAGCCAACACCTCTTTACTAAGCTGGCTCGGCGTGGTTATAACCCAACATGGCGGATGCTTCCAGATAACAGCGATAAGTTCCGGACACACCAACGAAACTTCATCATTGACTTGCATCTTGAAGACATCAACGACCCATTTGCTCTCCACGAAGAATTAATCGGGATGGTTGGCTTAATTGAAGATGGCTTATTCTTAAACCAAGTAAATGATGTTCTTGTGGGAACCCAAAATGGGTCAAAGTTCCTTCATGCCCGTCCATAATATACACAACAGTAAAAATTAAAAATGATCTTAAAAGAGATCGAGAAATTCAAAATTTCTCGATCTCTTTTTCATTTCCCCATTATTTACTAGCAGCGTATTTAAGAACTAAATCCCATAGTTTTTTCTTAGCAGGTGACAAGATCTCGTTATGACGGGCAACCAGAGAAAGGTGAAATAACGGTTGACCTTGATCCGTTAACGAAAGATTGACTAGTCGATCGTTAGGCGTAATCGCTAATTTAGTTAAAAAAGAAATTCCCAAGTTTTCCGCAACCATATTTTTGATGATATGAATATCGTTGGTCCTGTAAATTACTTGAGGTCGGATATGTGCCCCACGACACATCTTTCTGAAGGCTTTTTCGTGGATAAAGTCAGCATCTGGTAAGATAAACTGTTGTCCTTTAAGATCACTAAAACTCAGGGCTGCCCTGTCTGCTAATTGATTATCCCGACTCATTATAATTTGAAACGGGTATTGATCTAGTTCCTTAACTAATAGTTCTGGCTGTTGAAGAGAACTAGCCGAACCCAATAGTGCCATATCAAGTTCACCCCGTAGCAACATTTGTAACAAACTTTCCGAGCCTGCTTCCGTAACTTCGAGCTTATCAATTAGACGCGCCCGCAACAATTCGGGAGTAAGCGGTGGGAAATAATAATTACCGATAATCGGTGGTAAGCCAAACCGAATCTTATTTAATTTGGCGTTTTCAATTTCTTCGCGGGCAACAGTTAATTCATTCAAAATAGTTCGCACATGTTGAGCGTACTGTTGGCCAATCCGGGTAACCTCAATTTGGTGGTGGACATGATCACGAACAAAGAAGGTCGTTCCGTACTCTTCCTCTAGTCGGTTAATCGCCATTGTGATCGTTGGCTGACTAACGTGAAAGTGCTCAGCAACCACCGAAAAATTTTTCTTTTTTACTAGTTCAATAAAATATTCTAAATCTTTAATTTTCATTTTTGTCCTTAAAATCAGTCTTTAATTTGGGTGTATCAATTTTATTTATAGGATAACACATATTTGACTATAAACTTACGTTATCCCTATCATTAAAATTACAAATAACCAAATTAAAGGAGATCCTTGAATAATGACAGATGCAATGGCGATTCTTAATAATCCATTTATAAATAAGGGAACCGCATTTACCATGGAGGAACGCAAACGGTTGGGCTTAATTGGTACTCTTCCACCGCGTGTTAAGACAATCGAAGAACAAGAAGCTGATACCTACGCACTTTACGAGAGTAAGTCATCACGAATTGAAAAGCGTCACTTCTTGATGGAAGTTTTCAACGCTAACCGAACACTTTTCTTTTACTTAATGGAGAAACACATTACTGAAATGATGCCAATCGTTTATGATCCCGTCATTGCAGAATCAATCGAAAAATATAATGAACGTTACCTTCGCCCTCAAGATGCTGTTTACCTTTCCGTTAAACATCCAGAGGACATTAAGGAAAGCTTGCAAAACGTTAGCGCTGATCGTGATATTCGCCTGATTGTTGTTACCGACTCACAGGGGATCCTCGGAATTGGTGACTGGGGTGTTGATGGCGTGGACATCGCTGTTGGGAAGTTAATGGTTTATACCGCAGCCGCTGGTGTTAATCCTTCCCAAGTTCTGCCGATTTCTATTGATGCCGGAACTGACAATGAAACCTTGTTAAATGATCCTAACTATCTTGGTGAACGTCATCACCGAATTACTGGTCAAGAATATTTTGACTTTATTGATCGGTTTGTCGACACCGTTGAAGAACTTTACCCAAAGAGTCTCTTACACTTTGAGGATTTTGGTCGGGGAACGGCAGCACGAATTCTTGATAAGTACCACGATCGAATTTTGACCTTTAATGATGATATTCAAGGAACCGGGATTATCGCCCTTGCTGGAGTCCTCGGTGCACTAAATATTTCCAAAGAAAAGTTGGCTGACCAAAAATTCTTAACGTTCGGTGCCGGAAGTGCCGGAATGGGAATCGCTAAAATGTTGTTTGACGAGTTGGTTCGGCAAGGAATGGATCCGACTGAAGCTAAGAAGCACTTCTACCTAGTCGACAAGCAAGGCCTTCTCTTTGACGATACTGAAGGCTTAACACCTAAGCAAAAGCCATTTACTCGCCAACGAAGCGAATTTACTAACGCTGATGAACTAACGAACTTAGCAGCAGTTGTTAAGGCAATCCACCCAACAGTAATGATCGGGACATCTACACAACCCGGAACTTTTACTGAAGAAATCGTTAAGGAAATGGCTGCTCATACTGAACGCCCAATCATTTTCCCTCTTTCAAACCCAACTAAGCTTGCGGAAGCACGGGCAGATGATCTTCTAAAATGGACAGATGGTAAAGCACTAGTCGCTACCGGTATTCCAGTCGAAGATATTGACTACAACGGGGTAACCTATAATATTGGCCAGGCCAACAACGCTTTAATTTATCCAGGAGTTGGCTTTGGGGCAATTGCAACTGAAGCAAAGCAAATCAATAATGCGATGCTTGCAGCTGCTGCCCATTCCCTTGTCGGCTTGGTTGACCCCAATCAACCTGGTGCTGCGGTTCTTCCTCCTGTTAAGGATATGGCAAAGTTCTCCAAGACGGTTGCCATTGCGGTTGCCCAATCCGCAATCGATCAAGGCCTTTCATCTGCCAAGGATGCTCAAAAAGCAGTCGAAAAGATGACCTGGGAAGCAAAATATTAATTGAGTTTTATTGCGAGACTAAAAAGCCATAGTCTCGCTTTTCTGTTTTTAAATCACTATAATATTAAGTAATACTTATTTAAGGAGCGTGAACTATTGTGAGTTTTAATATTACTGACTCAGCAATTAATGATTTTCATCGCGATTACCATAACCGAAAAGAAAGCAGTGTCCTTGAAAATGCCGTTACTAAGAACGGTGTTAACGCTGCTAGTTTTAATTGGCATTCAATTGCTGATAACGACCCGCATTTTTCAATTGATCTCAAGACAGGGGATGTTGCTGACCAAAAACAATCTGGTCGTTGCTGGATGTTTGCTGCCCTAAACACAATGCGTCATGACATGCAACACCGGTTCAACCTACCAGATAACTTTGAACTTTCTCAATCCTACCAATTCTTCTGGGATAAGTTTGAAAAGGCCAATTACTTTTACGAAAACGTTATTAAAACCGCAAGTCTCCCTACTGGTGACCGCAAGATCGATTGGTTAATGGAAGCTCCACAATCTGATGGTGGCCAATGGGATATGCTCTGTGCCCTAATTGAAAAGTATGGGGTAATGCCAAAGTCCGCAATGCCTGAATCATTTAATTCAAACCGTTCTAACGGAATTAACTCCCTACTAAATAACAAGCTTCGCCACGATGCCGTAATTCTTCGGAAGATGATTAACGAAGATCACGCTACTGAAGAAGCCGTTACTGCTAAACGGAAGGAAATGTTAAATGACGTTTACCGGATGCTAGCATATGCTTTTGGTGAACCAGCTAGTCATTTTGACTTTGAATACCGGACAAAGAAGGATAATGAATTTCACCATGACGAAAACATTACGCCACAAGAATTCTTTAAGAAGTACGTTGGCTGGAACCTAGATGACTATATTTCAATCATTCAAGCGCCAACTGCTGATAAGGAATACTACAAGACTTATACTATCGATATGCTTGGCAATGTCGTTGGTGGACGGCAAATCAAGCACCTTAACCTACCAATGGCCGAATTTAAAAAGCTCGCAATCGATCAACTAAAAGCTGGCGAAAGTGTTTGGTTTGGTTCGGATGTCGTTAAATACTCCGAAACTAAGCTTGGGATCATGGCCCTTAACACCTACGACTATTCTCAACTATTCGATACCGACCTTGACATGACCAAGGCCGACGCACTTGATTACAGTCAAAGTATGATGGATCACGCAATGGTCCTTACTGGTGTTGATCTAGTAAACGACCAGCCAACTAAGTGGAAAGTCGAAAATTCCTGGGGACCAAAAGTCGGAACTAAGGGATATTTTGTAATGAGCGATGCCTGGATGGATAAATACTGCTACCAAATCGTCGTTAACAAGAAATACCTTAGTGACAAACTCAAGCAGGCCCAAGCCCAAGATCCCATCGTCCTCAAGCCCTGGGACCCAATGGGAACGTTGGCATAGGAAAAAGAGTGCGAGCCAGCAGAGGACTTGCGGTTGGTTAACGATTTCTTCTGGCGAGGGCGTGACTTGTCACGTCTAGCCAGAAGGTCGTTAACTCTAGCAAGTCCCTGGCGAGCAGATCTAGGCTGTGTAATAGTAGAAGGAAACTCGGGCGAAGCGCAGTGGCTGAGTGGCTTTTGTCATCAACAAGTTGATAGCCAAAAACCTACTCATCCTTGCGTGGGTTCACAGACGAAATTGATAAATCAATTTCTGGTTCACTCCAACGTTTTGACTATGCTGCAGTAGAAACTCGGACAAGACACAGCACAATTTCTCCCTCCTGGATACTAAAAGCATCTAGGAGGGAGTTTGTTATCTACATTCAGAATATCTATCATTAAATTTCAATAATAGATTGACATTTATTTCTAATTAGAATATGATACCTGTAACTTCAAACGAAAGGAACGATTGTTATGTTAAAGCAACTTTGGCAAGCCTGGCGCTGACTAAGTGAGACTACAACTAGTGTAGGCTCACATTTTGACGTTGAATCAAAAGAGTCTGCACTAGGGCAATCGTTTTTAATAATGATGTCCCGATGGTGTAGAGATCGTCGGGACTTTTTTTGCATAGTGTCCAGGCTCGCCCACATAAAAGGAGTTTGGAATTTATGAATAATCAAGAAATCAATGCTAAAGCAGAAGAAACAATGTATTATGGTGAATTTGGCGGCCAATATGTCCCAGATGCAATCAAGCCTGCACTAGATGAAGTTACCAACTATTACAAGAAATACCAGCACAACCCACAATTTCGGATTGAGTTAGCGGAATTACTTCGCGACTATGCCGGCCGTGCAACCCCACTCTACTATGCTGAAGGATTAACAAAATACCTTGGTGGTGCCAAAATTTATCTAAAACGTGAAGATTTGAATCACCTTGGAGCTCATAAGATTAATAATGTTTTAGGACAAATTTTATTAGCCAAACGGATGGGCAAGAAACGAATCATTGCCGAAACTGGAGCTGGTCAACACGGGGTTGCTACTGCTGCCGCTGCCACAAAATTAGGTTTGAAATGCAAGATCTATATGGGCGGATTAGATACCGACCGGCAAAAATTAAATGTTTTCCGGATGCGTCTAATGGGTGCAGAGGTTAAAGCAGCTGGCGGACCCCAAGGAGTTCTCGAAGACGCGATCCATGCTGCTCTTACAGACTTAGCACAAAATTACCAAGATACGTACTACCTGGTTGGCTCTGCTGTTGGTCCATACCCTTATCCTGAAATGGTTCGTGATTTTCAAAGTGTAATTAGTCATGAAGCTCGGCAACAATTCCTTGATAAAGAAGGTCGGTTACCCGATGCTGTAATTGCCTGCGTGGGCGGTGGCTCTAACGCAATCGGTGCGTTTAACAATTTCATCGACGATCCTCAAGTACGATTAATTGGTGCGGAAGGTGCAGGTAAGGGTGCGGAAACATCACAAAACGCCGCAACGATGACCAACGGAACCGTAGGAATTAATGATGGAATGAAATCCTACCTCCTTCAAGACGAAAATGGTCAGCCACTACCTGTTTACACCATTTCCGCTGGCCTTGATTATCCTGGTGTCGGCCCAGAACATTCAATGCTTAAAGATATTAATCGAGCAGAATATTATGCGATTACTGATGATGAGGCGATAGAAGCATTCCAACTTCTTTCCAAGTTAGAAGGGATCATCCCCGCACTAGAAAGTTCTCACGCAATTGCTGAAGCAATCAAAATTGCACCGCAAATGGATAAGGATCAGCTAATAATGATTAATCTCTCTGGTCGTGGTGATAAGGATGTCCAACAAGTGGCGGATTATTTGGGTGAACAAGAATAGAATTATAAATTGCTAAACACGCCCTCGGCAGAAATAAAATGCTGAGGGCGTGTTTTATGCGTTATATATTGTCGAGATCTGCTCGCCAGGAACTCGGCTAGACAACTGAGTCGAAACGTGTTCGCAGGGAAGCCCCTATAGACAACAAACTCCCTCCCAGATGCTTTCCAGCATCCAGTCGGGAGAAATTGTTGTCTTACGGGCCTTCTTAACCTGCTCACACTCTATCTTGTAACATCATCCCCAAAGTACTTTTGGGAGAGTTTTTTGACGGTGCCGTCTTTTTGGAGTTTCTTCAATGCTTGGTTGTAGGAAGATTGAATTGCTGAATCTTTCTTGTTAAAGAGGGCTGAAATTTTAGCCGGTTTAACTTCACTAGAAACGTCGATCATCTTGAGACCCTTGGTACTGTTCTTTTTACCATAGGCATACCATGCTTCTCGTGAATTGACTGTTCCTTCTGCCCGTCCCTGCTTTACCATTGCTAAGGAACTACTAAAATCACCATTTGGAACAAGGGTACCATGGTACTTCTTAACAACATCGGCGTTATTAGTACCGGTACCAGCAACGATTTTCTTCCCCTTAATTTGCTTCAGGTTCTTAATCTTACTATCCTTAGGCACAATTAGGACATACCGGGACTTAATATATGGTGTCGAGAAGTTATACTTCTTTGCACGCTCTGGGGTTTGCGTAATATTATTCATTACAACATCATATTTTCCAGAACCTAGGCCGGCCACTAATGAGTCCCATTTACTAGGAACAAACTTTGCCTTTAACCCCATTTCCTTTGCGACCGCTTTGCCGAGATCAACCTCGAATCCCGTTAACTTATTGTTCTTCCGGTATGAATAAGGAGAGTAAGTCCCTTCAAGACCAATTGTCAGCTCTCCTTTTTGCTTTAATTCTGAATTAACTTTCGATGATGCTGCATGAATACTAGTAATTCCGGCAGTTGTTCCCACCGTGAGTGCCACTAAGGTCACCAATACTTTTTTCCAAATTTTCATTTTTGATTTCTCCTTCTAACTTAAATTCTCCATCGTCATTGATGCAATAAAGTTCTTAATCCGGTCATTTGGATTATTCTGGGAAAAGAATTCTTCTGGACCGCCATCATAAAGAACCTGTCCTTCTTCTATAAAGACGATTTTGTCAGCGATTTGTTTAGCAAAAGCCATGTTATGGGTTACAAGAACCATCGATTGCTTCTCACGGGCCAATCTCAAAAGAACCTTCAAAACACTTAATTCTAGCTCTGGATCAAGAGCGGAAGTTGGTTCGTCGAGGAGGAGGTACTGTGGCTTCATTGCTAGAGCTCTTGCAATTGCGACCCGTTGTGCTTGCCCTCCTGATAGTTCATTCGGATAAACATCACTATAATCAGCCATCCCCACCTTGGTCAACAATTCTCTGGCTAACTCACTTGCCTGTTTCCGTCCCATCTTTAGGACCTGAGTAGGCCCTTCAATAACGTTATTGAGAACTGTTTTATGAGGAAAGAGATTATAATCCTGAAATACCATCCCTGTTTCCCGCCGGATTGCCAATTTTTCCTTGCTGCTAATCTTTTGACTAAAATCAATCTGGTGACCATTGAAGTCATACTGGCCACTCTCCGGCGTCACCAAAAGATTTAGTGACCGCAAAATTGTTGACTTTCCAGAACCGGACGGACCAACCATCACCGTAATTTTCCCTGCAGGAATTTCCAACGTGACATCTTTCAGGACGTGTTTCTTACCGTAAACTTTATTAATCTGAGTTAATTTCATCACATTTCTCCCCTTAACTAACCCTTATCTGACTGCCTAACCGTTTCTCCAGGTAGTGCTGAATCCCTGAAAGAACCGTTGTAAACACTGCATAAATTAGCGCTACTAACGTGTACATCAATAACGGCTGATAGTTAGCTGCCGCAATTTGCTGGCTAACTTCAAACATCTCCATAATCGTAATTGAAGCAGCCAATGAGGTGTCCTTGACCAAACTAATAAAGCTGTTTGATAGCGGTGGTAGTGCAATCCGAAGCGCCTGAGGAATAATAATCCGCCACAATACTTGCAAGCGGGTCATTCCGATTGCCGCACCAGCCTCCCATTGACCACTAGGGACTGCACTAATTGCGGCCCGAATGGTTTCCGATGCATATGCACCGGTGTTCAAGGAAAAGGTGATTATTCCTGCAGTAAACGGCTCAAGCTTGATCCCGTGAGGCAATACTCCTTTAATTCGTAAGTATGGTAGACCAAAAAAGACGATAAATAGTTGAACTAGTAAAGGGGTCGACCGGAATAGCCAAACATAGAACTGGGCAAGCCATTTAAGGAGCATAAATAATCCATGTTGACGCGAAAGACGAATCAATGCGGTTACCAATGCAATAATTAGGCCGAAGAAGAACGAAATTAATGCTAGGGGGATCGTATATTTAAATCCCGCTGCTAAAAGTTGAGGTAACGATTCCTGAATTATTTCCCACATGGTTTACTTATCCTTTCTTAACTAATTTAACTTATTTAATACCTGTTCTCATTCAACGATTATTTCAAATAAATGATCCAAAAAGGCGAAACTTCAAGTTAAACTTGAAATTGCGCCTTATGTACTTACCCCGACAATATTAGCAGGCCAAATTAAATTTGGGTACGCCAAAACGTGGGTCGCATAAGACGCGATCCACAACAACAAACAACAGCGTTAACAAATTGAATGTTTTTCATGACGTGTTCCTCCTAATAAAGTATGAATAGAATATAACTTATTTATAGTAAGTTGTCAACAAAAAGTTTTAAAGTAACGGATCATAACGAACTGAATCAGGATTCTGTGTATCGTTAAGATATTTCTTAAATAATGGTAGCTTAAACCGTACTCTACCATTACCAGCTGGTGTGATTAGATCTTGTTGAATCATTCGTCGTCGGTATTGGTTAACATAGTTTTGTTGTTGCTTAGCTGACTTATCGTAATTCATCAGCGAAGCAATTTCGGTAGTTGACATACCATTAGCTATCCCTCGTAAGTACTTCCTATCATTAGTCGAAAGATTATCAAAAATAATATCATAACTTTGAGTGAACAGATCTTCAATATAAAGCTGCTTAATTACTTCAAAGGTTTTCTGATTTGGTTTTTGATGACTAATATTAGTAGCATTCCATAATTTATATCCAAGGAGTTGAAAAGCAAATGAATAGCCACCTGTTAATTGAGCCATTTGATGACTAAGCATTGGTGAAAAATTAAGGTGCTTTTGATATTCATTTTCGATTTGATTAATATCTAACATTGTGGTTTGAATATGCCGCGCTCGCTTGAGAAAGGTCAACGTCTGCTCGTGCTCAATCTCATAAATCATCTGCGGTAAGCCATCAGCTACTAAGTAAAAATTTAATCTATGCCGTTTAAGATTTTGAAGCAATTGAATAAACTCACGAGTATTCTCTTTGTGATTAAATTCATCAATAAAAATAACTACCTGCTTGTCAAGCTTGGTTAACATTTCCATGAAATTTTCAATATCTTGAGTAGTATAGTCCTCATTTGTCTTATTAAAACTTAAACTAAAACCCATGATTGAAATTGTCGAGATGTGATCAAGTAATGAATGAATCTTAAAAATGTTTTTCAACTCGCGCCCAAACGCTTGAACCATGTGTTGGTTATTATCAATTTCCAAAATATAAGTGTTATTAAGTTGCTCAACCTGTTGTTCAACTTTGGTTAACAGTGCTGTCTTCCCCGAGCCACGGAGACCAGTAATGAAAATCACTCGATTGGGATCGCCATACTTTATAGCTTCCGCAACTGCTTGTGGGCTTTCAAAGTCACTTTGATAATTCGGTAACATAATCTTCGGCGGAGTTCCAAAACTAGGATCAAATGGATTCCTTGGTAATTTTTCCAATCGATTCACCTTCTTTTACATTTCACTTTTATTTTACATTCTTTTACATTCCACTTTTATTTTACATTTTTTTACATTTCTGAGCAAACAAAATAGCCTCCAACTTAACTCAGTCGAAGGCTACATATTATCTTAAGAATTCAATATTCTATCCAAGAAAGATTTAACATCGTCGTAGATTGTTTGACTCCAGAAGTCACGCTCATGGTTAGCGCCAGTAACACAATAAGCTTCAACGCTAGCCCCAACTGATTCTAGCTTTTGCGCCATTTCTTCCATTTGGTGATAAGGAACAACCTTATCGGCATCACCGTGGAAAAGTTGGAACGGTGGATATTGCTTCCCATCTTCTACTTGGTAGAGCGGACTCATTTCACGCATAACTGCTGGCCACTTTTTCTTATCTGGACCAAATAGACAGAATTTCAACAGGTCATTACCGAGAACATTTTCTGAATTTTTAAAGGTCTCTTCAACGTCCATCGGCGCAAAACAGGAAACAACGGCTGAAACAGCATCAGATTGTTCAGTGTAATCAGCCGTCTTATACCGTGAATCATCACCGGTAAGACCAACCAACATTGCTGCGTTGGCTCCAGAAGATGTCCCCCAAATTGCAACTCGTTTAGGATCAATTGCATATTTCTTAGCGTTAGCCCGTAAAAAGCGAATTGCTGTCTTCACGTCCTGAAGAAATGCTGGGAAGGGATGGCCGTCTAGTGAGTTCCGGTGTTGAACTGTCGCTACAATATAGCCGTCATTCACAAACTGAACTAGTTGCGGGATCTTTTCACCAAGCGTTGGTAGGCGCCACGAACTTCCCTGAACAAAAACGATTAGTGGTCGTGGTTCAGTAGTATATTCACGAGGATAACGCTGCGTCCAGGGAGCTAAGATTTCGAGCTTCAGTGGTTGCCCATCAACCGCAGCATACGTGATATTCTCAATTAAGCGAACTTGCCCACTTAGGGTTGGGTTATTGGGGATCTTATGAATTACCATTCTCTTCACCATCCATTGTAATAAAGGTCTTCTTAATAATATTTAGAGCTGAATCAAACTCGTAAAGGATCGGTTTACCATTAGGAACCTCAACCTGATCAATTTGATCATCCGGAATTTGATCAAGATATTTAATTAATGCACGTAAAGAACTACCGTGAGCAACAATTAGCTGGTTCTTCCCGTCAAGTAGCCGTGGAGCGATCTGATCCTGCCAGTAAGGTAACAAGCGTTTCTGGGTCATTGCGAGACTCTCACTATACGGCATCTTCACTCCAAGCCGATCATACCGTCGCTCGTGCTGACGATGAGTTAGTTTAGGCGGAACTTCGCTGTAGCCACGTCGCCAGCGGTGGAGTTGTTCCGCGCCAACTTCTTCCTTAACTTTGGCTTTATTTAAGCCACTAAGGGCTCCATAATGACGTTCGTTTAGTCGCCAGGTCTTATGAACGGGGATGAATAATTGGTCAACCCGATCCAGGATAATATTCATCGTTTTAATGGCTCGAGACATATAAGAAGTATGGGCATCAGCAAACTCTAATCCCATCTTTGCTAATTCTTCACCAACTAGTTCTCCTTGTTCAATTCCTTTTTCCGTTAACGGAACATCTGTCCATCCGGTAAAAATATTATCACGGTTAGCTTGGCTTTGACCATGACGAACTATTACTAACTTTACCATTCTCAGCCACTCCTTTGCACCCTTCTATGATACAGCAATTGTGTATGATTGAACAGGGTCACTCCTTGCAGGAAGTAGCTTTTAATCGTGACATAAAAATCGCCACATCGACTTTTATCTAAGTTGAAATGACGATTATCTTTGAAATTACTTTTCATTCAACATTACTGAAAATTCAATGTCTTGGTCTGCTGGGATATGGTACTGCTTTTCAACATCAGCACCCCAGCTATCAATTCCACCAACACCACGAACGGCACCAGCAATCACAAGGACAGTTCGCCGCGCTAAGGGAAGTTCTTCAATATGGGTTGCCGATTCAAGTTCTTCAGCAGTATATGGCAAACAACTAAAGTTAAAGGGCTTATCTACTTGTCCGACCTTTAGTGAAAATGGTGCAGTTGAGTGATCAGCATTATTTTCCGTTATTTCCCGGGTAATTTTTAGCTGCTTCGTTTTCATGTGCATCCCGTTTTCCTGAGGAACAAGGTACTTAGCTACCGGAAGGCCATCAACATGGTATTTCCCAGGTTGAGCACCGGCCATTCGGTCAGGATAGGTTTCACCAGAAAGACCCTCATAGTCAAAACTGGTTGCCGTAGTTGGCATGATAAACCGTAAGCCAAATACTGGAAGCTCTGGCAAATCTGGATGACCAAAGTAATGGGCTGTCAATTTAATTTGACCGTTAGCAGACACTAAGTATGTAACTGTAACCTTAGTTGCTGGAACAGTCAAGGTTTCATAGGTAAACCTAATTTTGACATTATCAGCTGTTTCGTGGTTAGAAAATTGGTTTGTCTCTGGAGCGATTGGTAGTTTTTCAAAGTGATGATCATCAACCGTCAAGTCAGTCTGATCATTAAGACACTTCGTAAAGGTATCTGCAGCTAACCATTGTGCCGACTTGATGTTGAAGCCACTTCCCCGATCATTATCGGTGGTTGCCCGCCAAAATGTTGGTGTTGGAACACGGTAAAGCCATTCCTTGCCGTTTAGTTTCAGCGATTCTAAGCCGCCTTTTTCGTAACTGAAGATATAGTGAAAGCCATCGCCACCAATTCCCAGCGTTCCGTCACCGTAGATCACGTGTAATTTATTTGTGTAAGCCATAGTAATAACGTACCTCCTGCATAGCTGGTTTTGGTGTCCGGTCAGCAAACATTAGACCATCACCAGAGAATTCGTAATCTGAATGACGATCGTCAAAGTCGCCACCATACCGCATAACCATTTGTCCACTGATTGGGTCCTTTACTTGGATTGCTTGGTCGATGAAGTCCCAAATAAAGCCGCCAAAGTATTGAGGATACTTATCAAGAAGTTTGATGTATGATCCCATTCCACCAGCGGAATTACCCATATCGTGCATGTACTCACATTCCATAAATGGTTTATCTGGATTGTTCTTTAGATATTCTTCAACCTGCTTTGGTGGTAAGTACATCCAACTTTCAACATCCGAGATTTGATCCCGATAATCCTTAGTACCACCCTTTGGTAGGTAATTATCTGGATCCATACTTGGAATTTGATCACTATAATCGTGAGTATGACAAACTCCTTCATAGTGAACTAACCGACTATCATCATGCTCCTTATAGAACTGTTGCATAGCCACTAGGTTGTCACCAGCAAACGATTCATTCCCAAGAGACCAGAACAAGATTGCCGTGTGGTTCTTAAAGAATTCATAGTTGCTCCGTGCCCGGTCAACGACTACTTCTTTCCATTGGGGAACAGATCCCGGAACGTTATCTGAAGGTTCAATGGCCCCCATCTTTTGCCAGGTAGCGTGCGATTCCAAGTTATTTTCCGCCATCATGTAAATACCATTTTGGTCACACAGGTAGTACCAAGGAATTTGGTCTGGATAGTGACAAGTCCGAACCGCATTAATGTTATTTTCCTTAAAGGTGTGAATATCACTAAGCATATCCGGCATTGTAACTGAACGGCCACGGTGATCGTCCCATTCATGGCGGTTGACACCGTTAATAATCAACCGTTTTCCATTTAAAAGAACAACGTGGTCCTTGCTAATCTCAATTCTCCGGAAACCAAATTGGTAAGGAACTAACTCAATCAGATTGCCATCTTCATCATGAATCTCAATCAACAATTGGTAAAGATAAGGATCGTGGTTATCCCAAAGATGAACATCCTTAAATTCGTGTGGTGCAATTGTCACATTGCTGTCAATTGGCTTCGTTTCATCCAGTAAAGTACTTCCTGCATGATTCTTAACTAATACATGAACGTTTCCGGCATGTTCACCAACAAGGTTAAGGTCCATTGATAGTTCACCATCACGGTAATTATCAGCAACCCGTGGCTTCAATGTGAAGTCTTCTAGGTGGGTTACCGGTTGTGCCAGCAATTCAACACTCCTAAAGATTCCAGAGAAGCGGAACATATCCTGATCCTCGATCCACGAAGCAGTACTGTGTTTAAATACCTCTACCGCAATCACATTGTCCTCATCCTGAATGTATGGGGTTAAATCAAACTCAGACGGTGTAAAACTATCTTCAGCATAACCAATAAAGTGACCATTTAGCCACAAGTACATTGCCCGCTCAACACCTTCAAAGCGGACACGGATTTGCTTTCCCCTTAATTCATCATTTAGATCAAAATGCTTCAAATAAAGGCCAACGGTGTTATCTTCGCCTTCACTAAAAGAGCCCTCTTCAGGATCATCCTGACTTAGTGCATAGGCAGGGCGACGATAAATTTTCCCTTCCCACGGAATTAACGTATTAATGTAATTGTTCTGTGCATAATCGCTTAATTCGATTTCACTAGGAACCTCGATCTGATCAAAGCCACTAGCGTCAAAGTCAACTTGATAGAAATCCTTAATTCTCTCCTGAGGCGTTGAGGCAAATTTAAATTGCCATTGACCATCAAGACTTTGTTCAAAGCTACTCTTGTGTTTCTGCCACTCTGCATAATCACGGTAGAAATGGTGGTCACTATGCGCTGGTAGCTGGTTAACCCGAAAAGTCTCCGGATCATCCAACCATTTGATATTTGCTTCCATCGGCGAAATTCCTCCTAAAAAATTCATTACAAATCAAGTATAGCGCTTTCATTTAAATGAAGATAGTAAACTTTAATACATTTTACTAAAAATAAAGCAGTCCGTGACCATTAAAGTCACGAACTACCTTTCCAAAATTTAACTATACTTTTCTTCGATGTCATCAGGGACCCAACTATAGTCCTTAACTTTATTAATTAGTACTTTACCATGATCCGCCGAGTATATTAATTCTGTGTCACCCAAACTGTTATCCCAAAGCTCTATCACATCAAATTCATCGTAAAGCTCGACTAATCGTTACAAGCTCCTGGTATATCTCCGAGTAACCAGATCAGGTTTTACACCATGTCCACCCTTGGAGACTCGTAATTTAACTCGATTAACAGCTAGTTTGGCGCTAACCAAGCCTACATATTCTAAGCGCACTGTATACCCTCGGTTTTTGGCAAAGTTAATAAATTTCAAGATTCCCTTCCGACTTGAAGCAAGTGTCGTCTCCTGGATAACGTTATGTCCCGATAACAACTCTTGCTTTAGCTTAGTAACAGCAACCCGCATTGCTTTTAAATTATCCAGATCAGAATGCCAATCCCCATGCATTGATCGTAAAATCTTGTCGGCATTAATCAACACATAATTCTTATCATTATTTAGCAAAGACCTATATAGAGTGCTTTTACCTGCGCCATTTACCCCAGCTAAAATTATATACTCAGGCATCAAAGGACAAACTTCCCTTCAATGATTGGTTTTTGAACTTCTCGCAGTCTAGAATTTAACAGATCATAGAGAAACAATCTTTTGCTTTCATCCGTTTCGTTATCAGCCATTCGCTTAATTTCTGCAGGTGTCAAACTATGAAACCAGTCATAAAATTCCGTTGCCTTATCCATAATAATCATCCCCTTTACTCAATCTAAATATATATTCTCGTTATATTAAAGGATCCTTTTATATGCGCATCACTTTTAATACATTTGTGAATTTAATTTTGATTTATTAAATCAAATAATTGTTCTACCTTGGAAATAATCCGACTTTGCTCGGCTAATGGTGACAAAGAAAAGATTGCATTTCGTAATCTTGTTAAAGCTAACTTAGGTTGAGCAACCTTTGCAAAATAATTATACAGCAGAAACAGGTTGCTTTACTATGCAGCCCTATCCTATTCAACAAAAAAAGGCTCTACGTCAAGTAGTGTTGATCAGAAAATTTTCGCTTTACATTGTAAAATTGGTCTAAAGGAATCATCTATGAGGATGGTTCCTTTTAACTTACCTGAATTTG
>NZ_JALCQI010000003.1 GCF_022651205.1 Limosilactobacillus sp.
TAGCTTGCCTAGTTCGTTGTCCCACCTCCGCAAGGATGGCTACGACGCGAAGCTAGCCTACTAGGGGTTGGTCAAATGCTGATTTATCAGCGTTTGAACTGCCAGCCAGCTACTGCGTTATTGCATTATCATCTTTAAAATAGTAAAGAGACTGAGTTAATTTCCAGCCTCTTTTAGACTTGATTTTTAATTCAATATTGGCTTGGTAACACGGGCGAGTTGGTTGAGAACCTCTTCACCAGTTTGCATTGATTGGTTTTTATCACTGTACATTGCAATTGTGTAAGAAGTACCATTCTCGTTCTTAACGTAACCGATGCTGTTAATGATCCATTTTTCTTTACCATTTTCAAGCCAGCCGTTCTTTAACGCAAAGTTGTTGCTTGAGGCTGAAACACCCCAAATTTGGTCACTTTCAACATTGCTCATGAGGTTGCTAATATATTGCTGTGAATTTGTGGAAAGAAGATTAGACTTGTAAAAAATATTATTCAGCAGTTTGATTTGATCCTTGGGGGTGGTGGTACTTAACCCCCAGGAGGTGTCAGCTGTTGAATTGTTCATTCCAAACCGGTTAAAGGTTGATTGGAGCCCTGATTGACCGCCTAAATCATTGTATAACTCACTAGTTGAGTTATTGTCACTGGCTTCAATCATTTGCTTGGCTAATGAGCGTTGGTGAGTAGAGAGGGTGCCGTCTTGTTTAATCAAAAGGCCAGCGAGAATACTAACCTTGACAGTACTTGCCATATGAAATTTATGGTTGGGAACATTGGAAGAAGCATAGGTTCGGTGAGTCTTCGGTGAATAGACGGCAATAGCGACATTATTATTCGACGTAAAAATAATCTTATTCCAAGCAGATTTAAGTCGAGGACTAGTGGCGGTAAAGTGGTGAATCCCCCAGAAAGCGGCCAAAATTATAAAGATAAATAATAAAATTTTGCGACGATTAAATCGTGGACGACGCGATTCACGCATAATGAAAACTCTCCTTTAATTTGATAACATTAAATAATCATACCAGTAATTTTAGAAAAAAGAATGTTGCTGGGACTAATTATTAAGATAATTTAAACAATTGGGGGATGTTTCAAAAATGTTATTAAAAAGTTACCCCCTTAACATCTGAATACGCTATGATTGAGACTGATAATTTAGAGAGAGGGAAACGATAGTGTGATGAAAAAATTCAAAAAAATAATAATTATGTTTCTGATAGCTATTTTGACCGTAAATGTAGTTAGTATTGGGGAAATTAACTCGGTCAAAGCGGACGCAACGAAGTTAAATTTAAACGCGCGAGCTGCATATGCTATTGATGCTGAAACAGGACAGGTATTATACCAAAAGAATGCCAATAAGACTTATCCGGTAGCCTCTTTAACTAAGGTCCTTACGTTAGCAGTAATTGAACAAGACGTTAAGAACCATCATTTGCGCTGGCAACAAAAGGTTAAGATCACACCAGCAGTTGCTAAGGTCGCAAATGATTGGCACTTTTCTAATGTTCCGTTAAACGCGGGAGAAAGCTACACAATTCGCCAATTGGCTGAATCAATGATGATCGTTTCTGCGGATGGGAGCGCAGAGGCGTTGGCATTAGCAGATGCGGGAAGCACTGAAGCATTTAACAAGAAGATGCAGGCAGTTGCAAAAAAGGCCGGAGTTACCGACGCCAAGATCTACAACATGATCGGCCTCGCTAATGGTGATTTAGGAAAAAATAGGGTGAAGGCCGCTAAGAAGACCGCCGAAAACCAGTTTTCTGCTAAGGATATGGCCCTTATTTCAAAATACTTGATTGAAACTTATCCCGACTCGTTAAAGATTACCAAGACAAAATTTGCCAACTTTCGGGTTAGTGCCAATCAAGAGTACCGGATGATTAATATTAATTCCCTATTACCAGAAAATGGCTTTGCACCGAAAAATGGTACTATTGATGGTTTAAAGACTGGTAATACCGATACTGCCGGAAAATGTATTATTTCAACCGGGACATTTGCAGGACGCCGAATAATCGTCGTGGCTCTTCATACAAAAGGTGACTGGAATGCCCAATCAAAGGATGCCCAGCAGTTCTATGAAAAACTAACAGATGTTTATCAACCAACCCAAGTTAATTCCATTAAGCAACTCTCTCGGGGAGTTCAGGATGCTCATGTTGTTCACGCAAAAGATAAGCACAGTACTGGCTTAAAATTGGAGAAAACAACGACAATTTGGCTTCCTAAAGGTACAACCACAAATAGCGTGAAAGCCAATCTAAATATCTTACGAGCCGACCGCTCAATTACTCATCAACTAAAAGCTCCCGTTAAACGTGGCCAACACGTTGGTTACATCACCCTCAAACCAACCGGAATGTCCCCATTCACCATCCCCGTCAAAGCCACCGATAATGTGCAAAAAAATGGATGGTTCTAATAAGAGTGTCTTCGCCCCAAAGAGTTTCCGGAAGGCTAGCAATTTCTCCTGACGAAGGCGACTTGCGCCTAAAGAGTGAACCAGAAAACTTGTTTTCGTCTGTGAACCTTCACAAGGATAACTAGAGTTCTGGCTACCAACTAGTTGGTGACAGAACTCAGTTAGCTACTGGGGAAGGAGGTCGCTAGCTCGAGGAAACTTAGGCTGAACCGCTCTCAGCTACCGCGTTATCCTTAACCATATTATAACCACATACCCAAAAAGGTCGTGAAGACAATTTCTTCACGACCTTTTCTATTCTCAATATAAGTTTCTAGTATTCCACGTGCCACTTGATAGTGCAGTTCTTTTCTTCGTTTGGATGAAGAACAATGTCACCAAATTCAGGATGGTGGATAGCATCGGAAAGTGTCTGAGCTTCCATTGCAATTCCTAGGTGAGGATGAACTTCACCGTGGTTATAAACAGCCGGATCATCAGAGTTCATGGTGTACATAATTAGTGCGTTCCGGTCTGAATAAAGAGTCATCTTACGACCGCTTTCTGGATCTTCAAGGGTGGCAACTGGTTCAGTAAGACTTGGTTCAACTTCCCAAATGTCGTCAAAACCATTTTCCTTAGTAGAAGCCATTTCCTTCAGAGCATCACCTAACTTAGTTGGTGTACTAAAGTCGAAAGGTGTTCCTTCATTAGCAAGCTTTTCTCCGGTAGGGATCTTACCGTCGTCAACAGCCAAGTGGTTCTTGGAGTTAACATAGAGCTTCAGTTGATCAACCGTCTTTGCACTTGCCTTGGCCATGTTCCAATACGTGTGGTTAGTTGGGTTAAATAGGGTATCGGCATCAGAGTTAGCGCTAAACTTCAAAGTGAGGTTGTCGTCATTATCTAAAGTATAAGTTGCAGTAACGTGAATTGTTCCTGGGAACGTATCCATCTTTTCGGTTAGGGTTAGACTCAAAGTAATGGTAACTTCATTTGCTGTTTCCTTAGTTGAGTCAACATTCCAAATGTGACTATAGAATCCATTTGTTCCACCGTGAAGGGTATTCTTTCCTTCATTTTGTTCAAGATGGTATTCCTTACCGTTAATTTCAAATTGACCATCAGCTATCCGACCAGCGACACGTCCGATCAGCCTGTTGGTGCAGAAACCGTTGTTAGTAAATTCATCGAGATTTTCTGAGGTTAAGATCATATCAGCCTTCCCACCATCTTTTGTTGGGACCTTAAATGATTGTAACAGGCCAGCAAAGTCCAAAATTCCTGCTTGGACACCGTGATCGTTCGTCAAAACATACTTAGTAACTGGCTTTTCTTGATAAGTTCCAAATGGCACTTTAGTAATATTCATAATTATATTTGCCTCCTCATAGAAGTAAGCGCTTCAATACTTACAAAAACTATTTTACCACACTTAATTAATGGGTTAATACTTGATGTTAATTTGACAGTTTCTTGTTTGTCTGTAGACTAGTGCGGAAAGCCTCGTAATCATTAGCAACTTGTTGTGCATAGGAATTCGTCCATTCGACAAAACCTTCATCTAGTTTCTTTTGTCCCTTTAGGTAACCACGGATCATCGGCGCAGTAGGGCTTTGAAAATGAGCCATCGCTAGTAGTGAACTGCAGATTTGACAGTAAAGATTAAAACTTTCGTAGTCAAGCTTCTCCATCTTGATTGATTCTTTCATATCACGGAATTGGCGAATGTAATAACTTCGTCCACCAAAAGCAGTACTGCCGAGGAAAGGATCGGATGATGATTGGAGAGTTCTTTGAGCGGTAACAATTCTCCGTCCGGCCATAGTTCCGTTCTTGATTGCCTCAGCGATTGGCAAACGGAGGAGGTTATAGCGGAGTGGCATTGCTTCCTTGACCTGAAGAACTAAATGGCTACCCTCATTACCGATGAGGAGGATCAGGTAGCAACGGGTACCAAAGCTGCCGATACCGACGCTGTAACGAATAATGTCGGAAATACTGAAGTTGCCAAGAAAAATCCGAATATCTTGACGAACATTGTCCCGGTAATGAGAAAATCCTTCGAGAATTTCAGCGTATTTTTGTGCAGAAACATGCTTTGCTCGTGGGGCATTTTCGATGAACCTTAGATTACCGTTTTCGTCAGTTTCGGTCATCTTTTTGACAATTTGTTCTGAGTTGCTCCGGGCACTCTTCTTGGTGATTTTATGAAAAATTTCGTTCATTTGATTGGCACTACTCTTCATCGTGTCAATTGCTGCCATTAGATCGTGGATTTCGTACGAAGAGTATAAACGATCGAAGAGACTCAATTTACTATTGCGCTTAACGCTATGGCGATAGGTTTTAGTAATTAAGTAGAGGACATCATCTATTTGAGCGCTACTAAAGCCGTTTTCCTCACCAGCTAGTCTGGCACTAACCAGGAGCCGTTTGAGGTCACTTTCCCAGTTACCAATTCGTGATTCATCGAAGTCGTTTAAACCAAAGATTAATTGTCGTTCTGGTGAGGCGTAGAATCCATAGTTATTAACGTGAGAATCCCCACAGATAACTAACGGAATGTGACTTTGATATTGATTCTTAAGATCCTGCTCCATTAACTCTGCCGTTCCCCGGAAGAAGGCAAACTTGCTTGCAAGCATTCGTTCATGGCGGAGGGGAAGGAGTTCCTGGATCATTTTAGATTCTGTCTTTTGAATTGCCGCTACTGGATCCCGATGGACCGGAATAAAAGCCGCTAATTGAGCACTGCTAACTTTAGATTGACTTTCTTTTCCTGCATCTTCCAATTCTTTAGCAGTTCGGTTGATTTTAATTTTTTTCAGATCAAAAATGTCTAATTTACCTGAATCGATCATTTTTCGTTACTCCTTTATTATTTCGTGTTTTGTATTTATTTTAAGTTTTTCATGCTTAATGTCTAGAATATTTGTTTTCGGTTAATTACTCTGTCACAATAGAAAGGGGAAAAGATCCACAAAGCGTGAGTTTTAAGTTAAATACGTTTTAAAGAGGGAGTGATGATGGTGTTAATTGCTGTTGAAAACAATGTTGCCCAGCATTTACATGCCAATACAAGGCTAGTTGATGAGCAGCAACTGATGAGTACCGGTGCATGGTCCATCAGGGTAACGGGTGACTTTATGATCGTGATGAATAACCTTCTTTCATTACCAGTAATTGTTCGTCATCCCCAACAGTTCAGTGATCCGCGTTCATTTACAGCGGCATTCAAAAGAGAACTGATTAGGCTGCTAGAAGTTTTACCGGTTCCACGGGTCAAGATTCGAATGATTCGTGATGAGCAATTAAAACAGGTGAGTTTTGTTCGTCCCGTTACTCCAGCCCTTCAGCAGCGGCTGCAAATCTTTCAAAACTTATTGACACGTCCTGATATTATTCAATGGGACGATGATCCTAGCAACCCGGCAATTTCCTTAGCTTTAATGAAGAACCTTAAGTTGCAGAATATTGAAACAAATGAAATTCAAACAGCTACCGAATTATTTGAAAGCTACGTTATCAACAATTTTGCTTTAGCTGCGCACCCCAATCTTAACGAGCATAACCGGCGCTACCTTTATCATTCCAAGTCACTAAATGACGTTATGAACGAATCTGAAGTTAGTGAGGAGATTATTAAGGACTACCAATTATCACTGGAACAGCTGGGGAAGAGTGACCAAATTATTGATCGTGATACTGATTATGCAACCGACTACTTATCGTATCTTGCAGAACTCGGGAATACGATCCTCGATGATGTTTCAGCAATTTACTACTATGTTTTTAATTATGGCAAACGAAATAATGAACGTTTGACGACTTCAAAGTATCGGGGGATGGGAGCATCTTTCCGGGAATTTGGTCGTTTCCTTAAGCGTCAGCACCTATTTGCGAATGCTGACTTTGACCAGTTTAGTCAGGCTTTGAACCAGGCAATTGATGATGCTACTCCTGCTAAGGCCGGTTACCGGTTAGAAAGGATGCTCCACAGTGCTGAATCTGAACTAGCACGCCGTCGTTCTTCGTTAAGACATGCTTATAACTATCGAAAGCTTCAGTACCAGGTAAAGGTATCACTAGCCGATTACCAGCCAAGTATGTGGCGCCGATTTCGGTTTAATGGCGAAACTCGTCTTGATGACTTCTGTTACTTTATCATGGCTAGTTTTGGTGCAACTGGTTCACACCTGTATGACTTGCGCTTAAATAAGAAGAATTATCAGTTACCTTACCTTGATGGTGGTGAAAACATTACTCTTCATTGGTTAGGAGAAATCAAAGAGGGAGATCGGTTAACGCTTGAATATGATTTTGGCGATTCGTGGCAATTTAATATTCTTGTAGAAAAGGTTAGCTCAAGCAGCCGTTATCGCTTAATATCAACGGATCCTAAGGTATTATCTGGTAGTGGTAAAGGAATCGTTGATGATATTGGTGGAACCGCGGGATTAGAACTGGCGGCGCAGGATGATCCAACTATCAACGAAGGCTTTAACGTTAACCAATTACAAAAGAAGTGGGTTGAGCTAACAACAAGAATTGCCAAACGCTACCAGTAAAATTGTTTAATAATTCACAATTAGTAGAAAAGGATTACAATAAAGGATAGAAAGTTAATTAAAAGAGGTCCTAAAAATGAGTAATCAAGTTGAGATTCCAGAAACGATGCTTGCGTGGGAAGTAACGACTCCCGGACCAATTGACGGTGAAAAATCACCACTGAAACTAGTGACTAAACCGGTTCCTAAGCCTAAACGTGGTGAAGTCCTTGTCAAAGTCCTCACGTGTGGGGTATGCCATACCGATTTACACGTTGCGGAAGGTGATCTACCAGTTCATCATGAGCACGTTACGCCGGGACATGAAATCGTTGGTAAGGTTGTTGCCTTTGGACCAGAGACACAACGGTTTAAGTTAGGTGAACGGATTGGGATTCCGTGGTTCCGTCATGCTTGCGGCGTCTGCAAGTTCTGCCGTTCTGGTCACGAAAACCTTTGTCCTCATTCAGTCTATACCGGTTGGGATCACGATGGTGGTTATGCTGAATACGTAACCGTACCAGAGGGCTTTGCTTACCGGATCCCTGCTAAGTTCAATGATCTCGAAGCAGCACCATTACTTTGTGCTGGGATTATTGGTTATCGGGCATACGAACGGGCAAATGTTCCTGCAGGTGGTCGCCTTGGCCTATATGGCTTTGGCGGATCCGCTCACATCACAGCACAGATCGCCCTTGCTCAAGGGGTAGAGGTTCATGTCTTTACGCGAGGTGCCGATGCCCGCAAGTTTGCCCTTCAGCTTGGTTGTGTTTCAGCCAATGGAGCATATGATCTTTCCGATGTTCCGCTAGATTCATCAATCATTTTTGCCCCAGTAGGCGACATTGTATTGCCAGCACTTGAAAGCCTAATTCCAGGGGGAACCCTTGCAATGGCCGGAATCCACATGTCCGATGTTCCAAAATTGAACTACCAGAAACACCTCTTCCACGAAAAGACATTAACAAGTGTCGAAAGTAATACCCGTCGTGACGGTGAAGAATTCCTCACCCTTGCCGACCGCCTCGACATCCACCCCGAAGTCACCGAATACCCATTTGAAAATGTCCTCGATGCCCTTAAATACGTCAAACGCGGCGACATAAAGGGTGCGTGTGTGATTAGAGTGTGAGCCGTGACGGACTAGCAATCGAGTACTAAGGAATCCCGGACGATGATTGTTTACAATCAAGGACGGGATAGTTAGACGGAGATTGCGGTCACGGCGAACAGATCTCGACTATGTAGCCTAGAACGTTAGCTCGAGGAAGGTTAGGCTGAACACGTTTAAGCTATGTTGCCTAGGAAGGAGGTTGCTAGCTCTAGCAAGTTTCTGGCGAACAGATCTCAACCATGTTGCCTTAGAACCACCAGCTACTGCGCAGATCTCGATCATGTCACCTAGCCTCCTAAAAAACCTAAGGAGAAAACAAAATGCAATATCCACAGCTAAATCTTGCGGCTGCCAAGGGACCACAAGTAACGATTAAAACTAACCTTGGCGAGATAACAATTCAGTTATTTGAGAAACAAGCCCCAAAGACGGTTAATAATTTTATTCAGTTAGCCGAGAAGGGTTACTATGATGGCGTTATTTTCCATCGGGTTATTCCTGACTTCATGATTCAAGGTGGTGACCTGACTGGTACTGGCCGTGGTGGTAAAAGTATCTATGGAAAAGTATTTGAGGATGAATTTTCTGATGAACTTTTCAACTTTACCGGAGCGGTTTCAATGGCTAATGCTGGTCCAAATACAAATGGTAGTCAGTTCTTTATTGTGTCAAATGAACATGTTCCAGCTAACATGATTGAACAAATGAAGGTTGTCGGCTATCCAGAAGAAATTATCGATCACTACGCTGAAGTCGGTGGTACTCCATGGTTAGATCATCGTCACACGGTGTTTGGCCAGGTAATTGACGGAATGGACGTTGTGAAGAAAATTAGTCAAGCCAAGCGTGATAATATGGATAAGCCAAAAAAGGATATTATCATGGAGAAAGTGACGGTTAATAATAACGACTAATCAATAGATTGAATAATTATGTTCAATAACTTTGTGATTTTAATCTTAATCTCGGCAAAAATCCAGTTATTTTCGTGAGAAAATAGCTGGATTTTTTATTTGCCTTGATTTGTGAAAAATATTATATAAGAGCCTGAGAACGTTGATATAATACACAACTTAGAGAATGGTATAAGTGAAAATTATAACGTACTAAAAGTTTGACTATGAATAATAATCCGCGTTAGGATAGTAGTGTAATTAATGTGTAATATTTCACAAATAGATAGTTTATTTATACAATGGAGGCTTTTACAATGACAAAATACCGTACTGAAGAAGATACTCTTGGTCCAGTTCAAATCCCCGCGGATGCACTTTGGGGCCCACAAACAGAACGGAGTCGCAATAACTTCCCAACCGGTCAGTACATGCCATTAGCCATTATTCGTGCCTTATTGAACATTAAGAAGGCTGCTGCCCAAGCTAACATGGAAACCAAGGCAATTTCCGCAGAAAAGGGAAACTTGATTGTTCAAGCAATTGATGAACTTTTAGCTTTAAGTGATGAAGACTTACGTAAAGACTTCCCATTGAAGGTTTACCAAACTGGTTCTGGTACGCAGACCAACATGAACACAAACGAAGTAGTTGCTCACAAGGCACACCAAATCAACCCTGACATTGAAATCTTACCTAACGATGATGTTAACAAGGGTCAGAGTTCTAACGATACCTTCCCAACAGCAATGAACGTTGTTGCCTTGGAAGCTCTTGATAAGTTGAAGCCAGCTGTTCAACACTTGATTGATGAATTAAAGGCAAAGCAAGAGAAGTACATGCACACTGTTAAGGTTGGTCGGACTCACTTGCAAGATGCCGTTCCATTGACTTTTGGTCAAGAATTATCCGGCTACGTAGCTGCCCTCGAACACGATCTTGACTACATTAAGACCCTTGAACCAACATTGAACGAATTGGCAATTGGTGGAACTGCCGTTGGTACTGGTCTGAATGCCGCTGAAGGGATGCCAGAAAAGATTGCTGAAAAGCTCAGTGAAGTTTATGGCTTGAACCTAACCGCAGATTCAAACAAATTCTATGGCTTGGCTCATCACTCAGGCTTAGACGTTGTTCATGGCGCATTAAAGAGTCTTGCTGCTGATATGTTTAAGATTGCCCAAGATATTCGTTTCCTAGGTTCTGGTCCACGTGCTGGTTATGGTGAATTAAACATTCCAGCTAACGAACCTGGCTCTTCAATCATGCCTGGTAAGGTTAACCCAACCCAAGCCGAAGCCGTAACAATGGCTGCTTTACGGGTATTTGGTAATGATACTGTTGTAACAATGGCATCATCACAAGGTAACTTTGAAATGAACGTTTACAAGCCAGTATTGATTGATGCTTTCCTCGAATCTGCTGACTTGATGACTGGAACAATCATGGGCTTTGCTGACAAGATGATCCATGGCATGACTGTTAACGAAGAACGGATGGCAGAATTAGTTGATAACTCATTAATGACTGTTACTGCATTGTCACCACATATTGGTTACCATGACAGTGCTAAGATTGCTCAAGCAGCTGATAAGGCAGGAAGTACCTTAAAAGAAGCCGCATTGAAGTCAGGCAAGGTAACAGAAGAACAATACGATGAATGGATGGACATGTTAAAGATGACCAACGTTGACCGTAAAGACTAATATTAGCTTCTGAATTAATAGTGAAAGGAAGAACTGCGTAATGGCAAAATTTCAACCAACATCTGTTGGCAAGTTAGAAAATGACTATGACGTTGTAATTATTGGTTCTGGTGGAACAGGCCTTTCAGCCGCCATTCAAGCAAATGAATTGGGAATGAAGGTTGCTGTTTTAGAAAAGGAAGAGGAACTCGGTGGAAACACTAACCGGGCATCTTCCGGAATGAACGCTGCTGAAACCAATGTCCAACTTCACCACGGCGTAATTGATAACGTTGCGGACTTTTACCACGAAACTTATAAAGATGGTGGTCGCTTAAACGATAAGGATATGCTGGGATACTTTGTTTACCACACAGCACCGGCAATTGATTGGTTAGCCGATCACGACATTAAGTTGGATGACATTACTATCACTGGTGGAATGTCCAAAAAACGGACTCACCGTCCAGCAAGCATGGCTCCAATTGGTGGATTCCTAGTAAAGAGTCTCTTGGAAGTTGTTGCTAAGGAAAATATTCCGGTCTTCAACAAGACTAAGGTTACCCAATTACGCCAAGCTAATGATGGTCGGGTTAACGGTGTTGAAGTTAACGCTGACGGACTTACTAAGACGATTAATGCTAAGGCTGTTATCTTGGCTACTGGTGGATTTGGAGCTTCAAAGGAATACATCAAACGGTTCCGTCCAGATCTCGAAAGCTACAAGACTACGAACCAACCAGGTGCTACCGGTGACGGGTTAAAGCTAGCTGAAAGTGTTGGTGCTGAGTTAATGCAAATGAATCTTGTCCAGGTTCACCCAACTGTTCAACAGGACAATCCTCACGTTTACTTAATCGGTGAAGCCGTTCGTGGTGAAGGGGCAATCTTGGTTAATGGAGAAGGAAAACGTTTTGTTAACGAGTTGAATACTCGAAAGATTGTTTCTAATGCTATTACTGCCTTGCCAGAACATAGTGCTTACTTAATCTTTGACCAAGGAATTCGTGATCATGTCAAGGCCATCGAATTTTACGATAAGGTTGGTCTTGTTGTTCACGGTGATACCATTGAAGATTTGGCTAAGAACATTAACGTGGATCCAAGCAACCTAGCTCAAACAGTGAAGACTTGGAATGATGCGGCTGAAAACCATAATGATGCAGAATTTAACCGGACGACGGGGATGGATCGGGGAATTACTAAACCTGGATTCTTCGCCATCCACATTGCTCCAGCAATCCACTACACAATGGGTGGAATTCACGTAACACCAAAGACACAAGTGCTTGATGGTAATGGTGACATTATTAAGGGCCTCTTCGCAGCCGGTGAAGTTGCTGGGGGTCTCCACGGAAATAACCGTGTTGGTGGTAACTCAATTGCTGAAACGATCGTCTTTGGTCGTCAGGCAGGACAACAAGTTACACTTTACGCACGGGGATTATAAAAATACAGCAAAACTGGTGGTGTAGTACCGCCAAATGCAATTATTACTATTTAATTAAGGGACGGAAAGATGAAAAAATTAGAAAGCGTAAATTATAAGGGGTTCATTTGGCCAATTATTGTTGGCTTAATCTTATGGTTTATGACCCCAATAAAGCCAGCTGCGGTTCCAGTCGCTGGTTGGCATATGTTTGCCTTATTCGTAGCAACGATTATTGCATGTATTACTCGACCACTGCCAATTGGTGGTGTATCAATCGTTGCGTTTGCTTTAACGGTTCTCACTAAGACCGTGCCAATGGAAAAGGCAATTGTCGGTTTCGGTAATGCTTCCATTTGGATGATTGCGATGGCCTTCTTCATTGCTCGAGGCTTTATCAAAACCGGTCTCGGTCGGCGAATTGCCTTGAACTTCGTAAAAGCCTTTGGTAAGCGGACCCTTGGGTTGGCCTACTCATTAATTGGGGTTGACCTGATCTTAGCACCGGCAACACCAAGTAATACTGCTCGTGCTGGTGGTGTTTTGTACCCAATTATTAAGTCATTATCAGAATCATTTGGCTCTGATCCAAAGAAGGGGACATCGCGGAAAATCGGTTCATTCTTAATCTTTGCGGAATACCATGGTGACATGATCACCGCCGCAATGTTTATGACCGCGATGGCTGCTAACCCACTGGTTCAAACCCTTGCGAAGGGAAACGGGGTTAACATTACTTGGGTTGGCTGGTTCTTGGCTGCCTTGGTACCAGGAATTATTTCATTAGTTGTTGTACCATGGTTAATTTACAAGATGTACCCACCTGAAATTAAGGAAACCCCAAACGCTAAGCAATGGGCAGAAGACCAACTTTCTGAAATGGGTCCAATGACTCTTCCAGAAAAGTTGATGGCCGTAATCTTTGTCTTAGCATTAGTTCTTTGGATTGTCGGGAGTTTCATTGGTATTGACGCAACACTTGCTGCGTTCATTGCTTTAGGATTATTACTACTATGTGGTGTTCTTAGCTGGCAAGATGTCCTTCACGAAACTGGTGCTTGGAACACTTTGACATGGTTCTCTGTCCTAGTTATGATGGCCGGTTCATTAACTAGCCTAGGATTTATTCCTTGGTTAAGTAAGGCCGTTGGTAGTTCACTTCACGGAATGAACTGGGTACTAGTGTTAATTATCTTAATCGTCGTTTACTTCTACTCACACTACCTTTTTGCTAGTTCAACTGCTCACGTTACCGCAATGTACAGTGCCTTCTTGGCAGTTGCCATCTCAGCTAACGTTCCACCAATGCTAGCAGCCTTGATGCTTGGCTTCTTCGGTAACTTAATGGCATCAACCACCCACTATGCTTCCGGTCCAGCACCAGTCCTCTTCGGTTCAGGATACGTTCCTCAATCCAAGTGGTGGTCCCTTAACCTTGTCCTTGGGATCTTCTATCTCGTCGTTTGGATCGGCATCGGAAGCCTTTTGATGAAAGTATTGGGAATGTGGTAATGAAAGAGTGTCTTTGCCCCAAAGAGTTTCCGGAAGGCTAGCAATTTCTCCTGACGAAGGCGACTTGCGCCTAAAGAGTGAACTAGAAAACTTGTTTTCGTCTGTGAACCTTCACAAGGATAACTAGAGTTCTGGCTACCAACTAGTTGGTGACAGAACTCAGTTAGCTACTGGGGAAGGAGGTTGCTAGCTCTAGGAAACTCGGGCGAAGCACGTTTCGACAATGTTGCAGTAGAATCTTATCTTGAGTGAATTTATGCTGAACACGTTTCGGCTCGGTCGCGGCAAGCAGTTCTCAACTATGCCGCAGTACAACCTCGAACAAACCCCAAAAAAAGGCTGACGAACACAACCCTCGTCAGTCTTTTTTAGATCCCCGCCACTATTCTCCGCTTGCCGTTCCAATCTATTATGGCGTAAGATATGGTATGTATCAGAAAAAAGGAATGAGCAAAGATGAATACCCGCGATTTACAGTATTTTGTTGCGCTAGTTAAATATAAAAATTATACACGGGTTGCTAAGGAATTTAAGGTATCCCAGCCAAGCATTACGCAGGCAATTCAACGGTTAGAGAAAGAGTTTAATACTCAATTAATTCGTAAGGATCGTTTTCACCGTGATGAAATGATTACGCGAAGTGGGCTTCTTCTCTATGAAAATGCGGTGTTGATTAACGATAAACTTGATCTAACCAGGAAAGAAATTGATCGGGCAAATCAGAAACAGATTCGTTTTGGCTTGCCACTGATTATCGGGAAACTATACATTTCTAAAATAGTTGAAGAATTTTCTGGTGATCTCCTTTCCCGGCTTCGGATAACTTCAGTAGGTTCTCACGATTTACTTGACCAATTGCAGAAGGGGAAAATTGACATTGCCATTTTGGGTTCAACATCATCGATTAACGAGGAAGGTGTCTTTGCAGAATTAGTAACGACCCGCCCATTCGGTGTGATAGTTAGTGAAGAAAACCCGCTTGCAAAAAAAGATGCTGTTCACTTTAATGAGCTTGGTGATCAGAATTTTATTAATTACGATCAGCAATATGTTCACCAATCAGCTTTTCATGCCTATTGTGCTTATGCTCAGATAAAACCACGGGTTGTAGTTTATCGTCTGCCAAACATTTCCTGGATTAAGGAACTTGTTCGTCAGGATAAGGGAATCAGTTTAATGGTTAAGGATGCCGCTACCAATGAGCCGGGAATCAAAGCGCTAGATATCCTTGACCCAATTCCGGAGAAATTTTATATATCGATCGTAATCCGCGAGGGGTACGTTCTTAGCGACGATGAAAAGGACTTCATTGAACGAGTAAAGCAAATTCACTTAAATAATTAAGAGTTGACAGGGTCAGTATAATAGTTTATGTGAACTTAAAATTAAATGGAATTGACGGAGGAAGAGCAGTCATGAAGAAAAGTGACGCAGAAGATACGGAAGGAATAATGGGCTTCGAACCAGCAGCACACATTTCATCGCACCACCATATGGCAATCCCCTGGCAGGATTTCTTTACTAATGACAACTTTACGCCAGCAGGTGAGGCCAACTTAGTAGAACGGGCAGCGATTGCTGGACGAATTGGATTGATGATGCTTTCCTATGGGACAGGGGCCTGGCGAGTACGGGACTCAATGAACATTGTCGCCCGGGAATTAAAGATGACTTGTTCGGCAGATATTGGCCTGGTTTCGCTAGAATATACCTGTATGGATGCTCACCATAGTTATACTCAAGCACTATCTCTGCCAAGTACTGGAATCAATACCACTAAGCTATCTAAGATGGAGCGGTTCATTGATGAATTCCGCAAGCGTGGTAGTGAGATGACAATTGGTGAGATCCATAATCGTCTTGAGCAAATTGCCCATAGTCGGGGGAACTACACACCGATTCAAGTTGGTTTAGCAGCAGCTTTAGCATGTAGCTGCTTCGTTTTTCTACTTGGCGGTGGTCCGGTAGAAATGGCCTGTTGTTTTCTTGGAGCGGGATTAGGAAACTATGTCCGACGGAAGCTTATTGATCGTCACATCACATTGTTAGCTTGCGTTTCTGTTGGCGTTGCGGTTGCCTGCCTTTTCTACCTGTTTGCCTTTGTTGGTATGCAGTGGATGTTCCACGTTAGTCCACGGCACGAAACGGGATATATCGGTGCAATGCTCTTTATTATTCCCGGATTTCCGTTCATTACCAGCGGCCTTGACATTTCAAAATTGGATATGCGCTCTGGCCTTGAACGACTTGCCTACGCAGTTACGATTATTGTGGTGGCAACTCTGGTTGGATGGATCGTTGCGATGGCGGTGAAGTTACGTCCGGGAACATTAGCCGCATGGCCATTGTCACCACTTGCGCTAATGCTATTACGGATTGCAACGAGTTTCGGTGGTGTCTTTGGCTTCTCAATTATGTTTAACAGTACACCGAAAATGGCGGCAATTGCCGGACTAATCGGTGCGGTTGCCAATACGACACGGCTCGAATTAGTTGATTATAGTGGGATCCCCGCTGGAGCATGCGCATTCATTGGAGCCTTAATTGCGGGACTCCTTGCCTCAATTGTTAAGCGGAAGATCCACTACCCACAAATTTCGATTACTGTTCCTTCAATTGTAATTATGGTTCCTGGGCTGTATATGTACCAGGCAATGTATAATATGGGGCTAACGTCAATCAGTGTTGGTGCATTGTGGATCACTAAGGCCTTGTTAATTGTTGTTTTCTTGCCACTTGGCTTAATTGCTGCCCGGATTATTACCGATCCAAAGTGGCGTCATAATGGTTAGGGAGTGATTGGATGATCATTCAATACCCACAAGATCTCTTAGCTGAGGTTCACCAACGGGTTACTGGACATAACTTGGCGGGTTTTACTCCCGGTCAGGGAAAGTTGAAGCCAGATATAATGCTTGTTGGTGAAGCTCCTGGTCGGCACGAGGAAGTTCATAATATTCCGTTTTCTGGTGCCTCCGGGAAAGAACTAATGAAGATGCTCGCAACGATTGGCTATAATCGCGAGAATGTTTATATTACTAGTGTTGTCCGCCAACGCCCATATTCAATTAAGCGGGTGACCGACAAAAAGACCGGGAAAGTTATCGTTAAGAAACCTAATCGCACGCCAACGAAGAAAGAAGTGCTCGCTTTTGCTAACCTCTTTGATTGGGAGCTTGAGCAGGTTCAACCGAAGATAATTGTTCCGTTAGGGAATACCGCATTGCAGCGGCTCCTTGGAGCAAAAGCTAATATTGGTCAGCTTCATGGTCAACTTTTAGAGCAACCCATTCAACATGCTAAAAAAGATGGGAGCGGCTATGAACTAGCAACGATTAATTCCAAGTTAGTTCCGATGTATCATCCAGCTGCAGTTTTGTATAGTCGGAAACTTGAACCGACTATACGCGACGATTGGCAGCAATTGGGGAAATATCTCCATAAAATTAATTAACCGGGTTTTACAAATAGTGAATCCCCTTGTATAATACATGACTAGTTATCGATAAGAATTAAATTGATTAAGAAGATGAGAGTGGGACAGAACTAGCTTGCCTAGTTCGTTGTCCCACCTCCGTCGACGCGAAGCTAGCCTACTAGGGGTTGGTCAAATGCTGATTTATCAGCGTTTGAACTGCCAGCCAGCTACTGCGCTGTTGTATTATCATGTTTAAAATAGTTAAGAGACTAGGTTAATTCCCGGCCTCTATCTTTATTTTAGAGGGAGATGAGAGCTTGGAGTTAGAGAGACGACGAACAATTGTTACGGGAGCCTTATTGCTGTCTAACATTATGGCAGGAATGGACGGAACAATTGTCAATACTGCATTGCCGGCGATTACGAGTGATTTGCATGCACTTCAATATATGGGATGGATTGTTGCTATCTTTCTGTTTGGAATGGCGGTTGCGACCCCGTTGTGGAGTAAGTTTGGTGAACATAAGGGGAATAAGGTTGCCTACATTAGTGCAACATCGCTCTTTGCGGTCGGCGCAATTTTTCAAGGACTCGCTCCTAATATTACTTGGTTCATTATTGCCCGGGCAATAATGGGGGTCGGTGCCGGTGGAATGAATACAATTCCCTTTATTGTCTTTGCTGAAATATACACTAACCTCAAGAAACGGGCGACTGTCTTGGGATTATCTAGTGCTTGCTTTGGGACGGCTTCAATTATTGGCCCGTTACTTGGTGGGTGGATTGTTGACGCTCTTAGCTGGCATTGGGTGTTCTACGTTAATGTGCCAATTGCGTTAGTTGCGATTACCATCATTGCAATTTTTTACAAGAACGTAAATAAACGAGCAGCCGGAAAGCCAATTGATTATTTAGGGGCAACGCTGTTAGTTAGCAGCTTAATGGCAATCCTAGTTGCTGTTCAACTGATTGGGGTAGGTTCACTCCCGGTTGTCATTGGTCTTTTTACTATTGGCTTGGCCCTTTTGTGGTGGATGGTGAAAGTCGACCGTAATGCAGCCGATCCGATTGTACCTAACCGCCTTTTTACAAATCGTGAATTAGTAATTGACTTTATGCTCTTCGTGATTATTTGGGGCTCATTCATTGCTTTCGTGATCTATATTCCAATGTGGGCGCAGGGACTTCTTGGGCTATCAGCACTGCTTGGTGGAATGACCCAGATTCCCGGAGCCGTAACTGACTTTCTTGGTTCAGAACTAGTTCCCTTTATTCAATATCGGTGGTCAAAATATGCAATTGTTGGGCTAGGGGCCTTGACTATCTTTATCTCCTTCTTGGGACTGTTGCTTGGTGGTCAATCATCACCGTTCTGGTTAATTATGTTCCTTGGAGCTTTCGAAGGCTTTGGTGTTGGCTTAGTCTTTAATATCTTGCAAATTAACGTTCAAACCGATGCGGAATTACGGGATGTCCCAATTGCAACTTCAATGGGGTACCTGATGCGGATCCTTAGCCAAACTTTCATGTCCGCTATCTACGGGGTAATTCTTAATAATGCGTTGTTACAGGGGATTAAACATCACCATGGAATTACGATGGGGATGTTGAATAAATTATCAAACGCGAAGACAGCTACTAGTCTACCTACTTCACTTTTACCGGAGATGCGTCATATTCTTTACATCGGTTACCGAAACATCGTGATTACTGCGCTTACCTTAATTATCATTTCGCTGGTAATGGTTGCGATCATGTGGCTTCGGAACAGAGGACGAAACGTAAAAACAATTTAAAACCGCCCTTGACATTAAAACCGGAACAACCTAAGATTAGTCCAATTTAAGAGCTAGTCTTAGGTTGCTTTTTATTTATGATCATTTTCCCGATGCCACTCGTTAATTTGTTCCATCCGGGCCTTAAATCGTCCTTCGCGTCCCTGAGTAGTTGGCTTATAGAAGTGGTGACCAGCTAATTCGGGTGGCATTGTTTTCATCGAAGTTAGTTTATCCTTTGTATCATGTGCATACTGATAATGATCCCCGTAATGAAGCTCCTTCATTAACTTTGTGGGGGCATTTCGAATCTGAAGTGGGACAGGTAAATTGCCAGTTTTCTTGATACTCTTTTTTGCCGCTAACCGTGCCTCGTAAACGGCATTGGACTTTGGTGCTAGTGAAAGGTAAATAACACACTCCGTCAGGTGGACATCACATTCAGGCATCCCAAGAAATTGACATGCTTGAAAGGTATTAATGGACACATTTAATGCGTTGGTATCAGCTAATCCAATATCCTCACTTGCAAAGCGAACAAGACGGCGGGCAATGTATAACGGATCCTCACCGCCATCAATCATTCGTGAGCACCAGTAGATTGCCGCGTCAACATCACTGTTACGCATTGACTTGTGAAGGGCTGAGATGACATTGTAGTGTTCTTCGCCGTTTTGATCATAGCGGAGTGACTTGATATTAATAAGTTGCTTGAGGCTGTCAGTTGTTAATTGAACCTGGTGATCATGGTGGTTAGCGTTTAGCACCGCCATTTCAAGTGTGTTTAGGGCAACCCTGGCATCACCATTTGCAAACTCAGCAATCATCGTTAATGCATCGTCGTCATAATCGATCTTAAGCCCGGGAAAACCAGCAGGGTGTTTGATTGCCCGCTTAAGAATGTTAGTAATATCATCAATCGTTAATGATTTAAGGACGAAGACTTTACAACGGCTTAGAAGTGCTGAATTGATTTCAAAGGAAGGATTCTCGGTAGTAGCACCGATTAAGATGATGCTTCCGCGTTCCACGAAGGGAAGAAAAGCATCCTGTTGAGCTTTGTTGAAGCGGTGAATTTCGTCAATAAAACAAATAGTGCGTTCACCAAATTCCCGATTTTTCTCCGCTTCCTCCATAATTTTCCGGATATCGCGAATGCTGCTTGTAACCGCACTAAACGTAATGAAGTGGGACTTAGTTTGTTGAGCGATAATTTCAGCTAAGGTGGTTTTTCCGACACCGGGTGGTCCCCAGAAGATTAGTGAGGAAACTTGGTCGTGTTCGATTAAATCACGTAAAACCTTCCCGTTCCCGATTAATTGTTGTTGACCCATGAATTCATCAAGGGTGGTTGGTCGGACCCGGTTGGCCAATGGAGTGTTTTGATTTGATTGTGCAAATAGTGATTCCTGGTGCATTTAATTACTTCCTTTTAGTCAATTTTAAGCCAAAACTTAGTAAATTTGAATGGAGTTATCTGTAGTAATCGTGTTACGATGAAGGTAACTATTTAGATTGAAGCCGACGAAGAAACGGCTAGTTTATCAAAGGAGCTCGACAGCTCATGAAAAGATTACCAAGATTTCAACATCATGTTGCTTCTGAAATTGCAAATAATTTTGGCCAAAGTGTTTGTGATTTAGTCCGCTGTGGACAGCACCGTTCACAACGAGCAACGTTTGTTGAATTACAAATTCAGGTGAGTGGCTTTAAACGGCGGATGGCGGATGAACAGGGCTTTCGGCAAATGCTCGCTGAGTCACAAGAGGTTAGCGGAGAGGACTTCGTTATGCCGGCGGTACCATTTACCGTTAATTTACGCCAATTATCAAATGCTCCAATGCGGACTTATGTCTTAAACGAACAATCGGGGCAGCAAAAAGCAATCATCTACTTGCCGGGTGGAGCATATGTTGAACCACCGGTAAAGGAACAATGGTTATTCGCTGATCGATTGGCACAGCAAACGGGAGCCCGGGTTTACGTTGTCCTTTACCCACAACTTCCTGATCATACTTTTAAGACAGCCTACGAGCAACTGACTCGACTATACCAGCAACTGTATGAGCAAATACCAGTAAGTGATATTACACTTTTGGGCGATTCTGCAGGTGGTGGATTGGCTGCGGGCTTTTGTGAATACTGTACGGAAAGAAAGTTACCACAACCAGGGCACCTAGTATTATTATCACCGTGGCTAGATCTTGACCTAAATAACCCAACAATTGCAAAGTATGAGTCTCATGATGTGACTTTATCGGTCAAGGGCTTACGGCGAGCAGCCGATTTATGGGCTGATGATACAAAGCATGATGATTATCGGTTGAGACCGCTTAATGGTGATATTTCTGGGTTAAGGGATGTCTTTGTATGTGTTGGGACACGTGAAATCATGTATCCGGATAGTGCCCAGCTTGTTCAGAAATTACGTGATCAGCACGTTCCGGTTAAATTCGTTGTCGGGCGAGATCTACCACATATTTTTCCAGTGTACCAAATGCCGGAAGCAGATCGGGTCATGGTAGAGATAAGCAAGTTAATTAACGGTTAAAGAAAGGAATGTTTGTAATAATGAAAAAAGTTGCGGTTGTTTTTGCTCCAGGTTGTGAAGAAGTTGAAGGGCTAACGGTAGTTGATGTTCTTCGACGGCTCGGTGTTGAAACCAAAATGGTCGGATTAGAAAATCAGGAAGTTCTTGGTGCTCACAATATTAAGCTGACCTGTGATGAAGTTCTTGGTGATCAATTATTGGATTATGACCTTGTTGCTTTTCCAGGAGGAATGGGCGGTTCTGAACGACTTCGTGATAATGAACAATTAAAGCAATTAATGGTTCAACGTAATAAAGAAGGTAAGTGGGATGCGGCAATGTGTGCTGCCCCAATCGCCCTTGCTCGTTACGGATTACTCGATAACCATGACTACACTTGTTATCCCGGGATGAATGAGGTGATTCAAAAGGAAGCTCCAACCGCTCGATTCCACGAAGAGATTACTGTTGTTGATGAGCAAGCTAAGATCCTTACGAGTCGGGGTCCAGCAACAGCCCTCGCATACGCATTTAAGATTGCGGAATTGATGGGTGTTGATACAAAACAGATTAAGAAGGACATGCTTTACGATTATCTTGCCCAGAATATCTAACTGCTAATTCATGATTTATAAAAAAATCCTCTTTACAGATTAATACGAATGTTATAAGATGTCATTTGTTGTTTTATTCGTAATTACTGTTTGGAGGATTTTTTCTTGAATGCAATTAGCAAGTATTTTCGCCTTGATGAATTAAATACGAACATTCGCACGGAAATTTTAGCGGGATTTACCACTTTTATTTCAATGTCATATATTTTGTTCGTTAACCCTAATGTTTTAGGGGCAGCGGGGATGAGCCAGGGGGCCGTTTTCACTGCAACTGCACTTTCAGCAGCATTCGGAACATTGATGATGGGGCTTTATGCTAAGTACCCGATTGCGACTGCTCCGGCGCTTGGAATTAACGCATTCTTTGCGTACTCGGTTGTTATCGGGATGGGAGTTAACTGGCAGACGGCCCTTGCTGCCGTTTTTGTAGCTTCTTTGATTTTTATTCTGATTACGATTTTTAAATTACGGGAAGTAATTATTGACGCAATTCCAAGCGATTTGAAGTTCGCTATTTCAAGTGGAATTGGATTATTTATTGCATTCTTAGGCCTCCATCAGGGAGGATTAATTGTTGCCAATAAGTCGACTGTAGTCGGGTTGGGCTCATTTACTACGCCAACTACCTGGCTAACGGTGATTGGTTTAATTGTGACCGCAATTTTAATGGTTAAGCGAGTTCCGGGAGCAATCTTTATCGGGATGGCAGTGACAGCAATCGTTGGGCTGGTTACGGGCTTGATTCCAATGCCACACCATGTTATTTCAGCGGCTCCAAGCTTAAAGCCAACTTTTGGTGTTGGGGTAGAGTATTTCTCCCACATTAACACTATCCAATTATGGGTTGTTGTCTTAACCTTCTTGTTGGTTACCTTCTTTGACACTGCCGGAACCCTAGTTGGTCTTGCTCAACAGGCAGGTTTCATGAAGAATAATAAAATGCCACGTGTTGGGAAAGCCTTAATGTCTGATTCTAGTGCGATGCTAGTCGGTTCTATTCTGGGAACCTCGCCTGTTGGGGCCTACGTTGAATCATCAGCCGGGATTGCCGTTGGTGGACGTTCTGGATTAACTTCAGTTGTAACCGCAATTTGCTTTATCTTAGGAATGTTCTTCTCACCATTATTGCCAGTGGTTACTAATCAGGTAACTGCTCCGGCTTTGATTATTGTTGGTGTATTGATGGCTCAATCAATGAAGCGAGTTCACTGGGAGAAGCTTGAGATTGCAATTCCATCCTTCTTAATCGTTATTGGAATGCCGCTAACGTACAGTATTTCCGATGGGATGGCTCTTGGGTTGATCATGTACCCAATTACCATGATTGCTGCAAAGCGGGGTAAAGAAGTTCACCCGATCATGTACGCACTCTTCTTTATCTTCATCGTGTTTATTTGGATTTTAAACGTTAAATAATTATCAAACAACCTCAAGCATTCAGATTATTCCGAATGTTTGAGGTTGTTTTTAGCTTATAGTTGATGAATTACTTATTAATAATATACTTTGCAGATTCACCATCTAGAACGTTGACAGCGTTAGTAGCAACGATCTTAGCCATTGCATCACGAGCTTCAAATGAGGCGTTCCCAATGTGTGGGGTTAGGATAACATTATCAAGCTTCTTGAAACCGTCAGCAACGTTTGGCTCAGCTTCATAAACATCAAGGGCAGCACCAGCAAGTTTGTTGGCTTGAAGAGCCTTAAGCAAGGATGATTCATTAATAACCGGTCCCCGAGCGCAGTTGATTAATACTGCAGAATCCTTCATCATTTCAAATTGTGGAGTATCAATCATGTGGTGCGTTTCAGGGGTTAATGGACAGTGAAGGGTAACAACGTCAGACCGCTTTAGTAATTCGTCAAGGGTAACGTATTCAGCAGAATATTGTGCTTCTGTTGCCGGATCAGCCTGGTGACGTTGAGTGTAAATGATCTTCATGTTAAAGGCATGGAGACGTTGAGCAACACCGCGACCGATGCTTCCTAAGCCGACAATTCCAAGAGTCTTACCGGCTAATTCGTGGCCAAGGAAGAAGAGTGGTGCCCAGCCATCAAAGCCAACCGAGTGCATTACCCGGTCACCTTCAACGATTCGCCGCATTAATGCAATCACTAGTCCACTAGCAACTTCAGCAGTCGCGGTTGAGGAAACGAATGGTGTATTGGTAACGTCGATCCCCTTACTCCGTGCATACTTAACATCAATGTTGTTAAAACCGGCACCAAAGTTAGCGATTAACTTTAGTTTTGGTGCGGCATCAATTACTTCTCGATCAACTTGAGTGGATAGTGGAGTGATTAAAACTTCACAGTCCTGAACGTGTTTAAGAAGTTCATCCTTTGAGATTAACCCCTTTCCATCATAAACATCATAATGGATCCCAGCTTGATCAAGGATCTTAGTAGCAATCTTAGGTAACTTTGCTGATAGGTAAACAGTAGTCATAATATTCGCCTTCCTAAATAAAAATAATGACCGTGTAAACGATTACACGATCATTATAGTTCAATGTTAAAATTGCGGCAAATTAGTGGTTAATCCAAAGGAAAAAGATGCGTTTCTCCTGTTTGTCCGCCCGCTGGTTAATTACGCTGACAAGGGAAAGCATTGAGTTGATGATTGAACTCCATTTCCGGAAAGCGGTATAACGGGATTCCCAAATATCGGCATACTTATTCTTATAACGACGCAAGCCCTGGAAACCATATAGGTGGTAACCATATTCGTAAATAAAGTGGGCAACCTTCTCGCCAAGAAAACTAAACTGTGATTCACCAACGTTTGATAATGGTGCCATTCCCAAGTCAAAGTATTCATACCCATGTTCCTGACCATACAGAAACATGCTGATAAAGATCTTGTCCATGATTCCAGATGGTGCATCGTGAGAATGACGCATTAAATCAATGGTAAGGTACTTCTTTCCACCAGTTGGCATAAAGGTAGCGAATGCAACGATTTTACCGTCTTTATCGGCAACGGTTGCCACAGGAGCCTGTTGGATATAGTCAGGAGAGAAGAAGCCTAATGAAAAGCCCTTTTCTACTTGTTTTCCTAACCAGTTATCGGAAACAGCCTTTATTTCATCCATGAACTGATCATTAAATGGTGGCTGAACAACGTTAAATTGGTATCCCTCGCGGTCGAATTTATGCATTAAGGCCCGTTGAGAGCGTTGGCGTTTTCCTGCTAGGGTAAAGTCGGCTAACTTTACCAACCCGGTTTCTCCAGTTTTAATGAAGTCAAAGCCAAATTCATGAAGGAGCATTGTAAACGTTCCAGAAACTTCGTAAAAGACTAGTTGGTAATTATAAAGATCGGCTTCTTTTAGGAACTGACGAAGGGCTGGACGAGTTTCAGCAGAATTACCAACCGGATCTCCCATAATAATCAGTCGATCGTAGTTTCGTCGGTACATAAAGTACAGCTGGTCTTGACCGTCCTTTTGGTAAAAGTAAAGGTTCTTGTCTTTGAGAAAGGCCAGATGACTGGTTCGACTACCACCGAATTGGTCAATAACCTTGTGAACTCTCTCAGTGCTAAATCCCTGTACCTTAGCGAACGGATCGGCACCAGAACAGAAGTAACGAAGAATAAGGACGAGGAGGACTAGCCCAAGCAAAAGGCCGATTAGGCCCGAGAACCAGACTTTTTCACCAGGAAAGAGGAAGAATTCTGGGATACGGTGCGACTTGGTATATTGTGGTGCGTTTATGACACCGACAATAACATAGAGGATGCAGCTCCCCGCGAAGATCAAGAGATCGACCGCAAATTTACTAATGGAATATTGAAGTTTTGCCCGATATAATTCTCGCTTTGAAAGGAGAATTAAAACCAGAACAATTGCCAGGTAAATGGTTAAACTCATCGTTCGCAGGTTCCACCAGGTACTGATAACCCCGATAAGCAACAAGGCAAGGGTAGGCCAGTACGCCTTTTGAACTTTTGATGCTAATCCCCGAGCACAAGCCAGCATGGCAATCGCAAAGAGAACAGTGGATAGCTGGTGAATAAAGAAAAAGGTGAACGGGTACAATCGGGCAAATAATTTGTTGTCTGCGGTAATATCTGGGATTGCGGCCGCAAGAAGCATTAGGATTCCTGAAATATACATAAAGGCCGTAATCAGGAAATGAGCCGTGTTCTGAATGATAACCAGGGGTAAACCATCGAAGAATTCGTTTACCTGACGGGCAAGATCATGAAGAAAGAGAATACCAGCGAGGATTAGCGGCACGATGTAGTAAAAAATCCGGAAGAGTAGAAGCCAGATAATAATTGTTGGCTTAGAAACGCCCATCAGGGAAAGTTCAAACATCATCATGACATCAAACGAACCAAGAGCACCTGGAATCATGGAGATAACCCCGAGAAGTTGGGCAACAACGTATAGTGGTAGGACTGAGGCAAGGTTATTCCGAACGCCTAAACACCAACCAACCAGTAAGAAGAAGAGGGCAACAAAGAGCCATTCACATGTTGAGCTACCAACTAATAGTCCCTCAATCTTAGGAGTAACATCCTTAAATAATCGGTTATTGTTAATTAATGTGAAGTAGAAGACGATTGGAAAGTAGAGGCCACCAGCAACAAGCCAAATAGCGTACTGGTTAAAGTGTCCTCCTTGGTGAAAGACAAACATAAAAGCCAGGGCAACCCAACAGAGAACTGAAAGCCCAGATAAAAGGAAAACTGCAATTTTAGAGATTGCTAGTAAAATATCTTTCTTATTGGCGTGTTTTCGGTAGAAATATGCACGCATTGTTGCTCCAAGGATGCCACCAAAGCCAGCGATATTCGTTAAGGTATTAGTAATCCAACCACAACGAATAATGTAGGAGCGTTTGAATTTGCCTGGAAGGAACTTAACGATTGCAAAGTCATAACCTAACATTGGAACAACGGCGATGCAGCCGAAGATCAACAAGATTAAGATATTTGACCAGGTTAAGTTGCTTAGGCCAATTCCAACTCGGTGCCAGTCAACGGTTTTAAAAAAGCTAGTTAACGCATGAACAACAAAGATAACAACCGAGATGACGAAAATAATCTTGATCGGTCGTGAATATTTATCCCACCACGACGATAAACGTTTATATAGGGATCTCATAGTTTCCTCCTCAATGTAATACTAATAATCATTATATCGAATTTGCCCTTTTGAAAGAAGCAAAAGGAGAATTTAAAAAGTTGTTGACAGTGGAAGAGAAGTTTCGTATACTTTTATTTGTTGTTAATTGGTCCGTTGGTCTAGTTGGTTTAGGACGCATCCCTGTCACGGATGAGATCACGAGTTCGAGTCTCGTACGGACCGTCATAGTTGAATAAGAGACTGGGAATATTTTCCCAGTCTCTTTGCGTCTAGAGATAATTTTGGAGGGTACAATGGAAAATACTTGGCAATATCAGGGTAGTGAACCGATTAAAATTAAGAAGTTTCTCCAGTCATTGGGGATGGGACACCGTTTATTTAATGATCTGAAAAATGGTCAGGGTGAATTTCTAGTCGATCACCGAAAAGTTCGTCCAACAACGAAGATATTACCTAACCAGCCTTTAACGATTATTGCTCAACCAGAAACACGCGACTTATCGGTAAAGGAGAGTGATGAGCCTCTCAATATTGTCTATGAAGATGACAATTGGCTTGTTATTAATAAACCAGCAGGAGTGACGTCAATTCCTGGTCCTTCAGTAGATAATGAAACCGTACTTAACAGGGCTGTTCATTATTTAATTGAGAAGAATTCAGCTGATCAACGTCCACACTTAATTACCCGTCTTGACCGTTATACCGGTGGTTTACTGTTGATTGCCAAACACCACGTTGCGTCTAGTATGATCAGTCAGCAAGTGCAGCAACACCAAATGTTAAAAGAATATACGGCATTTGTTTCGGGAACGTTTGCTGAAAAGCATGGCGTAATTAATAAGCCAATTGCCCGTCGTGAGGGCCAAGCACAGCGGGTAATTGCTGATGATGGACAACGGGCAGTGACTGAATACTGGGTAGAAGGAGAGCAAGCTGGTTGGACTAGGTTACGGGTGCAGTTACATACGGGACGAACTCACCAAATCCGCGTTCACTTGGCTTCAATTGGTCATCCATTAATTGGTGATCACCTTTATGGTGGTGATACCTCCGATCGCGAACACCAGGCACTCTGGGCTACTAAGCTTTCGTTTAAGGATCCGTTTACCTTAAAACAATTAACGTTTTCCCGGGAAATAAATGAACTGCCAGAGAAATAAAAAAGTGGAGAGTGGAAAATTTTATTTTTCCACTCTCCACTTTTTTATTATTAAGTTAATTCTGTCTAATCATTTTTGCCATAAATTCTTGTTCGGCTTGTTGAGAAACCTGTTGGATTTGTTGGGCACTCATATTTGGTTGGTTAGCCATTGCTGATTGGACCCTAGAGGTGACAAAGCTTTTAGCTTGGCTTTGTAATTGTGGACCAGCGTTGCCGATTTTCTTTTGAAGTTGGTGTGCTTGGGAAGGGGTAAGTTTAACAAAGGTACGAGGGTATTCAATTACATTTGTTCTTTTAATTAGTGTACCGTTCATTCCTGACCACATGAAAAGAACCTTATAGAAATCGTTCTTAAATTGCCACCGGGTTTCTGTTGACTTTAACAGTGGGGTGGTCCGATTGGTGAACTGCATTTTACTAGTTGTATATTCATTTGCTTGCGTATGGTCAGGCTTCTTTTGGCCTTGTTTAGTCTTGTAGATCAGGACGTTATCCTGACCACTAGTACCTATGGGCTGGTAAAGTGCCACTGGTAATTTTCCAGCTGCAGAGTAGACCGTTTGACTATTCGTCGTTGTTACTTTTTTCATTCCAAAATGTTGACTATAATTTAAGCCCATTAAGGCAGTCGAACCAATAAAAAGAAGACTGAAAAGAAGAGCGCCGATAATTCTTGTCAATCGGTGGTTGATAAACATTACGGATGCAAATAATGCGAGTGCGGAACCAAACATTAAGATGATGATCATTTGTTAGCCCCCTTTTCCTGAATACTGTCTGAGTCAAGTTTTACATGTATTCCGTTACCCTTTGTGACAAAGAAAGTTAAGCAAAGGCCAATCAAGGCGAAGATAATTGCAAACCAGAATGCCGCATGGTACCCCATTAAAGTAGCGTCAAACATTTGTGACTTATATTGGAGTGGGGCAGCATTAAGTAATGAGTGGCCGGGCTTATTATTATTTGTAACGTTTGTTAGAACCGAAATCATGATTGCTGTTCCGACAGAGGTTGCTACTTGACGAAGAGTGTTGTTAACCGCTGTTCCGTGTGAAATTAAGTGGTATGGAAGAGAGTTCATTCCGGCGGTAGTTACTGGCATCATTACCATTGAGATTCCAAACATCCGAACGGCATACAGGAAGACAATGTAGATAATTGGAGTGTCGCGGGTAATAAAAGCAAACGGAATGGTACCAACGGAAAGAATAAACATCCCTGTAATGGCAAGCCGTCTAGCACCATGACGGTCGAAGAGGTTCCCGGTAATCGGACTCATGAATCCCATGAAAAGGGCACCAAATAGTAATGTTAGTCCTGAGTGAAAGGCTGACATTCCGTGGATAATTTGGAGATATAGCGGAATAACTAATTCCACACCCACCATTGCCATCATTACAATTGAACTAAGGACAGTTGCTAGGGTAAATTCCTTACTCTTGAAAACTCTGAATTCCAAGAAAGGCTCGTCCAACTTGTTTTGCCGGAAAATTAAGAAAGCAACCAAAATTACACCAACGATAATTGTTGTTAGGACAACCGGATCAGTCCAGCCATCGTTACCAACGCTAGAAAAGCCGTAAAGCATGCTTCCAAATCCAGCGGTAGAAATAACAACTGACCACCAGTCAAGGTGAGGCTTTTTGTTAGGAATAACGTTTTTAACGAAAAATAGACTAGCGATGATCACCACTGCTGCAATTGGGACAATCATTCCAAAAAGCCAGCGCCAACTAAAATTATCAATTACCCATCCGGAAAGGGTAGGACCAATAGCAGGAGCTAAGCCGATAACTAAACCGTTAATTCCCATCGCAGCCCCACGCTTTTCCGGTGGGTAGATGGTTAACATAATGTTCTGCATTAATGGCATGTTGATTCCAACACCAATTGCCTGAATCAATCGTCCACCTAAAAGAACGGCAAATGATGGTGCTAACCAAGACATGACGGTACCGATTTCAAAGATTGACATTGCAATTACAAATAATCCTTTAGTGTTAAAGCGGCTACTTAAATAAGCACTAATTGGGATCATGATCCCGTTAACCATTAAGAAACCGGTGGTTAACCACTGGACCGTTGATGTACTAATATTAAAGGCATCCATCAAAGCCGGAAAGGCAGTTGAGAGGATGGTTTGGTTTAAAATAGTACAAAAGGCACCAATTAATAGGATGAGAACCATCAGGCTTCTGTTATATGGATGATTATTAATATCTACTGAAATAGATTGTTGATCCACACAAAAAACCTCTTTTCTTTTTAGTCAATGCCAACTAATATAAGACTATCTGATATCTTTGTCAAATAATTTGACAATTACAACTAATTTTAAGATAATCCTTGGTAGATAAAATGGTCTGAGGGAGTTGATGGATATTTTATTAGCAGAACGTTTTCGTAAAATGATGAAGCAGAGTAGCCTAAAAGTTACAATGACCCAGTTGGCTGAAACAACAGGAGTCTCACCAAGTCAGATTCGTTATTGGGAAAAGAAGGGTTACATTAGTTCTGAACAGGGAGAGAAGAACCAAAACCACCTGTACCCAATTAGTATGCTTTACCGAGTTTGCACGATTAAGTTTTTCCTTGATCAGGGATATACACTTGCTGTAGCGGTAAAGAAAGAACAAGAACACCGGGAATTAGTTAAATTATTCCGTGAATTTATTTTTAGCCAGAAGTTAAATGTTAAACAAACCGGTACCGATAAGGGAGAAATCGAATTAGGAAAAATTGCCGAAAAACCAAATACGGCGGTTTATGCGACGATCGAAGGTGGAAAAACGGAATTGCACCTTCGTCAGGAGTAATGATTAACGAACACTAGAGGTTTGTGGTATGGTGTAAATAAGCGATTGTATATTCTATGACAAATTAAAATAGGGGAGCGATCAGATTGTCAGAATTAGGATTACGCTATGATGAATTAGATAATCAAGCCGCTAAGGAAGCTGCTTTGAAGACATTTATTACTTTTTACATTCATCAGTATCGACTACAAAGTCTCGAAGTCATGGGAGCAAAAGCCTCAAATGAAGTCATGGGGACGATTAACCATGTTTTGAAAGAAAATGCTTACCGTGGGGACAAAAAGTTAGTTGAACTTAGTGAACGACTTTGTAAGGGTGCTTACGAGGAAATCCTGAGTGAATTAACCGATCTAAAGTTTAATAATGAAGGACAACCAATTGTTCCACTAGAAAAACTTTGGCAAAATGAAGAAGAAAGCTTACCAACAGAAGATTAATATGTCTAAAGTAAACCTTCGCATATTATAGTAAGAATATTTAAGGGATCGGATTAATGTTCGGTCTCTTTTATTTTTAAATTCTTGACTAATAGCGTAAAAGAATAATATATGGTAAAATATTATTAGTTTTTAGTACGGATATAAAAAATTAAAACTGAATTGCCACGAGATAAAACCGTTCTCAAACCGGGGAAGCGGGTCTTTTGGTCTACAATTTTCCGTTAATAATTATTTAAATAAAATTCAAAAAATAGAAAGGTACAAGAAAGGTATTATGTCAAAGCTAGATATTAAGAACAATGAAGTCGCCTTTTATGCCATGGGAGGCTTGGGCGAAATTGGTAAAAATATGTACTGTGTTCAATTCCAAGACGAAATCATTATTATTGATTGTGGTGTCCTCTTTCCTGAAGATGAACTTCTTGGTGTTGACTACGTAATCCAAAATTATGATTACCTAATCGAAAATAAGGATAAAATTAAAGGGATCTTTATCACCCACGGTCACGAAGATCACATTGGTGGTTTGCCATTCTTCTTGCAAAAAGTAAATGCACCAATTTATGCTGGACCATTTGCAATGTCCTTAATCAAGGGAAAACTTGAAGAAAAGCACCTTTTACGGAATGCGGAACTTCACGAAATTAATGAATTTGACGAGGTTCATTTTAAGAAGCTTTGGGTTAGTTTCTTCCGGACAACCCACTCAATTCCTGATACTTTAGGGGTCGCTGTCCATACTCCTCAAGGAACAATTATTCAAACTGGTGACTTTAAGTTCGACTTGACGCCAGTCGGTCATTTGCCAGGGCCAAATCTCCAGCAAATGGCTAAGCTTGGTGATGATGGGGTTCTCCTGTTAACTTCGGATAGTACAAACGCTGAACGACCACAATTTACTAAATCAGAGCGCTGGGTTGATATTCACATTCGGCGGATTTTTGAACGAATTAAGGGGCGGATCATTTTTGCATCATTTGCTTCAAACGTTTATCGGTTACGGGAAGCTTCTGACGCTGCGATTGCTCAAGGACGGAAGATCGCTGTCTTTGGTCGAAGCATGGAAAATGCAATTAGTGCCGGTCAAGAATTAGGCTATCTGAATATTCCTAAGGATTCACTAATTGACCAAAACGAAATTAATAATTATCCACCCGAGAAGGTTTTGATCATGTGTACGGGTTCTCAGGGTGAACCAATGGCAGCATTGAGCCGGATCGCAAACGGTACTCACCGCCAAATTACGATTCAACCCGGTGATACGGTTGTCTTCTCAAGTAATCCAATTCCGGGGAACACAACTAGTGTTAACGCCTTAATCAATAAACTTGAAGAAGACGGCGCCAACGTTATTCATGGTTATGTTAACAACATCCACACCTCTGGGCACGGTGGCCAGATCGATGAAGAATTTATGCTTCGCTTAATGAAGCCAAAGTTCTTTGCTCCAGTTCACGGTGAATACCGGATGCAAAAGATTCATACCAAGTTAGCTGAAATGACCGGTGTGCCAAGAAAGAACAGTTTCATTTTAGCTAATGGTGATGTTTTAGCCTTGACTAAGGATTCTGCGCGGATCGCCGATCATATTGATAGTGCTGCCGATGTTTACATTGACGGTCGTGATGCAGGCGATACAGTTGGTAATCCTGAAATTCATGAACGACGCCTTCTTTCAGAAGAAGGGGTTGTCACTGCGGTTGCGGTTGTTGATCTAAAAGATTACCAAATTGTTGCCGGACCTGATATTGTTTCACGTGGCTTTGTTTACATGCACGAGTCCCAAGAACTAATTAAGGCTGCTAACCACGAAGTCTTCTGGGCAATCTTAAATACCTTTAAGAATCATAAGCACGTGGATCGGCGGGCACTTAACCGGACTATTATTAGTCGTTTGCAAAAGTTGCTTTACGCACGGACTGGTCGTCGTCCTGTGATTATCCCAATGGTGACAATCTTGAATGGTGATCAACACTATGAGAATCATCACTATCGTCAACCAACCAATAAGAAGAGGACTGTTCACGAGAAGAACGGGAATAACAACCATAAAGGCGGTCATAACCGTCAGCGAAAGCACGGTGCTCAAAGTAAAAAGCAGACCGTAAAAAAAGAACCAGTTGCCGCTGGAAAAAATGAATAATTAAGAAAGACGAAAAAGTCCATCACGGGCGATTTCGTCTTTTTTTAATTAAATGCTTAAACTAGGTTATTTAATTTGGTATGATCAAAAGGTATAAGCAATTATTTATTTGGAGGAATCTCGATGACTGGAAGAGATTATTTAAAAATCTGGTATCGAGTTCAAATTGGTGCGACTTTAATTATTTTAATGATGATGATGATTCGTAACTTTGAACTTGGCCGTAATATTTGGCTACAATTGTTATGGATGGTAATCGTTTTAGGAATAGGCCTCAGTGAAGAACTATGGGAGGATGTTCCGCCGATTATCAGTAAGATTAATTGCTGGCTTCAGGGATTGGCCCAGCCGGTGATTTTGACCTTTGCTTGGGGAGTTATTACCCGGGAAATTATCACGGTACTTCACATGCCATCGCGTGGTGTGATATCCATCATGATCTTGTATTACTTTGTGATGTATGCGCCCTTTGCTAGTGTTATTGGTGGGCAAATGGACCTGAGTATTGAACGATTTATTTTTATTCTCTGGATGTTCCAGATTGTGATCGTTCCCTTTACTTCGTTGCCGTTTGACTTGATCGAAAATCAAAAATTAACGTTCCTATTGTCAACTGGTGCGGTAGGGGCTGTTGCTTACTTTGTCTTTGCTACAACTGTTATGCGTGCTTGGCACTTATCGTGGCCTGGTCTAAAGCCGAATTGGAGTAGTGACTTCAATTGGTGGATTTTCTTATTGATAATTGCACTTTTTGTTATCCCGCTAAGTGGAAACATGATGTCAATTGATCGGTTACCTAAGGGAGGATTCTTCAAGTTAACGTGCCAGGCATTTGAGGCCGGAGTTGCTGAGGAAAGCCTCTTTCGGTTTGCGATCCTTGGTGTTCTGTTCTATGCATGGCGAAGCATTAAACAACGGCTACCGTTAGTAATTATTACCAGCTCTGCATTGTTTGCGGCTGCACACTTAATCAATTTGCGTTGGCAGAGATTAGATTTGACTCTTTATCAACTTGGGATTGCTTTTCTTCTCGGCCTATTCTTGGCAGTTGTGTATGTTTACACTGGTCAGTTATGGTTAACGATGTTCATGCATTTTAGTCTTGATTGGTTTAGCTTCTTGGCAACCGGGACAGCCATGTTAACTGGTAAGTTAGTTCCTGGTGACTGGTGGGCATTATTAGTTATGCTTGTTCTTTTTGGTGGCTTTACTGTTTGGATGATGTTTGGTACTCGCAGACGGGTAATGGAACGCCATGTTAAGCGATTGACTGGAGAACACCAGCGCTTTGGTTATTCGATTAGGTATTAATTTTTAAAATAAAAACAGAACCGAGTATTCGAAATTTCGAATACTCGATTCTATTTTTTCTAAACTAAATTGGTATTTTCACTAAGCCAGGTGCCGATCTAAGTATCTGGCAAGAAGGGAAAGTGAATAACAAACAATAAAGTAAAGCACCGCTAAAGCGACAAACATTGGAATAATATAGTTGGTATTTTGACCATAAATGATTTGAGCATGGTACATCAATTCAGGAAGAACAATGATAGTGGCTAGTGAAGTATCCTTAACAAGAGAAATAAACTGACTAACGAGCGCTGGCAGCATATTCTTAATGGCCTGAGGAAGAACGATTAGTCGCAATGCCTGCCATTTTGTTAGACCATTTGCAAGTGCTCCTTCTGTCTGTCCATAGTCAATTGAATTGATCCCAGAACGAACAATTTCGGCAACCATTGATGATTCAAAGACCGTTAATGCCATGATAGCAGCGGGAATAATTTCCGGCTTGATCCCAATATTTGGTAACCCAAAGTAGGTAAAGAAGATAATCAGCAGTAGTGGTAGGTTTCGAATTAAATCGATAATAAAGCCGACGATTGCTGAAAGGTATTTGATTTTAGCGTAACGGATAATTCCGAGAAAGGTTCCGATTATAAAACTACAAATGATTGAAGCAACTGAAATTTCAATCGTAACCCACAAGCCTTGAAGAAGGAAGCGGATATTAATCCATGAATAAGCATTGATAAAGTTTTGCATTTCCTATCCCTCCTTAGGCCAGTTTCTTTTCTAGGTACCGCATGTAGTAGCTAAGGGGTAGGGTAATGATTAGGTAAAGAATACCGACAATAAAGTATGTTGGCATCGTTTGAAGGGTATCATTAGCAATCAAATTTCCCTCATACATTAGGTCAAACCCAGCTACAAAGGCAAGAACGGAAGAATTCTTTACCAAGTTAATGAATTGATTCCCTAGCGGCGGGATAACCACTCTGAATGCTTGGGGCAAAATAATGTAACGCATTGCCTGAGCATGTGTTAAACCATTAGCAAGCGCCCCTTCAAGTTGACCACCTTCAACAGAGTTAATCCCCGCACGAACGGTTTCGGCGATAAATGCTGAAGTATAGAGAGTTAGTCCAATAGTCCCTGCAGCAAAACCACTGATTTTAGCGATATACATTGGAACAATAAGGAAAAATCCCATTGCAATTACTAGTAGAGGAATGTTTCGAAATACTTCAACATAAATGCTACCAATCAAACGGACAATCCGGTATTTAGAAATCTCTAGCAAAGCAAAAAATGTTCCGATAACTAAGCTACCAACAAGGGCAATTAAACTACAAAGAATTGTATTCCAAAGACCGTTGAGTAGGGGATGCCACTGGGTTGTAATAATATCTAACATTATCGTTTCATCTCCTGATAGTTAAATCCTTTAACATTACCAAACCACTTTAGAAGAAGTCGGTTATAGGTACCATTCTTTTCCAGCCGTTCAAGAGCCCAGTTTAGCTTATTCCTAAAGGGTTCTTGATTTTTATTTACGGCAATCCCATATGGCTCCTTGGTAAAGTTACCACCAACAACTTCATATCCTGGGTTCTCACTTGCCATCCCGTAAAGGATCCCGTTATCAGTTGTTAATGCGTTTCCTTGCTTAGACTTTAATGCGGTCATAGCTTGTGCATAATCGGAAAGCTGAAGGACCTTTGCTTTTGGTGCATACTTGGCAACATTTTTAACTGAATTAGATCCAGACACACCGAGAATCACCTCACCGGCTTTATTTAGATCTTGAATGTTCTTAACGGGGCTCCCTTTCTTTACGAGGAGTGATTGAACAGCATCAAAGTATGACTTGGTGAAGTCAACCTGCTTTTCCCGTTCAGGGGTAATCGTCATCGTTGCCATAATGGCATCAATGTTCCCATTCTTGAGGAGTGGCACCCGAGTACTGCTCGTAACAGGAACGAAGGTGGCTTTTCCCTTAGGACCGAGAATTTCTTTAGTCATTGCCTTAGCAAGGTCAATTTCAAACCCTTCTAGTTTTCCTGTACGAATGTTTTCTAGACCAAAGAGACGAGTATCAGCTTTAACACCCCAGGTAATGCGATTGCTTTCCTGATCAGCCTTTAAGACATCCTTCTTCGCCACGGAGCTACAACCAGAAAGGGTTCCTAGACTGACCAAGACAATTCCAAGGATCGTTAGTAAGTGCCAAATTTTTTTCATTGTTTTGGCCTCCTCCTAGTGTCCGCTAATTTTACTCATAAAGTCGCGGGCACGTTGAGTAGTTGGTTGATCACCAAAGAATTTTTCGGTGGAATCGTCTTCAATAATCCGCCCATCGGCCATGAAAATAACCCGGTCCGCAACGTCGCGAGCAAATCCCATTTCGTGGGTAACCACAAGCATAGTCATGTTTGAGTTTTCTGCGATGTCTTTCATTACATTTAGAACGTCATCGATCATTTCCGGATCAAGGGCACTGGTTGGTTCATCAAATAGAAGACACTTAGGCTTCATTGCTAGGCTACGGGCAATTGCGATCCGTTGCTTTTGCCCACCAGATAATTGAGCAGGCATATTATTAGCCTTATCAGCTAAGCCAACCTTTTCCAGAAGCTTCATTGCCAGGTCACGGTTTTCCTTCTCAGGTCGCTTTAAAACGATCCGTGGAGCGAGCATGATGTTTTCAAGAACATTTTTGTTGTTATATAAGTTGAAATGCTGAAAAACCATTCCAACATCCTTACGAATTAAATTAACGTTGGTTTTTTTATCGGCTAAATCAAACCCATTAACAATTAATTTCCCGTCACGAATTGGATCCAAACCATTAACCGTTCGGATGAGACTACTCTTTCCAGAGCCTGAAGGACCGATCAAAACGACGGTCTCACCAGCATCAATTGTTAAATTAATGTCCTTTAATGCATGAAATTTACCATAGTATTTCTGGACATCATGAAATTCTATCATTGACATGACGCTTATCTCCCTATATACAATCTTAATTTTGGTTATTAGAACTAAAACATTTAAATTATAGAACTTGTTGGATCAACAGGCAAGAAGCCTTAGACAAGCATAAGTGATTAAAGTTATTCAGTATTTAACACTGATTTATTTTAGGGTTACCAAAATAAATATTTACAAATATTTGATAAGTAGTAACATAGTAATTGAAACTTACTGCGATTGAGATAATCTATTGATCGTCAGGACCACAGAGAGGGGAATAGTTTAATGTTTGAAATTAAACCAAAGAAGTTTAAGAAGATCCTTGTTGGTGTCGATGACGCACCTGATGCTCGGGCCGCTTTTTCATATGCGGTTGATAAGGCTAAGCGTGACGGCTCTGAATTAGGAATTGTTTCTATTTTGGAAACCGGAAACGTTAATGTTTACCAAATTCTTGACAAGGATTACGTTCATAGTTCTGCTGATGAATTGAAGAAACGGGTTAACGAATACGTTAAGGCTGCTGTTGATTACGGAGTATCACCCGACAAGATTACCGGAATTGTTGACCAGGGTGAACGTCCTGCTGAACGGATCTGCAACCACGTTATTCCAGCATTCCAACCAGACCTATTAGTTGTTGGTTCTATTGGTAAGTGGGGTAACCGGAAGGCTGTTGGTTCACAGGCTTCCTACATGACTAAGCATGCTGGAACCTCCGTATTTGTTATTCGGACAACCGCAGTTGAAAGATATGAATAGTTATTTCTAATTGGCATTTAAAGCTAAACCGATTAAAGATAAAGGGACTGTCGACTAACTAGTCGCAGTCCCTTTATCCTTTGAATATTAAATAAGAATGTTTTTAAACTAGGGTAACAATCGTTAACTTAAATGTTAATCTATTTTAAATGTATGTTATAATGATTCTAATTTAAAAAAGAGGAGTTTTTGAAATGACCAAGAAGAAAATGTCACTGGCTCAAAAAGTAAATGTATTACGGGCCAGCGTAATGGGGGCAAACGATGGTATCATTTCAATTGCCGGGATTGTTATTGGTGTTGCCGCCGCAACGAATAATGCCTATTCAATCTTAATTTCAGGATTATCTGGAACGCTAGCTGGAATGATTTCAATGTGTATGGGAGAATACGTTTCCGTTTCTACTCAAAAGGATTCGCAGAAAATGGCGTTAATTAGTGAACGTCAACGCCTTGATGATCAATATCAAGAAGAATTTGATTATGTCCAGAGAAAGTATGAGGATCAAGATATCGATCCAAAGCTGGCAAAGCAGGCGACTAAAGAGTTAATGGATAAGGATGCTTTGTCAACCGTTGTTCAGGAACGGTATGGATTTAATCCCAAGGAATTTACTAGCCCGTACGCTGCTGCGATTGCTTCATTTATTTCGTTCCCAACAGGTTCAATTTTACCGATGCTCGCGGTGACGCTTGCTCCGGCAGAAAAGAGAATCATTGCCACTGCCATTGCCGTTTTAATTGCCCTGTTAATTACGGGATATTGTGCAGCGATCTTAAGTAATTCCAATCGGCTGAAGTCAAGTATTCGGAATGCCGTTGCCGGATTATTGACCATGGGAGTTACCTACATTATTGGGCAGCTATTAGCTCACTAAGGAGGGATTGAGAATAATGGAAAAAGTTAAAAGACAAAAGAAACAAACCATGGAAGAAAAGCTCAACACCCTCCGTGCTGGGGTTCTGGGATCAAATGATGGTATTTTAACTGTTGTCGGGGTCCTGGTTTCCGTTGCCGCCGCTACTTCCGATCGGTTTACTATCTTCATTGCTGGTTTATCAGATTTGTTAGCATGTGCCTTTTCGATGGCATCCGGTGAATATGCTTCTGTTTCTACCCAAAAGGATACGGAAGAGTCTGCAGTTAATAAGGAACAACGATTACTAAAGACGGATTTTGAAAGTGAAATTGCCGCGGTAAGAGATTACTACGTCAGCAAGGGAGTTACCCCTGAAACGTCACTAGCGATTGCCAAGGATTTGCTTAACAAGAAACCCTTAGCAACCGTTGTCCGGGTAAAATATGATATTGAATTAGGACACTACCTAAACCCGTGGGACGCGGCATTCTCTTCACTTTTCTCAGCTGCTGCTGGGGGAATTTTCCCGCTTTGTGCAATGACCTTTTCACCAGCTGCATATAAATGGTACGCCGTTATTTTAGCCGTTGTTTTGACTAGTGCTTTAACTGGTTATATTAGTTCAAAGCTAGGAAATGGTTTGGTAAAGATTGCCGTGATTCGAAATATTATCATTGCGTTGATTACCGTTACAATCCACTATGGAGTAGGTAAGTTATTCTAATAAAGAAAAAATAATGGAGACCAGAAAAATGCTTTTTCGGTCTCCATTATTTTTAACAAAACTATTTAATCAGATGCTCCTCATCAACAACGGTATCAAAGAAGTCCTCATCTTTACCACGGTGGTATTCAGCTTGAATTGTGGCATGGCAGATCCCGTATTTTTCTCGTAAAATTTTGTCAACTTGACTATAAATCTTTTCGACTTCACTAAGTCGCATGTCGTGGCAATTTAAGTGAGCGGAGAAAATAATTCGCTTTTCATCAATCATCCAGGCGTGGACGTGATGAACCGCCGTGACTCCATCAATTTGAACAAGATCGTGCTCAATTCCTTGATAATCAAGTTTAGGTGCGGATTCCATTAGGATAGTAATCGTTTGCTTAATTACCGGCCATGCCTCGTAAGAAATGTAAATTGCAACCGCGATCGTTAGAACTGGATCAAGCCAAGGAACATTAACGAAGGTTAGGATTACCCCACCGATAATTACCGCAAATGATGATAAGGCATCACTTAGAACGTGAAGGTAGGTTGCCTTAACGTTTAAGTTGCTATGGCTTCCCGAGTGGAGGAGGATTGCCGAAAGAAGGTTGGCTACTAAACCAATAACCGCGACAATCAACATTATTTCACCATTAATGTGGGCCGGTTGTTGGAGACGTTTGACTGCTTCGATGATTAAAAAGACTGCGACGATTACTAAGAATGAGGCGTTAACCATTGCAGCAAGAATTTCTGCTCGTCGGTACCCGTATGTCCTTTTGCTTGTTTCTGGCTTATTAGCGATTGATTGGGCAAAGTAACCGAGAACAATCGAGAATGAATCTCCTAAATTGTGAAAAGCATCGGATAGCAACGCAAGGCTTCCTGAAACTAGTCCCCCAATAATTTCGACAACAGTAATTAGAACGTTTAGTACGGTTACTGCTAAAAAGCGTTTTCCCGTGATTTGTTCATCCATTGTAATACTCCTTATTTCTCTAGCTTTTATAGGTTTAGTTTAGCATATTAAAACATTAGTTAACAAAAAAATTAGGCTATCCAAAGAAAGTATCTACTGGGTATGTTATAATCAAGTATGTTATTATGAATTAATTAGTAGACCGTTCGTAGGCCGAGAAACAATGTAGAGGAGGATGCCACTCTTGACACCAATGAAAGAAGATTATCTTAAGATTATCTTTGAGCTCGGTGGTAGTCACAAGAAGGTTTCAAATAAGGATATTTCTTTAGGATTGGGCATTGCGGCCGGTTCTGTTACAGAAATGGTCTCAAAATTATCAGATGAAGGATTAGTAATTCATGAACCATATGCCGGAATTTCGTTAACCGAGAAGGGACAAAAATACGCGGCAGAATTAGTTCGTAAGCACCGTCTGTGGGAAACATTCCTTGTTGATAAACTTCACTATAATTTTGCTGATGTCCATTCTGAGGCAGAGGTCTTGGAACACCAGACAAGTGATCGACTAGCAACCGCGCTTGATAATTTCTTGCAACACCCACAAGCATGCCCGCACGGTGGAGTTATTCCGTCAGCTAGTGGACAATTTCCTGAGGTTTCCCATCGCTTACTGGCGGATGCTAAAGATGGTGAAACTGTTAAACTTGAGCGTTTCTTGGATAATCATGAGCTATTGACCTATCTTGAGGAACTAAAACTCCGGCCAAATGATACCGTTAAGATCATTCGGCATGAACCGTTCGAGGGACCATTAGTAATTGAGAAGGCTGGCGAAGATGTACCACTAAATGTTTCATATAAGGCATCGCATAATATCTTCGTTAATGACGGAAAAAGCAAATAAGCAAATAATTTACATTAAGGGATGACAGGGTTTTTGTCGTCCCTTTTTGCACATTAGTCAGGGGGGAGATCTAATGTTAACGGAACAGCGACGAATCCTTGCGCTACGGACTTGTGTCTTAGCAGGAAGATTACTGATTGAAAATGGTTCAAATATGGAGCGGGTAAATGATACTCTAGATCGAATGGCCAGAAATGTCGGTTTAAGGAATTTTCAGGCATTTACAACACTAACCGGGATCGTTGCCAGTAGTGATGATCTTCCTAACTCGCAAGTCGCAGATATTCGGCGGCGAAAGAATGACCTTAGTAAAGTAGTTGCTGTAAATGAAGTTTCCCGAGAATTAGCCGCCGGAATTATTGAACTCCCAGAGGCACATGCCCAGTTAAAGTCAATTGAACGTCAAGTAACAATAAGATGGCAAAACTTATTAGAAGCTTTAGCAGCAGCTATTTTAAGTGCTGCCTTGATGATTGTCTTTACGAGGGATGTCACTGAATGGTGGGCAGCGTTGATTATTGGCGGAGTGGGCTATGCAGTTTTTTCTTTTGTTATCCGTAAATTTAAAATTCAGTACCTTGGTGAATTCTGCGCATCACTAGTAATCGGGCTGCTATCAGTCTTAACCGTTGATTTGGGCTGGGCACATAATGCAAACTCGCTCATCATTGGTGGCGTTATGCCATTAGTTCCCGGAATCCCTTTGACAAACGCGGCAAGGGATATTGTTTCGGGGAATCTAATTAGTGGTCCGACCCGGGGAATTGAAGCGATTTTAACTGCCGTCTCAATTGGTAGTGCAATTGTGATTGTGATGCGTTTCTTTTAGGAGGAAGAAATGAACTGGCAAAATTTATTAGTACAATTTGTTCTTTCGTATGTTTCAACGATATGCTTTGGGATCCTGCTTCATATTCCATTACGGGCTTATAATTCTGCCGGAATTATTGGCGGCGGTGTCTGGGTGGTTTATTGGATAATGTATTATCACCAGCATGTTGGCCTAGCAATTAGCAACCTGATCGCGGCAATACTGATTTCGCTACTTAGTATGGTTGCCGCTCGTCACTTGAAAATGCCAATGATTGTTTTTAATGTTCCTGCACTAGTTACATTCGTGCCAGGTGGACAGGCGTATAAGCTTGTCCGTAATTTTGTAATTGGCGACTACCACTTAGCGATGATCTATTTTTACCAGGTGGTTGTAATTGCCGGAGCGATTACGCTCGGCTTTGGGCTTGGTGAATTGATGATTCGGGCAGTCAATTACTTACATAATGTTTTATTAAAATCTTCAAAATCAAAAGCTTGACGGTATGGTATACTCTTAACTAATGTTTATTTGATGTAAGGAGAAAATTTAATGTTAATTGTTCCAGATAATCAACGATGGAAACGGTTCACAATTAGTGGAGTTGTCTTTATTATCTTAATGTTGATGATTAAGTTTAATGCAACGATTGGAACCACCATGGATGCAATTTTTCAATCACTGTTTACAAGTCAACGGTTAGAAAACATCGGCTGGTTTCATGCTCTAATGACCCTGATTTCATTTTTGGCTAGTCCTAAACTAGATTTATTGTGGGTCTTGATTATTGCAATTGCTTTGTGGATGAGAAATTATCGGATTCCTGCTGTATGGGCGATCTGTACGATTATTGGTGGGGATGTCCTCGGAACCATTATTAAACACTTTGTTAAGCGGGCACGACCTGCACAACACTTAGCTGCGGATGATGGTTACAGTTTTCCGAGTGGTCATACACTCGGCTTGTTCTTGGTTGCGGGAATCCTTTTCCTTGTAGTGATTCCGATTATCCAAAAGGCAGCCGTGCGGACTATTTGCCAATTATTATTAATCTTTGCGATCTTTTTCTTAGCGGTTTCTCGGGTATACCTTTATGCTCACTGGCCAGTTGATACGATCGCGGCAATGCTATTAGCATATACATGGCTTCAGGTCGCTGAATGGTTATACGTTGCTTGGGCGCCAAAAATGCATGAAATAAGAATGTTTGATAATTCAATCTATTAGGGACTAAGAACGCTGGGGATTTGTTGGTAATCCGCTCAGCGTTCTTTTAATTATTTCCCGGGAAATGAGTGAAATAAAATGGCAATAGAGACACCTCGTCTTCTTATTAAACGAATCCAACCACGTGATGTAGTTCAGTTAACTCCCTTGTTAGAATATCAGTCATTATTTCGAAGAGGAGGTTTAGTTACCAATGGGCAAATTGATCTAAATACGTTACAATTTCTAGCCCAATCAGATTGCCTATTACAAATAGAAAAGAAAAGCCATAAATTAATTGGATTGATTTTTCTCTTACATGTTTACGGAAACACCGGAGAGGTTCTGCTGAAACATTACGAACTCGGTTACCTTCTTATTCCCCAGGCACAACATTATGGATACATGACAGAAGCATTGAGTAGCGTATGTCGTAAATTACAGCAGAATCATATAGGATTGGTAGCCGAAGTAAGGAAAGATAACAAGTCATCTAAACGGGTTTTGCAACGGTGTGGATTTACTCGAACTGGTAGCGATTCATCAGAATTAATTGAACGTTGGCAACTTTAAACCATCAAGACAAGCCTTGCGTTATTTAATGATGAGAGTATAATATTATCAAAATGAAGAGGTTGCATTCTTTATTAGTACGATCTGTTAGGAAAATAAGTTCCGGAGCAGTTCCGAAAGGGAAGAGTGCCGAAACGGTTCTTAGCTTATTCTGAGAAACGTTGGGACATGATTGAATAAGTCATGGACTGTCGCGTTAGATCGCGGGGCGCTTCGCTGAACGATTCAATGATAAGATTTGGGTCTTCTAATGGGGTCGCGCCTTGTTGGAAGACCTTTTTAGTGCTTAAATACACGGGAGGAATTAAAAATGGCAGAAGATACGAGTAACGGGCAGGGACAGATAAAAAGAACCCTGAAGACCCGTCACTTGGCAATGATCGCTTTAGGTGGAACAATTGGAACCGGTCTGTTTATCACGAGTGGCTCGGCAATTTCGACCGCTGGACCAGGTGGTGCTTTAGTTGCCTACGGAATTATGGGGATCATGGTCTACTTTTTGATGACCAGTTTAGGTGAAATGTCGACCTATATGCCACTTACGGGTTCATTTTCTGCATTTTCATCAAAATTTGTTGATCCAGCATTAGGCTTTGCAATGGGCTGGAACTACTGGTTTAACTGGGCAATTACGATTCCGGTTGACGTTACTAGTGCCGGAATTGTGATGAACTTCTGGCTTCCACACGTTCCAAGTTGGGTATTTAGTACAATCGTATTAGTACTCGTGTTCCTGATTAATTACCTATCAGTGCGATCATATGGTGAAACAGAATACTGGCTTGCCTTAATTAAGGTCATTACGGTTGTTGTTTTCTTAATCGTTGGTGTCGCTATTATTCTCGGAATCATGGGTGGTCAGCCCGTTGGCTTTAGCAACTTCCACTATAAAAAGGCACCATTTGTTGGTGGAATACCAGCAATTATTAGTGTGTTCTTAGTTGCCGGTTTCTCTTTCCAGGGGACGGAACTAGTTGGAATCACGGCTGGGGAAGCAGCTACGCCAGAAAAGTCAATTTCAAAGGCAATCCATTCAACATTCTGGCGGATCCTGCTCTTTTACATTTTTGCGATCTTCGTAATTGCCTGTGTCTTACCATATACGGATAAGAACCTATTGAACTCAGATGTTACTAACATTACGATGAGTCCATTCACGATTATCTTTAAGCGGGCAGGACTTGCAGTTGCTGCTAGTATCATGAATGCGGTTATTTTAACTGCGGTTGTTTCTGCTGCTAATTCCGGTTTATATGCCTCGACACGGATGCTCTATTCGCAAGCACGTGAGGGTTACGCATGGCGGTTCTTTGGCTATGTTAATCGACGGGGAATTCCAATTTATGCTTTGATTGGGACAATGGTTGTTTCAACATTAGCTTTTGCAACTCAATTTATAGTTCCACAGGCTTACCTATACTTAACAGATGCTTCTGGGCTTTGTGGCTTTATCGCATGGCTAGGAATTGCAATTTCGCACTATCGGTTTAGAAGGGCTTATATTGCTCAAGGGCATTCGGTGAGTGAACTTAAGTACCATGCCACTCTTTACCCGTTTGGTCCAATCTTTGCCTTTGTCCTTTGTACAATTGTTATTTGTGGACAAAATGTATCAGCTTTTGCTAAGCTCGATTGGTCAAACATTTTGATCACTTACATGAGTGTTCCATTATTCTTAATTCTATTTTTCTACTACAAGATTCGTTACCGGACCCATATCATTCCGCTGAAAAAAGTTGATCTTTCACGGCGGACTAAGGGTGAAAAGTATGAGCCGGAGGATGAATAGGTGGGGAGCGTGACAGAAGCCATTTATGGCTTCGTTTTCACGCCCTCGTCAACGCGTAGCTAGTCTTTAAGGGCTTCAGCGTTTGGATTTCCCGAGCACTGAAGCCCATTTGTGTACTGCGTCATTTGTATTAATCTAGGTAATATGATTTCTGTCACGCTCTCTGTCAGGCTCCCTTCTTTTTTTACCGATTCAATGTTAGAATAGTAAGGTTGTTTTTTATCAATAAAGGAGGATAAGCATCCAATGATTGCACTTGCGGGGACAATTGGTGCCGGAAAGACGAGTTTAACCGGACTACTTGCGGATCACTTAAATAGTCAGGCATTTTATGAATCGGTTGACGATAATAAAATCTTGCCACTCTTTTATAAGGATCCAAAGAAATATGGCTTTTTATTACAAATTTACTTTTTGAATCGACGATTGGATGAGATCAAAGATTCCTTTGGCAATGATTTGAACGTCCTGGATCGTTCAATCTTTGAAGATGCACTATTATTCAGACTTAATGCAGATATGGGACGGGCAACTGAAACTGAATCAGATATTTATTCGTCATTATTGCACAATATGATGGAAGAATTGCCTGAACAGCCTCATCAAAAAGCTCCTAACCTTTTGATTACAATTCAAGTTTCGTTTGAAACGATGCTTGAACGGATCAAAAAGCGTGGTCGTTCTTATGAGCAGCTTTCCAATGATCCGTCATTATATAACTACTACAAGAATTTAAACGAACGTTATAAAGATTGGTATCGTCAATATGATGCTAGTCCCAAGATGCTGATTGACGGTGATAAGTACGACTTTGTTGAGGATCCTGAAGCGGCAAAGCAAGTATTGAAGATGATTGACCAGAAGTTAGTTGAACTTGGCTTAAAATAATTGTTGACAACATTTTTAGATGATGATATATTAATAAAGTTCCATTATGAATATATCATTTTTTGGAGGATTAGCTCAGTTGGGAGAGCATCTGCCTTACAAGCAGGAGGTCACAGGTTCGAGCCCTGTATCCTCCATATGCGGATGTGGCGGAATTGGCAGACGCGCAAGATTTAGGATCTTGTATCTTTTAGATGTAAGGGTTCAAGTCCCTTCATCCGCATTTGGAATAATCAGTTTATTTCAAAAAACATATTGACATCGGTCTGTGACACGTGATATATTAAATATCGTTGCAGAGCATTTATGCGGAAGTAGTTCAGTGGTAGAACATCACCTTGCCATGGTGGGGGTCGCGGGTTCGAATCCCGTCTTCCGCTCTTTATGCACCCATAGCGCAATTGGATAGAGTGTCTGACTACGAATCAGAAGGTTGAAGGTTCGACTCCTTCTGGGTGCACTACTAAAAAGCGTGGCACACTGAGAAGTGTTGCTACGCTTTTCTTTTTCGGAATTTAGCTCAGCTTGGTAGAGCGCTGCGTTCGGGACGCAGAGGTCGCAAGTTCAAATCTTGTAATTCCGATTATTATACAGTTAGGACTGTTATTCAGTGATGATGAATCATTGGAGTGATGGTCCTTTTGTTTTGGCTTTGTTCGCTCTCGTGATTATAATTCAATGTTTGGGAACGGTTGATGATGAATAAGAGATTATGTCTATTATTAATTTTAGTTGTTACCTTTTTGGCTGCTATTTTTTATTTTCCGAAGAGGGCTGATGCTAAGGCAGTTGACAGGAAGACACAGACAGAACTAAAAAACTATCTTCGGAATAATCAGATTAATGGAATTATTTTGGTAAATGGCAAGGGAAGTAGGCCTTTAGTTTTACAAAATAGTGTAACGACTAAAAGGGAACAGGTAGTAAAACCTACTCGTCTATTTCCAATTGGTTCGTTGCAAAAGTTAATAACTGGGGTAGCAATATACCACCTTGTTAAGAGAAATGATTTAGATTGGAATACGCCACTTAGTAAATACTATCCACAAATTAATGGAAGCAATCAGATAACAATTCAACAATTAATGACCCATACTAGTGGCCTTCAAAATGATGGTACGTTGCCGAAGAAAATTCTTCGAAAAGAACGTGACCAAGAGAAGTTTTTCTTGGATCACTTTACGGTAACTAATAATCATGACTGGAATTATCAAGATATAGATTTTGAAATGCTGGCAGCTATGATTAGGAGGCAAACTCATAGCAGCTATTACCACTATGTAAGGAATAATATTTTTCGGCCGCTTAAGCTTCACCAATTACGCATAATTTACCAGGTAAAACGTAGTCAGGTTGTTAGTACAATGCAACCAGGAGTTACATGGCAAATGCTAACGCAAACTGCTTCTGCCGAAATGGGCGCTGGCGACTTGCTTATTTCACCATTAGATTATTGGGATTTTATTTATAAAGAAGTTTTAGGAAACCAAAAGCTTATGCAAAACTTCGCAAGTCAACCGACAAGTCAGCGAGAAGCTTATTTTGGCGGTGTTTATTTCCAGGGGGATGTTATTCACGCTAATGGAAATGAACCTGGTTACAATAGCTGCCTGTTTGCTGATTACCGGAACAAGAGAGTATTGTTGTTCTTTGCCAATAATATTGATTATCATACTCTTCGTCGGGTTGGGGAAGAACTTTATGAAATTTATTATGGCGGTCAACTTCAATATTAGTATTTAACTGTCTTGATAATTAAATCACAATTGGTACTAACTAGGGATTGTAACATTCAGTAAATTAGCCTTTTAGTAATGGATTATTGGTCTACTTCATTGCTGTTTATTTATTCACAAAAGCGCTTTAAAAAATAATAAAAATTTGTTATTATAGTTTGTGTAATAAATAACAAGTTCAAAGGAGATTTTAGATTATGAAAGCTGCTGTTATTAACGATCCAGTAGATGGCTTTGTTACTGTTAAGGATGTTAAACTTCGTGATCTTAAGCCAGGTGAAGCTTTAGTTGACATGGAATACTGTGGACTTTGTCACACTGACTTACACGTTGCTGCTGGGGACTTTGGTAAGAAGCCAGGTCGGATTATCGGTCACGAAGGTGTTGGTCGTGTATCTAAAGTTGCTCCTGGTGTTACTTCCTTAAAGGTTGGGGACCGTGTATCAATTGCTTGGTTCTTCAAGGGCTGTGGTCACTGTGAATACTGCTTGACCGGTCGTGAAACACTTTGCCGTAACGTATTAAACGCTGGTTACACTGCTGATGGTGCTATGGCACAACAATGTATCGTTCCAGCCGACTACGCTGTTAAGGTTCCAGAAGGTCTTGACCCAGTTGAAGCTACTTCATTAACTTGTGCCGGTGTTACTATGTACAAGGCTTTGAAGGTTGCTGACATTAAGCCAGGTCAATGGGTATCAATTGTTGGTGCTGGTGGTCTTGGTAACTTGGGTATTCAATTTGCTCACAATGTATTTGGTGCTCACGTTATTGCCGTTGATGGTAATCCAGATAAGCTTGAAGCTGCTAAGGAAAACGGTGCTGAAATTGTTATCAATCGTCATGATGGTGATGTTGATAAGCAAATTCAAGAAAAGGTCGGCGGTGTTCATGCTGCTGTTGTAACTGCAGTTTCAGCTTCAGCATTTGACCAAGCTGTTGATTCCCTTCGTCCAGATGGTAAGTTAGTTGCTGTTGCCCTTCCACAAGGTGACATGAAGCTTAACATTGCTAAGACTGTTCTTGATGGAATCATCGTTGCTGGTTCATTAGTTGGTACTCGTCAAGACTTAGCTGAATGTTTCCAATTTGGTGCTGAAGGTAAGGTTCAACCAATTGTTAATACTCGGAAGCTAAGTGAAATCAACAACATGATCCAAGAATTGAAGGATAACAAGGTTGTTGGACGGAACGTTGTTGACTTCAGCTTAGAAGATTAATCTAAAATATCCTATTTTGAAATTTAGAGGTTGGAATTTATTCTAGCCTCTTTTTGTGTTTTTGGACTAAAAGAGGGCAAAGACACTTACTTACTTTTTATTAAGACAGAATTCTGGTTCCTAATTTAATATTGTGGTAAAATTTGGTCAAGATTAGTCAAGAATAATTTGGAGGTGATGTAATTGGAAGAAAAGAGTATTTCAGATATTATTGAGGAATATTTAAAACAAATTCTCGGTGAATCATCTCAGATCGAAATTCGTCGCTCAGAGATAGCCAACCATTTTGATGTTGTCCCGTCACAGATTAATTACGTGATTAAGACCCGCTTTACTATTCAGCATGGTTACTTAGTGCAAAGCAAGCGTGGTGGTGGTGGCTATATTCGGATTGAGCGGGTTAATTTACTTGACAATGTTGATGTGTTAAACTCGTTGATCCAAGTAATTGGTGACTCGATCCGTGAGCGCGATGCTTACGATATTGTTCGAACACTATATGATGAAAAAGTAGTGACGAGGCGCGAAGGTGATTTGATGCTCGTCGCCTTGTCAAAGCAGACATTAAATGTGAATGATTGTAATGTTGAAGCTCAGCTAAGAGCAAGAATTTTAATTTCAATGCTAAATCGTTTACGGTATGAGAGCTAGGGGGAAGCAGTTAATGGATAATATGTTTACACCAAGCGCTAAGCATGTCTTGGCACTCGCCCATGAACAAGCAAAGTACTTTAAGCACCAAGCCGTGGGAACTGAACATATATTACTTGCACTGGCAATTGAAAAGGAAGGGATTGCTAGTAAAATCTTCGACCAATTTTCAATCACTAGTGACGATATTCAAGAAGAAATTGAACGGATGATTGGCTATGGCACGATGGATGACATGGGGCCAGCAGATTATCTTCCATATTCACCAAAGGCTCGACAAGTTTTGGCACTTGCTGGTCAAGAAGCACAACAATTAAATGCCCTAAAGATTGGTACTGAGCACTTGTTGTTGGCATTGATTTCGGATGAAGGAATTCTTTCTTCGCGGATCTTAATGAGTCTTGATGTGCTACCAAGACAGATTCGTAAAGTAACTTTACGTCGTTTGGGAGTTTCTGATAACCCTGCTCGCCAACGTTTCAGAACACAACAGGGCCAACGGGGACGCTCTGCAGGAACACCAACTCTGGATAAGCTTGCTCGGGATATGACCCAAATGGCAAGGGACTCTAAGTTGGATCCCGTTATTGGCCGTGATAAGGAGCTCCGTCGGGTAGAACAGATTCTTAGTCGACGGACAAAGAATAATCCAGTTTTAATTGGTGAACCTGGAGTAGGGAAAACCGCAATTGCGGAAGAGCTAGCTCGCCGGATTGCCAATAATGAGGTTCCTGAAGATTTAGCCCAGAAACGATTAATGATGCTTGATATGGGTTCTCTAGTAGCCGGAACTAAGTATCGTGGTGAATTTGAAGACCGACTAAAAAAAGTTATTGATGAAATTCAAAAAGATGGTCACGTAATTCTATTCATTGATGAATTGCATACTTTGATTGGTGCGGGTGGTGCTGAGGGAGCAATTGATGCTTCTAATATTTTGAAGCCAGCCCTTGCTCGTGGTGATCTGCAAACGATTGGGGCAACGACTCTTGATGAATACCAAAAGTATATTGAATCAGATGCCGCTTTGGAGCGTCGTTTTGCTACCGTTCAAGTAGAAGAACCATCTAAAAATACAGCTCTCCAAATATTGAAAGGGTTGCGACCAAAGTATGAAGAACACCATCATGTCAAGATTGATGACGATGCATTAGCACAAGCCGTAAAGTTGTCTAGCCGCTACATTACAGATCGCTATTTACCGGATAAGGCAATTGATCTGATTGATGAGGCATCCTCAATGGTTCGGATTGATGCTGAAGAACAAAATAATCATCAGCCGTCGTTGACTTCAAAGCTAGCAGAGCTTCGTCAAAAGAAAGAAGCCGCAATTGAGAACCAAAACTTTGATCAGGCGGCAGAACTTCGTCAAGAAGAACTAACGCTAAAAGCAAAGGTTGAAGAGCAGCAAAAGAAAGCCCAAAAGCAATCGGAAAAGTACGAATTGCATACTACCGGAGAGGACATTGCTAAGATCGTGGCTGAATGGACCGGAGTTCCGCTGACACAGTTGAAGAAGAGCGAAAGTGAACGGCTGGTTAATTTAGAGAAGGTCCTTCATAGCCGGGTTATCGGTCAAGATGAAGCTGTTTCAGTTGTTGCTAAGGCAATTCGTCGAGCAAGGAGCGGCTTAAAAGATCCACAACGACCAATTGGTTCATTTATGTTCCTTGGACCAACTGGTGTGGGGAAAACCGAACTAGCAAAGGCACTGGCAGCTGCGATATTTGGCTCGGAAGATAACATGATCCGAATTGATATGTCCGAATATATGGAAAAATACAGTACCAGTAGGTTAATTGGTGCTGCTCCAGGATATGTTGGTTATGATGAAGGAGGGCAACTGACCGAAAAAGTTCGCCAGCACCCTTATTCAGTAGTACTGTTGGATGAAGCAGAAAAGGCTCATCCTGATGTTTTCAACCTTTTACTCCAAGTCCTTGATGATGGTTACTTAACGGATGCTAAGGGTCGAAAAGTTGATTTCCGTAACACCATTATTATTATGACTTCTAACCTTGGTGCCACTCAGCTTCAGGATGAAAAGGAAGTTGGATTTGGTGCACGTGATGTTAGTCAAGACTATCAAGCGATGGCATCGGCAATCCGACAACAATTAAAGTTGCATTTCCGTCCCGAATTCCTCAACCGGATTGATGAGACAGTAATCTTCCATTCCTTACAAAAGAATGAGCTTCATCAAATAGTTAAGTTAATGGTTGCACAATTGAAGGCACGGATCGCTGAGCAAGGGATCGACTTGAAAGTTACCCCAGCGGCAATCGATCTTGTAGCAACCAAGGGTTATAATCCAGCATATGGTGCACGGCCACTTCGGCGCGCTATCCAAGATTTGATTGAGGATCCATTAAGTACAGCATTACTTAGTGGCGACGTTAAAACTGGTGATAACGTTGTTGTTGGTGCTCACCAGGGTAAGATTACACTCAAGGTAAAAGACGCCCACCAAACGCGAATGGTTAAAAATTAACTGAAGACTGGCTGGATTTTTACTGAACAAAGATAAAGTTCTAACAATCGGTATTTACCGAATGTTAGGGCTTTTTGTTTTTCAATCACTTCGTAAATGATTAAACTATTAAACGCTTCCGTTATCATCTGTTCAATTTGACTTGATAAAAATAAAAGTATTATTTTATCTATAAACACAAAATAATTGGGTAATTTCGCCAAGATGCTTGTCAAATCAAAGTTTTGGTGGCATTATATATTTATAATGTGATTAATATGTTAGGAGAGAATAAAGTATGAAGAGAGCTGAACAGCTTGAGAGAACACGACAGTCAATTATGAGGACAGCGACTAAGCTCTTCTTGCAAAAAGGCTTCGGTGAAACCTCTACTCGTGATATTGCTAAACAAGTTGGAATTACCCAGCCAGCTCTTTACCACCACTTTAGTGATAAGGAAGTCCTTTATCTTGATGTGATGACCAGTTTGAGCAGTAAGGTCCGGAAAGATATTAATAAGGTAATGAGGAAGCATAAGCTAACACCTAATGAGCAGTTGTGGCAAATTACTGTTGTACTCAAGAAACACCATCCGGTAAGTGTTTATGATCAGTATCACCAGGCAATTAGTTTACTTTCAAAGAGTTCTCAACAAAAGCTAAACATGATTTTAGCAATGAACTATCTACAACCAATTGCTGAATACTTTAAGCAACCGGAAGTGGAATTGCGACCGGATATCTTGCCACAAGAAGCGGCTGAATTATTCTTGGCGGAAATCTCACCAATCTTTGGAACTTACCAACCAATTGGTGGTCATAATATAAGCAGCGATCAACGAGACCAGCTGATCCTAGATTGCATTATTAGTGGTCTTTCAAAAACAAAATAATCATTTGAACACTTTGTTGACAATGGAAGAATACTACTGTATACTAATAAAGTATGTAATTGTGAGTTCTCATATGGGCTTGGTGATCTATTGTCCATCAGGTTCAGTAAATAAAACCAAAGGCAGTGTATAGCTGTTTTTGGATTTTTTTTGCTCAAAATTACTATTTTGGCTAATTTGTAATCAAAATGTAATATTTGAACTCACTGAATAAATTAGAGAGGTGAACAGTTTGGCCGGACATTTAGTTAAATACGGTAAGCACCGTACCCGTCGTAGCTACTCCCGAATTAAAGAAGTTCTTGAGTTGCCAAACCTGATTGAAATCCAAACGGACTCATATAACTGGTTCATGGATAAAGGTTTACGGGAAATGTTTGATGATATTATGCCAATTGATGATTTCCAAGGGAAGTTATCATTGGAGTTCGTTGACTATCAACTTTTGGAACCTAAGTATACTGTTGATGAAGCTCGTGAACATGATGCAAATTATTCCGCACCACTTCACGTCACTTTGCGTCTTACTAACCACGAAACTGGGGAGATTAAGTCGCAGGATGTTTTCTTTGGTGAATTCCCATTAATGACGGATCAAGGAACCTTCATTATTAATGGTGCTGAACGGGTTATTGTTTCTCAATTAGTTCGGTCACCAGGTGTTTACTATAGTGAAGAAGCCGGCAAGAATGGTCGACCAAGTTACAGTGCTACCTTTATTCCTAACCGTGGTGCTTGGCTTGAATATGAAACAGACGCTAAGAACATTTCTTACGTTCGGATTGACCGTACGCGGAAGTTACCAATGACTGAATTGATCCGTGCCCTTGGCTTTGGTTCAGATGATGAAATCATTGATATGTTCGGTGGTAACAGTGAGACCTTATCCCTTACCTTAGATAAGGATGTTCACAAGAACGCTGAAGACTCTCGGGTTGAAGAATCTCTTAAGGATATTTACGAACGTCTTCGTCCAGGTGAACCAAAGACCGCTGACTCAGCTCGTAACCTATTAACTGCACGGTTCTTTGATCCAAAACGTTACGACATGGCTCCTGTCGGTCGATACAAGACTAATAAGAAGTTAATGCTTAAGTACCGTCTTCTTGGTGAAACCTTGGCTGAAACCCTTGCAGATCCTGATACTGGAGAAGTACTTGCACAAAAGGGCGATAAGGTTACTAAAGAAGTATTGAAGAAGTTGGAACCATACTTAGATCGTGATGACTTTAAGATGATTACCTATACTCCTTCAGATGAAGCTGTTGTTACCGAACCCGTAAAGCTTCAAAAGGTCCTTGTATATTCTCATGAAGATCCAGAACGGGTTGTTCCAATTATTGGTAATGGCCACATTCCATTGGAATATAAGCACATTGAACCAGCTGATATTCTTGCTTCCTTGAACTACTTCTTCAACTTGCAGGAAGGAATCGGCTCAACCGATGATATTGACCACTTGGGTAATCGGCGGATTCGTTCTGTTGGTGAATTGTTGCAAAACCAATTCCGGATTGGTTTAGCCCGAATGGAACGGGTTGTTCGTGAACGGATGTCAATTCAAGATCCTGATACCGTTACTCCACAACAATTGATCAATATTCGTCCAGTTGTTGCTTCAATTCGTGAATTCTTCGGTTCTTCACAATTATCACAGTTCATGGATCAGACTAATCCACTTGGTGAACTGACCCATAAACGGCGTCTTTCTGCCCTTGGTCCTGGTGGTTTGACTCGTGACCGTGCCGGATATGAAGTTCGTGATGTGCACTATACCCACTATGGTCGGATGTGCCCAATCGAAACTCCTGAAGGTCCTAACATCGGTTTGATTAACAGCCTTTCATCATACGCACGTGTTAATAAGTACGGCTTTATTGAAACGCCATACCGTCGTGTTTCCTGGAAGACCCATAAAGTTACTGATAAGATCGACTACCTAACTGCCGATGAGGAAGATAACTACATCATTGCTCAGGCCAACACGCCATTGAATGATGATGGTTCATTTGTTGATGATCAGGTTATGTGTCGTGATAAGGATGATTACATTGAAACGAGTGTTGAGAACGTCGACTACATGGACGTTTCTCCTAAACAAGTTGTCTCCGTTGCTTCCGCATGTATCCCATTCCTTGAAAACGATGACTCTAACCGTGCCTTAATGGGTGCCAACATGCAGCGGCAAGCCGTTCCATTGTTAAATCCTCATGCACCACTAGTAAGTACTGGAATTGACTACAAAGCGGCTCATGACTCTGGGGTGGCCATGATTGCTAAGAAGTCAGGAACAGTTGAGTATGTTGATGCTCGTGAAGTTCGTGTTCGTGAAGAAGACGGTACTTTGGATACTTACAAGTTAATGAAGTTCCGTCGTTCTAACGGTGGTAAGAACTATAACCAACGGCCAATTGTTAAAGTTGGTGAACACGTTGATGCCGATGATGTTCTTGCTGATGGTCCATCAATGGAACAAGGTGAATTAGCCTTAGGTCAAAACCCATTGATTGCGTTCATGACTTGGCAAGGTTACAACTTCGAAGATGCCATCGCAATTAGCGAACGGTTGGTAAAAGATGATGTTTATACATCAATTCACATTGAATCTTACGAATCAGAAGCTCGGGAAACCAAGTTAGGACCCGAAGAAATGACCCGTGAAATTCCTAATGTTGGTGACGATGCTCTTAAGGATCTGGACGAAGATGGTATTGTTCGGATCGGTGCTGAAGTTCATGATGGTGACATTTTGGTAGGTAAGGTTACTCCTAAGGGAATGACAGAATTATCCGCTGAAGAACGGCTACTTCATGCGATCTTCGGTGAAAAGTCACGTGAAGTTCGTGATACTTCTCTCCGTGTTCCTCACGGTGGTGGCGGTATTATCCAAGACGTTAAGGTCTTTACTCGTGAAAACGGGGATGAACTTTCACCAGGTGTTAACACAATGGTTCGGGTTTACATTGCTCAAAAGCGGAAGATTCAAGTTGGGGATAAGATGTCAGGTCGTCACGGTAACAAAGGTACTGTTTCGATCGTTGTTCCTGAAGAAGATATGCCATACATGCCAGATGGTACCCCAATCGATATTATGTTAAGTCCAATGGGTGTGCCAAGTCGTATGAACATCGGTCAGCTTCTTGAATTGCACTTGGGGATGGCCGCAAAGCGTCTTGGTATTCACATGGCAACTCCAGTATTCGATGGGGCTACTGATAAGGATGTTTGGGATGCTGTTAAGGAATCTGGATTCCCTGAAGATGGGAAGACAATTCTTTACGATGGTCGAACAGGTGAACCATTTGAAAACCGAATTGCGGTTGGTTCAATGCACTATCTTAAGTTAGCCCACATGGTTGATGATAAGATTCACGCTCGTTCTACTGGTCCATACTCACTTGTTACTCAACAACCATTGGGTGGTAAAGCTCAATTTGGTGGTCAGCGGTTTGGTGAAATGGAAGTTTGGGCCCTTGAAGCTTATGGTGCTGCATACACCCTTCAAGAAATCCTTACTTACAAGTCAGATGATACTGTTGGTCGTGTTCGGACATATGATGCCATTATTAATGGTGAACCAATTCCTAAGCCTGGTGTTCCTGAATCATTCCGGGTTCTTGTTAAGGAATTGCAAGCATTAGGTCTTGACATGAAGGTTCTCGATGGTGACCATAACGAAATCCAATTGAAGAACATGGACGAAGACGATGATGAGGTTGTAAATGTTGATGCTTTGGCTAAGTATGCCGCAAAGCATAACGCTGACGAAAAGAAGAAAGATGAAACTTCTACCGAAGCAAAATCAACAACGACAGCCGCTGGAGAAGACAAGACAAAACAAGACTAATTAGTTTTATTTAGCGCTCAACTTAAATTACTAAAATAAGGAGGAAAAATCCTTTGATCGATGTCAATAAATTTGAAAGTATGCAGATCGGCCTGGCATCACCAGATAAGATCCGTAGTTGGTCTTACGGGGAAGTAAAAAAGCCCGAAACGATTAACTACCGGACATTAAAGCCCGAAAAGCAAGGTCTGTTTGACGAACGAATCTTTGGCCCAACCAAGGACTATGAATGTGCTTGTGGTAAGTACAAACGGATTCGCTACAAGGGTCGTGTTTGTGATCGTTGTGGAGTTGAAGTTACTAGTTCAAAGGTTCGTCGTGAACGGATGGGGCATATTGAATTAGCTGCTCCGGTTTCACACATCTGGTACTTCAAGGGTATTCCAAGTCGAATGGGTCTTGTCTTAGACATGAGTCCACGTTCACTTGAAGAAGTTATTTACTTTGCTTCATATGTTGTTTTGGATCCAGGTGATACCCCACTTGAAAAGAAGCAACTTCTCTCTGAAGCAGAATACCGTGATAAGAAGGCAGAATTTGGTGATCGCTTTACTGCTGAAATGGGTGCTGCCGCAATTAAGAAATTATTAGCGGATGTGGACCTAAAGAAGGAAGCAGTAGAATTAAAGGAAGAACTTAAGGAAGCTACTGGTCAAAAGCGGACCCGGGCTATCCGCCGTTTGGACATTCTGGAAGCCTTCATCAAGTCTGGTAATAAGCCAGAATGGATGGTTATGGACGTTATTCCTGTTATGCCACCTGATTTACGGCCGATGGTTCAACTTGAAGGTGGTCGGTTTGCCACCTCTGACTTGAACGATTTGTACCGGCGTGTTATTAACCGGAATAACCGTTTAAAGCGTCTTTTGAAGTTGCAAGCTCCTGGTATCATCGTTCAAAACGAAAAGCGGATGCTTCAGGAAGCCGTTGATGCATTGATCGATAACGGTCGTCGGGGCCGTCCAGTTTCTGGTCCTGGTAACCGTCCACTAAAGTCACTTTCTCACTTACTTAAGGGTAAGCAAGGTCGTTTCCGTCAAAACTTACTTGGTAAGCGTGTCGACTACTCTGGTCGTTCAGTTATCGATGTTGGTCCATCATTGCGAATGAACCAGATGGGACTACCTGTTCCAATGGCACTTGAATTGTTTAAGCCATTTATTATGCACGAATTGGTTAAGCGTGGTTTATCTGCCAACGTTAAGGCAGCTAAGCGGAAGATTGACCGTCGTGATGATGATGTCTTTGATGTTCTTGAAGATGTTATTAAGGAACACCCTGTTCTTCTTAACCGGGCACCTACATTGCACCGGTTAGGTATTCAGGCCTTTGAACCAATTTTGGTTTCTGGGAAGTCAATGCGTCTCCACCCATTAGTATGTACTGCATATAATGCCGACTTTGATGGAGACCAGATGGCGATCCACGTACCACTTTCAGATGAAGCGCAAGCCGAAGCACGGTTGTTAATGCTTGCTGCTTCCCACATTTTGAGTCCTCGTGACGGTGAACCAATTGTTTCACCATCTCAGGATATGGTTATCGGTAACTACTACATGACCACTGAAGATAAGGGTCGTGAAGGTGAAGGTATGATCTTCATGAATACCGATGAAGCTGAAATGGCATACCGGAATAATTATGTTTCGCTACAAACACGTGTAGGGGTTCAAGTTTCATCATTCCCAGATAAGCCATTTACTGAAGAACAACGTGGCAAGATCATGGTAACTAGTGTTGGTAAGCTATTGTTCAACCGGATTCTTCCTAAGGACTTTAACTACATCAACGAACCTACTGCTGCTAATATTACTGATGGTGTCGATGATCGCTTCTTCCTCGATCCAGGTGAAGATATCAAAGACTATCTTGAGAATGCACCACTTGTTCCACCATTCAAGAAGGGCTTCTTATCTGACTTAATTGCTGAAGTTTACAAGCAATACAAGGTTACTAAGACCTCTCAATTCCTTGATCGGATTAAGGATCTTGGTTACTACGAATCAACAATTTCTGGTTTAACAACTGCTATGTCTGATATTCATGACTTGCCTGAAAAGCCAGAAATTATCAAGAAGGCCCGGAAGCAAGTTGCATTAGTAACTAAGCAATTCCGTCGTGGTTTGATTACTGACGATGAACGGTATGATCGGGTTATCGGTATCTGGAATGATGCTAAGGATGAAGTTCAAAACAAGCTGATTGAACACATGGACATTCATAACCCAATCAACATGATGTCTGACTCAGGTGCTCGTGGTAACATTTCTAACTTTACTCAGCTTGCCGGGATGCGTGGATTGATGGCTTCTCCAAACGGTAAGATTATGGAATTGCCAGTTCTTTCAAACTTCTATGAAGGTCTGTCAGTTCTGGAGATGTTCATTTCTTCTCACGGTGCTCGTAAGGGTATGACTGATACCGCTTTGAAGACTGCTAACTCAGGTTACTTAACTCGGCGGTTAGTTGATGTCGCCCAAGATGTTGTTGTTCGGGAAAAGGACTGTGGCACTGACCGTGGTCTTGAAGTTACTGCAATTACCAATGGTAACGAAATGATCGAACCACTCTATGACCGGATTATGGGACGTTACACTATGAAGTCCGTATTCGATCCAAAGACCGGTGAAAAGATCGTTGGTAAGAACGTCTTAATTGATGAAACAATGGCACAAAAGATTGTAGACGCAGGAGTTAAGAAGGTTACTATCCGTTCTGCATTCACTTGCAACACTGAACACGGTGTTTGTGAACGTTGTTACGGTCGTAACGCTGCTACTGGTGATCGTGTTGAAGCCGGTGAAGCAGTTGGTACTGTTGCCGCACAATCAATTGGTGAACCGGGTACTCAGTTGACTTTGCGGAACTTCCACACTGGTGGTGTTGCTGGTAACGAGGATATCACCCAAGGTCTTCCTCGTGTTCAAGAAATTGTTGAAGCACGTAATCCTAAGGGTCGTGCAACCATTACCGAGGTTACTGGTGAAGTTGAGTCAATTGAAGAAAATCCTGCAGAACGGACTAAGGATGTTACTGTTAAGGGTGAAACCGATACTCGGACATACACCTTGCCAATTACTGCACGGATGCGTGTTGCTGAAGGTGACTTTGTTCACCGTGGGACCGCTCTTAACGAAGGTTCAATTGATCCTAAGGAATTAATCCGTGTTCGTGATGTTCTTTCCACTGAAACTTACCTTCTTGCTGAAGTTCAGAAGGTTTACCGTATGCAGGGTATCGACCTGTTAGATAAGCACGTTGAAATCATGATTCGTCAAATGATGCGGAAAGTTCGTGTCATGGATCCAGGTGATACAGATATGTTGCCAGGTCAATTGATGGATATCGGTCAATTCCGTGATGCTAACTACAAGACATTGGTAGCTGGTAATATTCCTGCAACTGCTCGTCCAGTTATCTTGGGAATTACTAAGGCCGCTCTTGAAACTAACAGTTTCTTGTCAGCTGCTTCATTCCAGGAAACTACTCGTGTTCTGACAGATGCCGCTATTCGTGGTAAGAATGATCCGTTAGTTGGATTGAAGGAAAATGTTATTATTGGTAAGATTATCCCTGCTGGTACTGGTATGAGTACGTACCGGGATATTAAACCAAAGGAAGTTAATGTTGCTGCTTACTCCATCAAGGACTTAGAGGCTAAGATGAAGGAAGAAGACAAACAGAACTAACCGAATTTCCTAATTAAAGGGCTATGACTTGATTGTCATGGTCCTTTTTGCTATTTTAAATATTGATAAGATTTATTTAAGGGGGACTATAGCGGGAGTAGCTATAGTTCTCCGTTACTTTTGGGAGAAAAAAACATTGAAAAAATATACGATTGAGATTCCAGAATTAGCTATGAAGAAGACAGGCTTTAAGCCGAGTGATCAACTGGAATTAAATGTTAATCATAATGAAATTACACTTAGACCTTCACGCGTGACGGATCAATTGCCTAAAATTAGGTTATATTGGTACACTTTGCCGGCTCTAGTTCTAGCAATTACATTCTTCATTTTTTGTCGAGAACAGCATATGAGGACGGTGCCAATTACGGGTGACTATTCGATCGCTAATGGTTCAATGCTATTGAGCTTGGTTAGTGGCTTACTTGTCTTCATCGTTAGCTTTATTGTCACAAAACTAAACAATAACGGACCGACCAGGAATGTTTATTGGCGGAGTTTGCCGACGATTACAATTGCATGTGGCTTAATTATTGTCTTCTCGTTTTCAGCTTTCTTTTGGCTATTGGGAAAATTATTTGTTGCTGCACGATTCGATATTTATACTTCAACAACCTTTGTTTTCGTAATTATTGCTGCGGTTAATTATTTGATGATTAACCTTTCACTAACTCTTTCTTCCGGAATAATAACTAACCTATTAACAATTATGATTATTGGTGGAATGCTGTTTTCAATGTTAACGAATTCTACTCGAGATTGGTGGAAACATAATTTTAGCTTTTTAGGAACAGCACAGAATTCAGCCAATTTACAGTTTAATGTAACCCTTATTTTCTCTGGATTATTAATGATGGCGTTAGTTGATTACCTTTTTGTCAATCTTCAGCAAAAGTATCCGGGAATTAAGACACAGTTATTACGTTGGTTATTGTATGGTGAGGCCGCATGCATTGCTGCAATTGGACTCTTTCCTAATAATCCCAAATTCCATATCCTTCATGACCGAATTTCAATGTGGCTTGTTTACATCATGTTAATTTTGATTGTTGCGATAAAATGGATCCTTCCGGAAGTTACAAGACAATTTTTAGTGCTCTCTTACGTGATTGGATCTGTAATGGGTGCAGAGTACATTATATTTAAATTAGCTAACTACTTATCGTTAACGGCATTTGAATTGATTGAATTTGCTCTGGCCTTTTCGTGGCTATTATTGTTGTTACAGAATATTGAAAACCTCGCTCAATATGGTGAACAGTTGTTTCTTGTTAAAATTAAAAGTGAAAAAATATCAGCTAAGGTAGAAAAGCAGCCTCACGATAAAGCTAATAGCTAATCCGGGAATTAGTGGCAGCTTTTTGCCTCTTTTTATTATGGTAGGAATTATGGTTAATATGCAGCCAATAAGAACAATCTGTGCAGTTGCCTCCCAATGCCAAATAAAATCAGTCATGAGGATAAAGTAAATATCACCAGTTCCTAATCCCTTAGTAAGAAACTGCAATATAAAAAGGAAAGTACCAATTAAGACTATTTCAATCAAGGCTTGGCTAGTTAAAAAATGGCTGGGAGAGAGGATAAATAGAAGAGGGAGCAACCCGGTTAGCGCAAGTGGGTAGATTACTTGTGCGGTGAAATCGGTTATTGAGAGGTAAAGAAGAGTTAAAAGGGCACAGGTAAGGATCAAATTATGTTGCCAAGAAAACGAAAAAGTCTTCGCAGTAAATAAAATGACAACAGTTTCTGATAAGGGGAAAAATGAAGAGATCCTGGCACCACACCAATGACATTTTCCCCGTTGGACAATAAAACCAATAACCGGGATAAGTTGCCACCAGCATAAACGATGAGAACAATTATCACAAATAGAGAATTGTGGTTGCCAAGGTAATTGGTGAGTGACTTGCCGTTGACCACAGAGGGTAACAAATGATGCTAGAGTTACAGTGACAACACAATTAATTAAGGTAAAAAGCAATGAGTTCATCTCCTAAAGACTTGCTATAGATCCATAACGTAAAATTCCTTAAATTTTATCTAGAAAAATTTGGAGAGACTTCATTGACATTATTAGTGGGCCGTGATAGTCTATTAAAGGTGCTTTTTATAGCAACGTCGGTGTCTGTCGTTGGGCAGACTTTGCGTCAACGAAGGCACGTAATTTAATATCGTCCAAGAACTTTTTTTATTCTTAAAAAAGAACCACCTGGATGTGTGGACTTAAAATAAGGAAGGGGAAAAATTATGCCAACCATTAACCAATTGGTACGTAAGGGTCGTAAGAGCCACAAGGGCAAGTCAAAGTCACCAGCTCTTGGTTACGTTTACAACACTTTTAAAAAGGAAGAAGTTAAGACTCCATCACCACAAAAGCGTGGGGTCGCTACCCGTGTCGGTACTATGACACCAAAGAAGCCTAACTCAGCTTTACGGAAGTACGCCCGTGTACGTCTTTCTAACTTGATCGAAGTTACTGCTTACATTCCTGGTATTGGTCACAACCTCCAAGAACACTCAGTTGTTTTAATTCGTGGTGGTCGTGTTAAGGACTTGCCTGGGGTTCGTTATCACATCGTTCGTGGTACGCTTGATACTGCCGGTGTTGAAGGACGGATGCAAGGACGTTCTAAGTACGGTGCTAAGAAGCCTAAGAGTAAGAAGTAAAATATTAGGAGGGATTAAGTAATGCCACGTAAAGGACATGTACAAAAGCGTGAAATTTTACCAGATCCAATGTACAACTCAAAGTTGGTTACCAGCTTGATTGACCACTTGATGATCGATGGTAAGCGCGGAACTGCTACTAAGATTTTGTATGCAGCATTTGATGAAATTAAGGATGAAACAGGTAACAACCCTGTAGAAGTTTTCGAACAAGCTATGGAAAACGTTATGCCTGTTCTTGAAGTTAAGGCTCGTCGTGTTGGTGGTTCAAACTACCAAGTTCCAATTGAAGTTCGTCCAGAACGTCGGACCACTTTAGGTCTTCGTTGGATTGTTCAATACGCACGGTTGCGTGGTGAACACACAATGGTTGAACGTCTTGCACGTGAAATCATCGATGCTTCAAATAACACTGGTGCTTCAGTTAAGAAGCGTGAAGATACTCACCGTATGGCTGAAGCCAACCGTGCTTTCGCACACTACCGCTGGTAATCACTGCGAATTGAAACCGGTTGCCTAACCAGTTACAATATAGGGGTGACGTAGATTATTTGAATAACCGTCATCCCTTTTTCTAAATAAAGTTTGATTTAAAAATAACCATATTCTGGAAGGAGATACACTTTTAAGATGGCTAACAAACGTGAATACCCGCTTGAAAAAACTCGTAACATCGGGATCATGGCTCACATCGATGCCGGTAAGACGACTGCCACTGAACGGATTCTTTACTACACTGGTAAGATTCATAAGATTGGTGAAACCCACGATGGTGCTTCACAAATGGACTGGATGGATGAAGAAAAGGAACGTGGTATCACTATCACTTCTGCAGCCACTACTGCCGTTTGGAAGGATTACCGGATTAACATTATCGATACCCCAGGACACGTGGACTTCACTGTCGAAGTTGAACGTGCACTTCGGGTTCTTGATGGTGCCGTAACTGTCCTTGATGCTCAAGCTGGTGTTGAACCACAAACTGAAACCGTTTGGCGTCAAGCTGATGACTTTGATGTTCCACGGATCGTGTTCGCTAACAAGATGGACAAGGTTGGTGCTAACTTTGATTACTCAGTTCAAACAATTAAGGATCGGTTAAATGTCACCCCATTACCGATTCAAATGCCAATCGGTGCTGAAGATACTTTCTCCGGTGTTGTTGACTTAGTTAAGATGGTCGCTTATGTTTATGACGAAGATAAGCTCGGTAAGAACTGGGACACTGTTGATATTCCTGATGATATGAAGGAAGAAGCCCAAAAACGTCATGATGCTATGATCGAAACCTTGGCTGATATTGATGACAACATTATGGAAAAGTACCTTGAAGGTGACGAAATTTCTGTTGACGAAATCAAGGCTGCTATTCGTAAGGGTACTTTGGAAGAAAAACTTTTCCCTGTATTAGCTGGTTCAGCATACAAGGATAAGGGTATTCAAATGATGCTTGATGCTGTTATCGACTACTTACCATCACCACTTGATGTTAAGCCTTTCATTGCTCACGATGCTGATGGTAATGAAGTTGAATTGACTGCCGGTGACAACAAGCCATTCGCTGCTTTAGCATTTAAGATTGCTACTGACCCATTCGTTGGTCGTTTAACATTCTTACGTGTTTACACTGGTTCTCTTCAATCAGGTTCATACGTTCTTAACGCTACTAAGGATAAGCGTGAACGGATTGGTCGTTTGCTTCAAATGCACTCAAACCAACAACATGAAATTCCAGAAGTATTCTCTGGTGATATTGCCGCTGCTATTGGTTTGAAGAACACTGGTACTGGTGACTCATTAACTGATCCAGATCACCCACTTCAACTTGAATCAATGGACTTCCCTGACCCAGTTATCCAGGTTTCCGTTGAACCTAAGTCAAAGGCTGACCAAGACAAGATGGACAAGGGGCTACAAAAGTTGGCTGAAGAAGATCCAACCTTCAAGGCCGAAACTAACCCTGAAACTGGTGAAACTTTGATCGCCGGAATGGGTGAACTCCACTTGGACATTATTGTTGAACGTCTTCGTCGTGAATTCCACGCTGAAGTTACTGTTGGTAAGCCACAAGTATCCTACCGTGAAGCATTTACTAAGAAGGTATCTGCACAAGGTAAGTTCGTTCGTCAATCTGGTGGTAAAGGTCAATACGGTGATGTATGGATTGAATTTACCCCACTTGAAGAAGGTAAAGGATTTGAATTTGAAGATGCTATCGTTGGTGGTGTTGTTCCTCGTGAATTCATCCCTGCCGTTGAACAAGGTTTGAAGGAAGCTATGCAAAACGGTGTATTAGCAGGTTACCCACTTGTTGATATGCATGCTAAGCTTTACGATGGTAGTTACCACGAAGTTGACTCTAGTGAAGCCGCCTTCAAGGTTGCCGCATCACTTGCCTTGAAGAATGCTGCTAAGAAAGCAGATCCAGTTATCCTTGAACCTATTATGAAGGTTGACATTGTTGTTCCTGAAGACAACATGGGGGATGTTATGGGTCAAGTTACCGCTCGTCGTGGTAACATTGATGGTATGGAAGAACGTGGTAACGCACAACAAATCCACTCATTTGTTCCACTTTCAGAAATGTTCGGTTACGCTACTGCCCTTCGTTCTGCTACCCAGGGTCGTGGTACCTTCACTATGACTTTCGATCACTACTCAGCTGTTCCTAAGTCAGTTCAAGAAAAGATTATTAAGGAAAGCGGCAATAACTAATTGCCTAATAAATCCTTAAAAAGAGTTTGAAGACGAATTAATCTTCAAGCTCTTTTCTTTTTCTTTAAATAATAACGAATGATTTAGTATTTACATTTAAAATAGTTCGTGTTAATCTAATGGTACAAATTTGTTGAAGGGGAATATCTTAATGGAGAACCTAGTTGTTCATGGGACTTACTTTACTTCTCAGAATGCGAATAAGGTAGAGTCGCATGAGAATTACCTAATCTGCATTGATCAAAGTGGTACCATTAACCGAACGGTAGCACCATCTGATAAGGAATATTCGAAATTACTGGAAAGTGCACGAAAACAAGAACGATTAATTTATTTGAAACCTAATCAATATATTCTACCGGGATTCATTGATCTTCATGTTCATGCTCCACAGTGGCCACAGGCTGGCCTTGCACTTGATTTACCCTTAGCTGACTGGCTGAATCACTATACATTTCCGCTAGAAGCTAAGTTTAGTGATCTTGACTATGCACATCGGGTATACCGGGATTTTGTTCATGAATTATTAAGTCAGGGGACCACGACAGCATTAATGTTTGGGACGATCCATAATAATGCTAATCTTGAGTTGGCACAGCAATCAATTGCACAGGGGTTGCGAGCCTTTGTTGGTCAGGTAGTGATGGATAATCCTGAACAGACACCTGACTATTATCGCAACCAGTCCACAACGACTGCACTACAGGATACCGAAAAGTTTATTCAGTCGATTTTTGATTTAAGACGGCAAACGACTTCAACTATTATGCCCGTGATTACACCACGCTTTGTTCCAAGCTGTACAGACGAAGCATTAAGTGGCCTTGGACAACTGGCTAGACAGTATGACTTACCAGTACAATCTCATTTAAGCGAAAGTAATTGGGAACACGGGTATGCAATCAAGAGGTTCGGAATTCACGATACTTCAGTGATGGAACGGTTTCATCTATTGACCAAGAGATCGGTAATGGCACACGGAACGCAACTAACTGACTCTGACCTTGAACTTTTGCGTCAAAGAGGAACTTCAATCGCTCATTGTCCAATTTCTAATATTTACTTTGGCAACGGTGTGTTACCGGTAAAAAAACTATTGATTCACGGAAACCAAGTTGGACTAGGGAGTGACATTTCTGGTGGGTATTCACCAAGTCTCTATCACAATATTCGTCAGGCAGTGAAGTCATCGCAAATGCTAACGGATGGAGTTGATAGCTCCAAACCCACCGAAAAGCGCGGGGTAAGGGGCTCACGGATAACAATGGCAACTGCTTTTTATCTAGCTACGGTTGGCGGTGCTAAAGCGCTTCGATTAAAGACCGGGGAGATTGCTCCTGGTTATCAGGCTGACTTTCAAATTGTCAATGGTCACCGGTCATTAATGAAATTATCAAGGATGGATGTTTTCCAGCGTTTAATGTACCAAACCGAACAACAGGATATTCACAGCGTTTATGTTGCCGGTAAAGAGGTTTATAGAAGAGAGTAGGAGGAAATTTTAATGGATGAAAAGGCACAATTATTAATTGGACCTGATGAAAAGGTACCAACGGGGGAAGCAATCTTATTAGGATTACAGCACGTATTGGCAATGGATGTGTACGTGCCACCGATTATTCTTGGTGGTTTATTGGCAATGGGCGCTGCCGATTCGACTGGCTTATTACAGGCAACATTTTTAGCCTGTGGAATTGGGACAATCCTTCAAACGGCATACTTCATGAAGATGCCAGTATCTCAAGGCCCGTCATTTGTTCCGTTAACGGCAGCGGCAGGAGTTGTCCTTGCTAGTGGAGGACTTCACGGTGGTGGAATGTCAACGCTAATGGGGGCGTTGCTTGTTGGAGCGATCCTTTTGATTCTCCTTGGCCTAAGTGGTGTTTTTCAAAAAATTATTAATCGCTTAGTACCTGCTGTAGTTGGTGGGACGATTATTACTTGCGTTGGTTTATCCTTAATTCCTTCAGCATTAAATGATAATATTTTTGAAGCTAAGGGGGATGTTTACCAAAACATGGAGTTAGCCGGGATCACCGCTGCAATTCTAATTGTTTGTGTTGCCATCAGTATTCGTTTCCCAAAGGTTCAGAAGTTATTCAAGACCGGTTCGATTGTTATTGCTTTATTAGCAGGAACTGCAATTAGCGCCTCAATGGGTCGATTTGATGCTTCATCAGTCGCCGCTGCTCCTTGGTTCAGCCTTCCTCAACGCACCATTTTTCACTGGGGAATCCACTTTGATATGACCGCAATCTTTACCTTCATTATTATTTATGCAATCTTAACCACTGAAACAACTGGTACATGGTTTGCTATGGGTGCCGTAACAAACCATGAAATTACGGATAAGCAATGGAACCGGGGGATCATCGGTGAAGGACTTAGTTGTCTAATTGCTACAATTACCGGTTCAACACCAGTTACGGGTTATTCTACTAATGCAGGAATTATCTCAATTACTGGTGTTGCTAGTAAGATCGTTTTCGTTGCTGCTGGAGTATGGTTCGTGATTTTAGGATTTTGTACAAAACTTTCGGCTTTCTTAGCCGCTATCCCTGCACCGGTAATCGGTGGTGTCTTTGCTATTATTACCGTAACGATTATGTTAAATGGGTTAAACGTTATCCGGAATTTAAAAGTTCGTGAAAGTGATCTATACATTATCGGGTTGCCAATCGTAATTACTATTGCGTTAGTATTAATCCCACAAAAGATTGTTCATGGTGCTCCACAGATGATTCAGTACCTTCTTGGCTCACCGGTAGCAATGGCAGCAATCACAGCAATTATTCTTAACCTAGTAATGCCAAAACGAGCTAAGATTTAGTCAATAATAAATGAAAAGGTGAGAGGAAAACTGGCGGTTTTCCTCTCACTTTCATTTATTATTTATTTTGCTTTTTCAAAGTGAAAATTAATGAGATAAGGGCGGCTAATATGGTCCAACATAATCCAACAATACTAATAATTAGACCAGGACGGAAGCCAGGAAGTTGGTATGTAAATGTTATTTGGTGAGTCCCAGTAGGAAGTGGAATTCCTAAGAATGCTTGGTTAGTTCTAACAGTTTTTACTGTCTTACCATTTACCGTTGCATGCCAACCACTTGAGTAAGGAATTGATGAAGTTAAAATTCCTTTCCTGTTAGTAGTGATGGTTCCTTGAACTCGGTTTTGACTAAATTTAAGTTTACGTAAACCATGACGTTTGATGGTTGCCACTTGCTCTTGATAATGATTATCGAACTTTTCTGCAACTACCTGATACTTTAGCTGGTAAGTACCAAGTTTAGTTGGCTGGAACGATAATCGATCCGGGAGACCACCATTGTAATAGCCGATATTTAATGTTGAGTTTTTAACCTGCTTAAAGAAGGAAAGGGTGCTTTGCTTTGGCTGATTGATTGTTGCGGTACCAAAGCGACTGCCAACATTAATTTTGAAGCTAATGTCGGGGGAACCATTAAGAATGTGATAGCGCCAGTACCGATATTGATTATATTTATGGTTAATGGCACTTCCGGGCTTAGTGGCCATTTGTTGTAAGTGCTGTTGTTCATAATTAATTTGTTCCTTCATTGAGAATGGTGTGAACTTGATCTTGCTAAATTCAATGTGAAGTTCAGAACCACGAAGTCGATGCCGAAAAGCAGGACTTGCTAGTTGAGGGAGTTCAATATGGTATTTCTCTTCGCTATCAGTATATTTTAGGTGTCCGGGGTTAACCTTATTTAAGCGGTTTGAAATTAAATTACTCTTTAACTTGTAGACATGATTATTGAGACTAGCTACTTTCATTCCCTTAGTCACGCCTTTTTGATTAACGACAACACCACTAGCAAGAGCTCGTTCTTTTTCTGTAGGAGAAAGTTTTTGGTAACGGGAATGACTAATGTAAGAATCCTGCCAGTAAATCAGTGGAAAGGCATTATTAGTCTTATAGCGATTGGTTTGAGTTGGGATGAAATCCTTCTTATTCTTAATATCACTTGGCTGACCAGAATCGTAATTAATAATTGGCGTAGAGGATTGATCTAAGAAATAGCCAGCTGGGATCTTTGTAGCATTTTCACTATCACTTTGTACGAATAGATATTTAACGCCTAAGAAATTATTTAAAACGGTTCGATCGTCAACCTGACGAAGGGGAACGTTCGCTTGATACTGATTGTTTTGTAAACTTGTACTGAATTTTCCTAGGTATTGGTTTTGAAGCGAGTAGTACGAATCAATATTATGAAGTCCAGAAGTGAGATCGTTGTCAATGGTAGGGACGTCAATAATTTGATTTTGACTAATTGTCGATACTCGGTAGGAGGGAGTGCGACTTAGGCCATTATCAAGTCCACCATACCGCATTGCCATCATTTGCTGGTACTGACCCCGATTAAGCATTTTAGTGCTGAAATCACCGTTATAAGGGAAAGATGCGTAAATTGCGTTGAAGCCTGCGTTTAGAACAATAATTCCTAAAAGATATAGCTGTGGGTGTGCAAGTCGGTGAAAGCTAATTAGCCAGAGAAGAAGTAGTGAAGTTAAGAGAAAGAGGAGGGGGATGACAATATCGTTTTCGTTTTCAAAAAGAAATGTAAGCAGGAGAACTACTACGTAAATTCCGGTTGCATAGGTAATTGTTTTTAATGATTTATGAGAAAGCGTCTGAGCATTTTCTACTAATAAGCAGATCGCCATTGATAGTGGAAGGTAAATCAAGAGCGTCCAACGGTTTGAAGCTGCCATCATACCATTAAACATCGCCCCAACAGCTGGAATGAGGAGCATAACGAGAGCAATTCCCAAACTAATTGTGATTAGTGGGTATTGTTTAGCGTGAATATAAACATAGACGAGGGCAATAAATCCAATTGAAACGATCCCCAGAGCACTCCAAAACATGAACGACCATTGATCGCCATTGATTAGCTGTTTTGGTAAGAAGAGGTAGTAATAAAGAGGATAAACCTTCAGACCGTTTGCAAACTGTGCACCAAGTCGAGTGGAATGACTAACTGCGATTAATTCTGGAATCCACATCACGGCTGATAAAAGTAGACTGGTGATGGTTGCAAAGGCTAATTTGAGAAATGTTGAAAGGTAGTTAAGTTCCTTTCGATACCTCGTTACAACACGAAGGATAAGGTAGAATAATGAACCAATACCGAGAATGAAGGCCAAGTAATAATTGCTAATTAGCATCCAGGTAAATGCACCTGCTAAAGGCCATGCAGATCCTCCTCGGAGAATTCGCTCAATTTGGATCACTATTATAGGAAAAAGAATGAACGGTGTGCTGAAAAACGGTTGCGCAACACAAGCATATAATAGAAAAGAATTAACCAAGTAGGCAGTTGTCCCTGCAAGAATTGTTGTATTCCTAAACTTAAAATGCTGTGCAAAGTAGATAAATGATAGGCCTACACAATACATCCGAATGATGCTAATGAACTGGTAGGCGCGAGTAATCTTATGCGCAGGAAAAAGCAGGGCCAGATATGAAAAAATATCACCAACATTATAATAGGAAAAAACTTGAAAAGTATCGGAGCCTAATCCGAATTGCCAAGACCAGAAATTAATCTTTCCGGGGTGGTGGAAGAAGCTAATCACTGCCTCACGGTACTTCTCTAAAAGCGGAAGATGTTGATTTAAGGCATCTTTGCTCCAAATAATGCTATGACCGGTTACTAAATATGTACCAAAAATACATAATGCAAGAAATAAAAAAAGGACGGTGTATTCAAGATATAATTTTATAACTGGTCTTTTCTTAAACGAAAAATCCATAAATAACTCCTTGATAAATAAATGTACAATGATCATATTTTAGCATTTGTCAGAAAAAACACGATAAAAAGTAACAAAATATTGCAAGAAAATTTCGTAGTGCAATCATTTTGTAAAGAAAAAAGTTAAATTTATTTGCTAAAAAGCTTGATATAGCAATCATTCTTTAGTATTATGGATAGGTGCTTGAGTTCGGGAGGTATATTTTGCATACCCCCAGATGAAGTTAAGCTGCGAAGCGTTGATGCGGAAGGTTGCGACACACCCGGCCGCTTTGCCACAGGATGTGGCGGTAATTTCCGCGGAGCTAGTCAAATTTTAAATCTGACGAAGGAGGGAATATAATGGCAAAACAAAAGATTCGTATTCGGTTAAAGGCTTATGAACACCGTATTCTTGATCAATCAGCAGACAAGATTGTTGAAACTGCAAAGCGTACAGGTGCTCAAATTTCAGGTCCTATCCCGTTACCTACTGAACGGACTATCTACACTGTTCTCCGTTCACCACACAAGTTCAAGAAGTCTCGGGAACAATTTGAAATGCGCACTCACAAGCGTTTGATTGATATCGTTGATCCAACACCAAAGACTGTTGATTCACTTATGAAGCTCGATCTTCCTAGTGGTGTTGATATCGAAATTAAATTGTAATTATTATTCTAGATTAAATAAATTTTTTAGGAGGTGTACTCATGGCCAAAGGAATCTTAGGTAAAAAAGTTGGGATGACTCAAGTTTTTACTGACAACGGTGAATTGGTACCAGTTACAGTTATTGATGTAACACCAAACGTTGTTATGCAAATCAAGACCGTTGAGAATGACGGTTACAACGCTGTTCAACTTGGATTTGATGATAAGCGCGAAATCTTGAGCAACAAGCCTGAACAAGGTCATGCAGCAAAAGCAAACACGACCCCTAAGCGCTTCATCGGTGAAATCCGTGACGCTGAATTAGGGGATGACATCAAGGTTGGAGACGAAGTTAAGGCTGATGTCTTCAATGAAGGTGAAACTGTCGACGTTACGGGTGTTACAAAGGGTCATGGTTACCAAGGTAACATTCACAAGGACAACCAATCACGTGGACCTATGTCACACGGTTCTCGTTACCACCGTCGTCCAGGTTCATTAGGACCAATCATTAACCGTGTCTTCAAGGGTATGAAGTTACCAGGTCGTATGGGTGGCAAGACCGTCACTATGCAACACCTTGAAGTTGTTAAGGTTGATCTTGATAACAATGTTCTTTTAATTAAGGGTAACGTTCCTGGTGCTAACAAGTCATACGTTACTATTAAGAATTCTGTGAAGGCTAACACTAAGAAGAGCCTGAGCAAGCAACACAACAAATAATTAAGAAAGGAGGAAGTTAATAATGACTAGCGTTAATTTATACAAGCAAGATGGTAGCCAAAACGGTACTATCGATTTGAATGCTGATGTATTCGGCATCGAACCAAATGAAAATGCTGAATTCGAAGCAATTCTTCGCCAACGCGCTTCAATGCGTCAAGGTACTCATGCCGTAAAGAACCGTTCAGCTGTTAGCGGTGGTGGTAAGAAGCCATGGCGTCAAAAGGGTACTGGTCGTGCTCGTCAAGGTTCTATTCGTTCACCACAATTCCGTGGTGGTGGTATCGTCTTCGGACCTACTCCACGTTCTTACAAGTACAGCCTTCCTCGCAAGGTTCGTCAACTTGCTATTAAGTCTGCCCTTTCTCAAAAGGTTCTTGACAACGCATTAGTTGTTGTTGATGCATTAAACTTTGATGCACCAAAGACTAAGGAATTTGCAGGAGTTATGGATAACCTTAAGGTTGCCGAAAAGGTATTGGTTGTTGTTACTGATGATGACAAGAACGCTGCTTTGTCTGCTCGCAACTTGGCAAACGCCACTGTTGTTACACCCGCTGGTGTTAACATCTTGAGTGTTGTTGACAGTCAAAAGATCGTCATCACTAAGTCAGCTCTTTCTCAAGTAGAGGAGGTGCTCGCATAATGGAAGCACGCGAAGTTATCTTACGTCCAGTTGTTACCGAAGCCTCAATGGCCGGTATGGACGACAAGCGTTACACATTCGATGTTGATTTACGAGCAACTAAGACACAAGTAAAGAATGCTGTTGAAGAAATCTTTGGTGTTAAGGTTGTTAAGGTAAACATCATGAACTTAAAGGGTAAGAAAAAGCGTCAAGGTCGTTACGTTGGTTACACTAAGCGTCGTCGTAAGGCTATTGTCACTTTATCTGCCGACTCAGATGAAATCAAACTGTTTAACGACAGTGAAAACTAATCATTAGAAAAAGGAGGAAAATATAGTGGGAATTCGTAAGTACAAACCTACCACTAACGGTCGCCGTAATATGAACGGTTACGACTTTGCTGATATTACAAAGTCAGCTCCAGAAAAGTCATTATTGGCTCCTTTGAAGCACAAAGCCGGTCGTAACAGTTATGGTCACATTACTGTTCGTCACCGTGGTGGTGGTGTAAAGCGTCAATACCGTATCATTGACTTTAAGCGGATTAAGGATAATGTACCCGCAACTGTAAAAGCAATCGAATACGATCCAAACCGGACTGCTAACATTGCTTTGCTTGTTTACGCTGATGGTACTAAGTCATACATCTTGGCTCCTAAGGGTCTTAAGGTTGGTATGACTGTTCAATCTGGTCCAGAAGCTGATATTAAGGTTGGTAATGCTCTTCCATTGAAGAACATTCCAGTTGGTACTGTTATTCATAACATTGAATTGAAGCCAGGCAAGGGTGGACAATTAGCTCGTTCAGCTGGTGCATCTGCTCAATTACTTGGTAAGGAAGAAAAGTATGTTCTTGTTCGTCTTTCATCTGGTGAAGTTCGGATGGTTCTTGCTACTTGCCGTGCTACTATCGGTACTGTTGGTAATGATGAACATGCTTTGCTGATTAAGGGTAAGGCTGGTCGTACTCGTTACGCAGGTCAACGTCCACACGTGCGTGGTTCTGTTATGAACCCTAATGATCACCCACATGGTGGTGGTGAAGGTAAGCAACCTGTTGGTTTACCATCTCCTCTGTCTCCATGGGGTAAGAAGACCGCTGGTAAGAAGACACGTTCACACAAGGCTCGTTCAAACAAGTTCATTGTTCGTGGTCGGAAGCGCGGTCCACATACTCGTTAAGATTAGATATCGTTTAAATACCCGAGAGGAGGTACACTAAATGGGTCGTAGTTTGAAGAAAGGACCTTTCGCTGACGCTTCTCTATTAAAGAAGGTTAAGGAGCAAGAAGGTTCTGATAAGAAGACCGTCATCAAGACATGGTCACGTCGTTCAACAATTTTCCCAAGTTTTATCGGTTATACTTTCGCTGTATATGATGGTCGTAAGCACGTGCCAGTTTACGTACAAGAAGATATGGTTGGTCATAAGCTTGGTGAATTTGTTCCAACACGGACTTTCCATGGTCACGCAACTGATGACAAGGCAACTAAGTAAGGAGGGTGAACAATAGACATGGCTGAAAACATTACATCCGCTAAGGCAACTGCTAAGATGGTTCGTGTTTCTGCACGTAAGGTTCGTCTTGTTTTAGACGCCATCCGCGGTAAAAGCGTTGCTGAAGCATTTGCTATTCTGAAGTTCACTCCCCGTGGTGCTGCTTCAGATGTTGAAAAAGTATTAAATTCTGCTGTTGCAAACGCTGAAAACAACTTTGACTTGGATCGTGCTTCACTTGTAGTTAGAGAAGCATTCGCAAACGAAGGACCAACCCTTAAGCGGTTCCGTCCACGTGCCAAGGGTTCCGCTTCACCAATTAACAAGCGGACTAGTCACATTACAGTGGTTGTTACAGAACGATAGGAGGAATGAATAGTGGGTCAAAAGATCAATCCTAATGGTTTTCGTGTTGGGGTCATTCGCGACTGGACTGCTAAGTGGTACGCAGAAAAAGATTTTGCTAACTACTTAAACGAAGACCTTCGGATCCGTAAGTACATTGAAAAGCGACTTGCTGATGCCTCAGTATCAACCGTTGAAATTGAACGTGCTGCTAACCGCGTAAACGTCTCAATTCATACTGCCAAGCCAGGTATGGTTATTGGTAAGGGTGGTTCAGAAGTTGAAGCACTTCGTAAGGAATTAAACAAGTTAACTGGCAAGCGTGTCCACATTAACATTGTGGAAATTAAGAAGCCAGATTTAGATGCTCACCTTGTTGGTGAAAGCATCGCTCGTCAATTGGAAGCACGTATTGCATTCCGTCGTGCAATGCGTGGTGCTATGCAACGTGCAATGCGTGCTGGTGCTAAGGGTATTAAAACCCAAGTCGCTGGTCGTTTGAATGGTGCAGATATGTCACGGGTTGAATCATACTCTGACGGAACTGTTCCTTTGCACACATTACGTGCCGACATTGATTACTCTTGGGATGAAGCACACACTACATACGGTGTTCTTGGTGTAAAGACTTGGATTTACCGTGGTGAAGTATTGCCAACCAAGAAGAATAACGATGAAGAAGGAGGGAAGTAAACATGCTAGTACCTAAGCGAGTTAAGCACCGTAAGGTTCAACGTGGCCACATGCGTGGTGAAGCCAAGGGTGGTAAGACTGTTTCATTCGGTGATTTTGGTTTACAAGCATTGGATTCCCACTGGATTAGTAACCGTCAAATTGAAGCTGCTCGTATCGCTCTTACCCGTTACATGAAACGTGGTGGTAAGGTTTGGATTAAGATCTTCCCTCAACTTTCCTACACTAGCAAAGGTGTTGGTGTCCGGATGGGTAATGGTAAGGGTGCCCCTGAAGGTTGGGTTGCCCCAGTTAAGCGTGGCAAGGTAATGTTCGAAGTAGCAGGTGTATCTGAAGAAACTGCTCGCGAAGCTTTACGTCTTGCCGGTCACAAGTTGCCAGTTCGCACTAAGATCGTAAAACGTGAGGAAGTAGGTGGACAATCTAATGAAAAGTAAAGATTACGTACAAGAACTGAATGGATTAACCACTGAGAAGCTACTTGACCGTGAAAAGGAACTGAAGGAGCAATTATTTAACTTACGTTTCCAATTAGCAACCGGCCAATTGGAAAACACTGCAAGTCTTAAGCAAGTACGCAAAGACATTGCCCGGGTTAAGACAGTTCTTCGTCAACAAGAATTAAATAAATAAAGAATACGAAAAGGAGGATTAGCGCATGAGTGAAGAACGTAATGCACGTAAGGTTTATCAAGGCCGCGTTGTTTCCGATAAAATGGATAAGACTATCACTGTTGTAATTGACACTTACAAGAGTGCCCCAATTTACGGCAAGCGTGTTAAGTACTCAAAGAAGTACTACGCACATGACGAAAACAACGAAGCTAAGACTGGCGACACTGTACAAATCATGGAAACACGTCCATTATCTGCAAAGAAGCGTTTCCGTCTTGTAAAAATTGTCGAAAAGGCTGCTACCCTTTAATTAGCAGACAACTCTAAATTTCGTATTCTAATTCTTATTCAAAGATGGAAGGAGGACATTAACCGTGATTCAACAAGAAAGTCGGTTGAAGGTCGCTGATAACTCCGGTGCCCGCGAAATCTTGGTAATCAAGATCTTAGGTGGTTCCCGAGTAAAAACAGGTAACATTGGTGATATTATTGTTGCTACTGTAAAACAGGCAACACCAGGTGGCGTTGTCAAAAAGGGTGACGTTGTTAAGGCTGTTGTAGTACGGACTAAGCAAGGTCTACACCGTAAAGATGGTTCATACATCAAGTTTGATGAAAACGCTGCTGTTTTGATTAACAACGATAAGAGCCCTAAGGGTACCCGTATTTTTGGCCCAATTGCTCGTGAACTTCGTGGAGATGACTTCATGAAGATCGTTTCATTAGCTCCAGAAGTTCTGTAAGATTTACCCAAAAATAAGGAGGTGCACTATCAACATGTTCATTAAAACAGGTGACAAAGTTCGCGTTATCGCTGGTAAGGACAAGGGCAAGGAAGGTACTGTAAAGAAGACCATTGCCTCTGCAAACCGTGTGATCGTTGAAGGCATTAACATGGTTAAGAAACACCAAAAGCCAAGTAACTCAAACCCTAATGGCGGAGTTATTGATACTGAAGCTGCTATCAGTGCTTCAAATGTTATGCTGATTGATCCTTCTACTAACGAACCAACCCGTGTTGGTTTCAAGTTCGTTGATGGTAAGAAGGTTCGTTTTGCCAAGAAATCTGGCAAGACTATCGACTAAAATTAATTACGAAAGGAGGAATAACTTCCAATGGAAAATCGTTTAAAAGCTAAGTACGAAAGTGAAATCCGTCCAGCATTGATTGAAAAGTTTAACTATTCATCAATCATGCAAGCACCTAAGATTGACAAGATTGTCTTAAACATGGGTGTTGGTGATGCTACTACCAACTCTAAAAACCTTGATGAAGCCGTTGAAGAATTGGGCTTGATTTCTGGTCAAAAGCCTTTAATTACTAAGGCTAAGAAGTCAATTGCCGGCTTCCGTCTTCGTGAAGGAATGTCAATTGGTGCCAAGGCCACTTTACGTGGTGAACGCATGTATGATTTCTTGGATAAGTTGATTAATGTTTCATTACCTCGTGTTCGTGATTTCCATGGTGTAAGCAACAAGTCATTTGATGGCCGTGGTAACTACACTTTGGGAATTCGTGAACAATTAATCTTCCCTGAAATTGATTTTGATAAGGTTAACCGTGTTCGTGGTTTGGATGTTGTTATCGTTACAACTGCAGAAACTGATGAAGAATCACACGAATTACTGGCTCAACTTGGTATGCCGTTCGCTAAATAAAGGAGGTTCCACAAATTGGCTAAAAAATCAATGATTGCTAAGTGCAACCGTCCAGCTAAGTTCTCAAGTCGTGAATACACACGCTGTGCTCGTTGTGGACGTCCGCACTCAGTTTACCGTAAATTCCACTTATGCCGGCTTTGCTTACGAGAACTTGCCCACAAGGGACAAATTCCTGGTTTAAAGAAGGCTAGCTGGTAAACAAATCACCGACAAAGGAGGAAAACATCGATGTCTATGAGTGATCCAATCGCAGATTTCTTAACTCGCATTCGTAATGCTAATATGGCTCAACACGAATCAGTAGAAGCACCTGCATCAAAGATGAAGAAGGACATCGCTGAAATCTTAAAGAATGAAGGTTTCATTCGCGATGTTGAATACGTTGACGATAACAAGCAAGGCATCATTCGTGTCTTCTTAAAGTATGGTAACGACGGTCAACGGGTTATTTCCGGATTAAAGCGGATTTCTAAGCCTGGTCTTCGTACATATGTTAAGGCTGACGCTGTGCCAAAGGTTCTCAACGGATTAGGGATTGCCATTATCTCAACATCTGAGGGTGTTGTGACTGACAAGGTTGCTCGCGCCAAGAAAATTGGTGGCGAAGTTATCGCCTACATTTGGTAATTAATTAAATTAAGTTAGGAGGTGCAAGCATGAGTCGTATTGGTTACAAGGAAATTGATCTACCAGAAGGCGTAGAAATTTCTCAACAAGGTAATGTTGTGACTGTAAAGGGTCCTAAGGGTACTTTAAGTCGCGAAATCTCACCATTGATCAAGATGAGCGTTGAAGGTAACGTTGTAAAATTTGATCGTGATGATGACAACAACCAAGTTAAGATGATTCACGGAACTACCCGTGCAAATGTTAATAATATGGTTGAAGGTGTTGTTAATGGATTTAGTAAGACCTTGAAGCTTGTTGGTGTTGGTTACCGTGCACAATTTAAGGGTAACAAGCTTATTTTGACTGTTGGTTACTCACAACCAGTTGAAATGGACAAGCCAGAAGATGTTGATATTAAAGTTCCAGATAACACCACAATTGAATTAAGCTCAATCAACAAGCAACATCTTGGTGATTTTGCTGCTTTAGTTCGTGCCGTTCGTTCACCTGAACCATACAAAGGTAAGGGTATTCGTTACGAAAACGAACATATCATTCGTAAGGAAGGTAAGACTGGTAAGTAATATTAAGTTGCTTATTCGTTATTGCCTTAAAAAAGTTAAACTAAATTTTATATTAAGAGGTGACTGTTGTGATTTCTAAACCAGATAAGAACAAGATCCGTCAACGTCGTCATATGCGCGTTCGCGGTAAGATTTCTGGTACTGCGGAGCGCCCACGCTTAAGTGTTTACCGTTCAAACAAAAACATTTACGCTCAATTAATTGATGACGTAAAGGGTGTGACGCTCGCAAGTGCCTCCACAATTGACAGTGAAGTTAGTGGAAAGAGCAAGACTGAACAAGCTAGTGGTGTTGGTGAATTAATCGCCAAGCGTGCTGCTGCTAAGAACATCACTAATGTTGTTTTTGATCGTGGTGGATACTTATACCATGGTCGTGTTCAAGCATTAGCTGAAGCTGCTCGTGAAAACGGACTTAAATTCTAAGGAAAAGGAGGAATAACCTGCAATGACATCATCAGAATTCATTGATCCAGCAAAGTTGGACTTAGACGATCAAGTTGTTGCCATTAACCGGATTACCAAGGTTGTTAAGGGTGGTCGTCGGATGCGTTTCGCCGCTTTAGTTATTGTCGGCGATCGTAAGGGCCATGTTGGTTTTGGTACTGGTAAGGCTCAAGAAGTTCCAGAAGCTATTCGTAAGGCTCAAGCTGCTGCTGAAAAGAACCTGATTACTGTTCCAATCGTTGGTACTACTATTCCACACGAAGTTATTGGTACTTACGGTGGTGGACGTATCATGTTGAAGCCAGCTGTTGAAGGTTCTGGAGTTGCTGCCGGTGGTGCGGTTCGTAACGTTATGGACCTTGCCGGTGTAGCCGATGTTACTTCAAAGCGTCTCGGTTCAAACACTCCTGTTAACGTTGTTCGTGCAACATTCGAAGGTTTGAAGCAATTGAAGAGCGCTGAAGAAGTTGCTAAACTTCGTGGTGTTTCTGTAGACCACTTAGCAGAATAAGGAGGGCACTAATTATGGCTCAAGTTAAAGTTACTTTAATCCACAGTGTTGCCCACCGTCAGCCAACTCAACGTCGGACTGTTAAGGCTTTGGGTCTTGGTAAGATTAACAGTTCTGTTATTTTGCCAGACAACGCTGCAACACGTGGTCAAATCTTTAAAATCGCTCACTTAGTTTCTATTGAAGAAGTTAAGTAATTACAATTAAATAATAAGGAGGTGCCTACTAAATGAAGTTAAACGAATTAAAACCTGCTGCAGGTTCTCGTTCAAAGCGTCTTCGTAAGGGTCGTGGCCTTTCATCTGGTCATGGTTTTACTTCTGGACGTGGTACTAAGGGTCAAAAGGCTCATGGTAAGACACGTTTGGGCTTTGAAGGGGGTCAAATGCCACTTTACCGGCAAATCCCAAAGCGTGGTTTCACTAACATTAACCGCAAGGAATACGCTATTGTTAACTTAACCACTTTAGACCGCTTTGAAGATGGTACTGAAGTTACTCCACAATTATTGATGGAAAGTGGTATCGTTAAGAACTTGAAGAGCGGCATTAAGGTTCTTGGTAATGGTAAGCTTACTAAGAAGTTAACTGTAAAGGCTAATAAGTTTTCTGCTTCAGCAGTATCAGCTATCGAAGCTGCTGGCGGTAAAACTGAGGTGATGTAATTGTTTACAGCCGTCAAGAATGCATTTAAGGTTAAGGACATTCGTAAAAAAATATTCTTTACCTTATTTGTATTAATTGTTTACCGGATTGGGGCGGCGATCACAGTTCCTGGTGTTAATGCTGCTGCCCTGCAGGAAATTTCATCGACAGGTTTAGCTTCAATCCTGAACACCTTCAGTGGTGGTGGACTTGAAAACTATTCATTATTTGCAATGGGAGTTTCACCTTACATTACTGCACAAATTGTTGTTCAATTATTGCAAATGGATATTGTTCCACGATTTGTTGAATGGAGTAAGCAAGGTGAAGTTGGTCGGCGAAAATTGAACCAGGCAACTCGGTGGTTAACGATTGTTCTTGGTTTTATCCAATCGATTGGGATAACCGCTGGGTTCAATGCCTTAAGTTCAATTAAGCTTGTCAACCATCCAAATGTAACAACATATCTTACCATTGGATTAATTCTTACGGCAGGAACAATGTTTGCTACTTGGATGGGTGATATGATTACTGAGCGAGGATTGGGTAATGGTGTTTCCATGCTTATCTTTGCTGGTATTGTTGCTCAAATGCCTAGTGGTATCTATCAACTATGGCAAGACCAAATTGCTGGTGAATCAGGTTCAGCACTTTGGATGGGAATCGGATTTGTTGCTTTAGTGGTGATTGCATTAATTATTATTGTTGCTTTTGTCACTTGGGTACAACAGGCAGAACGTCGCTTACCAATTCAGTATACTCGGCGGACTACGACTTCACCTGCTAGTAGTTATCTACCATTGAAGATTAATGTTTCTGGTGTTATTCCAGTTATTTTTGCTGGTTCATTTATTTCAACACCACAAACAATTTTAATGGCATTTCAACAAAACCATGGTGGAGATAGCTGGTACCAAGTATTGTCTACAATTTTCAATATGCAATCTGGACCAGGGATTACATTATATATTTTCTTAATTGTTGTATTTACCTTCTTTTACGCCTTTGTCCAAGTCAATCCAGAAAAACTTGCGGAGAACTTGCAGAAACAAGGGAGTTACATTTCAGGAGTTCGTCCTGGAAAGGGTACTCAGCAATATGTTTCAGCATTATTAATGCGTTTAAGTACTGTTGGTTCACTATTCTTGGGGTTAATTTCATTAATTCCATTAGTTGCCAGCAATGTATGGAACCTAAGTCAATCAATTGGTTTAGGTGGTACTAGTTTACTTATCATTGTTCAAATTGCTCTTGATGTTGTTCGTCAATTGACTGGTTTAACAATGAAACGTGAATATATCGGATTTATTCGAGGGCCAAGACCAGAAGGAGGACAATTACAATGACAATGAATCTTGTTTTAATGGGTTTGCCAGGTGCTGGTAAAGGTACTCAAGCTCAACGGATTGTTGAGGATTTTGATATTCCTCATATTTCTACCGGAGATATTTTCCGGGCAGCAATTAAGAATGAAACGCCAATGGGAATTGAAGCTAAAAAGTACATTGATAAGGGTGAACTTGTTCCTGATGAAGTTACTAATGGCATCGTTAAGGAACGGCTTGCAAAAGATGATACGGCAAAGGGCTTCATGTTAGATGGCTTCCCACGTAATCTTAACCAAGCAGCTGCTTTGGATAAGATGTTGGCTGAAAGTGATCGGCAACTAGATGCGGTTATCAATATTCACGTCGAACCAGATGTATTGGTAGAACGACTAAGTGGTCGATTTATCTGTCGTAATTGTGGTGCAACTTATCACAGAGTATACAACCCGCCGAAGGTTGAAGGTACTTGTGATGTTTGTGGTCATCACGAATTTTATCAACGTGATGATGATAAACCCGAGACCGTTAAAAATCGGTTAGATGTTAACATTAAGTTAAACACACCACTGGTAGATTACTACCAAAAGAAGGGTGTTTTGTACACAATCGATGGTCAACAAGATATTGACAAGGTTTACGAAGATGTTAAGAAGGTATTAGATAACCTTTAAGCTGTTAAGCCTTGCGAAGTTTAAGTAGTTATGCTAAACTTTGTAAGGTTTATATAGCTTACAGTGGAAAATGATGTCGTTTTCCACCGTTTTTACGTCATTTCTTGGTTATGCAAGGAGGAACCAATTGTGGCAAAAGCCGATGTGATTGAAGTTGAAGGTAAGATTACTGAAACCTTACCTAATGCGATGTTTAAAGTTGAATTGGAAAATGGTGCTGAAATTTTAGCACACGTTTCTGGTAAAATTCGGATGCACTATATCAAGATTCTACCTGGTGACCGTGTTAAGGTTGAAATGTCACCATATGATTTGACCAAGGGTCGGATCACTTTCCGGTTTAAGTAGTAATTAAACAGTAACTCTCTAGGAGGATTAATAAAATGAAAGTAAGACCATCAGTCAAGCGGATGTGCGAACACTGCAAGATCGTAAAGCGTCATGGACGTGTTATGGTTATTTGCTCTGCTAATCCTAAGCACAAGCAACGTCAAGGTAAGTAATTTATTTAAATAAGGATGGAGGTGTAATAAATGGCTCGTATCGCAGGTGTCGATTTACCTCGTGACAAGCGAATTGTAATCGGCTTAACATACATTTTTGGAATTGGTAACACTCGTGCTCAAAAGATTTTAAAGGCTGCCGGTGTTTCAGAAGATATTCGTGTTCGTGATTTAACTCCTGAACAAGAAGAACAAATCCGTACTCAAGTTGACCAATACCAAGTTGAAGGTGACTTACGTCGTGAAGTTACTATGAACATTAAGCGGCTCCAAGAAATTGGCTCATACCGTGGAATGCGTCATCGTCGTGGTTTACCAGTTCGTGGTCAACACACTAAGAACAATGCTCGTACTCGTAAGGGTAAGGCAGTTACTATTGCTAACAAGAAGAAGTAATTATATTTTAATATAAAGGAGGTTAGTACTTAATATGGCAACCAAAAAAGGTACGCGTAAGCGTCGTGCAAAAAAGAATGTTGAAACTGGTGTTGCTCACATTCACTCAACATTTAACAACACTTTGATCATGATTACTGATGTTCAAGGTAATGCTGTGGCTTGGTCATCAGCCGGTGTATTAGGATTTAAGGGCTCACGGAAGTCAACTCCTTTTGCCGCTCAAATGGCTTCAGAAGCTGCCGCAAAGCAAGCTATGGAACATGGTATGAAGACTGTTGAAGTTGAAGTTAAGGGACCAGGTTCTGGTCGTGAATCAGCTATTCGTGCTCTTCAAGCTACTGGTTTGGAAGTTACTGCTATTCGTGATGTAACTCCAGTTCCTCATAATGGTTCTCGTCCTCCAAAGCGTCGTCGTGTTTAATTGACATTGCTGGAGTTACGAATCCATCAATGGCCTTTTAGTCTAAAATACGAACTGCGTTTGAAAGGGGTATAGAGATAGAATGATCGAATTTGAAAAGCCAAACATTCATAAGGTTGAAGAAACTGATAGCTACGGTAAGTTCGTTGTTGAACCGCTCGAACGTGGTTATGGAACTACACTTGGTAATTCATTAAGACGAGTTTTACTTGCATCATTACCTGGTGCTGCCATCACTAGTATTCAAATTGATGGTGTTTTACATGAATTCAGTACTGTTGAAGGTGTAACTGAAGATGTAACCCAAATCATTTTGAACTTGAAGAAGGTTTCACTGAAGATTGATTCAGAGGAACAAAAGGATCTCGAAATTGACGTGAAGGGTCCTGCTCAAGTTACCGCCGATGACATTCAAGGCGATGGTGAGGTTAAGGTTCTTAATCCTGACTTATACATTGCTACTGTTGCGGATGGTGCTGAATTGCACATTAAGATGACTGCTGACAAGGGTCGTGGTTACTTCTCTGCAAATGATAACAAAGCTCGAATGGATGACCTTGCAATTGGTGTTCTACCAATTGACTCCATCTATACCCCGATTGAACGTGTTAATTACACAGTTGAAAATGCTCGGGTTGGTCAGCGTAATGATTACGACAAGCTAACCTTAGATGTTTGGACTGATGGTTCATTAACACCGACTGAAGCTGTCAGTTTAGGTGCAAAGATTTTAACTGAACACTTGGCAATGTTTGTTAACCTTACTGAAGAGGCTCAAAATGCTCAAGTGATGGTTGAAAAGGAAGAAACCCATAAAGAAAAGATGCTTGAAATGACAATCGA
>NZ_JALCQI010000004.1 GCF_022651205.1 Limosilactobacillus sp.
AGCTCTAATTCAAATTAATTAAGCGAATTGACTTCGCAAATGTTTTGCTTCAAATCGTAATGATTGAAGACCCTACACATTTGATTCGTCGAAACTTTGTTCAGTTTTCAAAGGTCTACCTTAACTGCCATTTAAGCGACAGTTAACATTCATAATTATATCAGATGCTCATCATCAATGTCAACAACTAATTTGAAGAAGTTATCAAATTAAGTTATTAACCATTGCTTATAAGCAACTTTTATAAGATACCATGTCATCAAGTGGATGTCAACGAATAAATTGAAATAAACAAACAATCTGTTACTTTCAATAAAATTCTAACCGCTTGACAACGTTGACTACTATACATTGCTTTCATTCTTCCGTCAACACCTTTTTTGTCCGCGTTTTAATACACCTTCTTTGATTTACGAACTTTATTTAATGTTAAAGTTCCAAGCATTTGTATTCTCCGAATGTTCATTGAATTTAAACCGTTAACACTCTTCTTCATCGGCCAATTTCAAAACAATGATAATTTAAAAAATAGCCAACACAATTTTTCCACCGTATTTAGATTAACGATTTTTCTTGCCAAGTAAAGATCAAATTAAGTGCAACAATAGTGTCGTTAATGCGATCATAACTTCAGATTGGTTTTCCTTTAATTACTTTTCTTTACTCAATTAGTTTCTCTTCCACGATCCATTCCATACTACTATCATCACAGCAGCTTACTTAGATCCCTAATCGGTTTTATCAATCACTCGGTCAAGTTCGTGAGTAAAAGTCGCTTTCTGTAGGTGACTGCTAATAAAGTAAATAATCACTTTGTCCTGATCTTTCGTAAATGCTATCCTAACAGAACCAGTCTTTCCGATATTCAACCGAAATTCATAAAGACTCTTCCCGGCGATTTTCTTTCTGGTTGCCAACTTAACCTTAGTCATCCCCGTCGCCATTTCTTTATTAACTGCTGTGCTAATCATTGTCGTAATCTCGTTATGCTGCTTCCGATATTTCTTAAAAAATGACTTACAGCCATGTTCGTAAAATTCAACTTTCATCTCAATCCTCCACTTTCTGAACCAAGTAAAGCTGGTGGCTTCGTGGGAACTCACGCTTAAACGCTATTGCTATCTTATGTTTAGCGTCACTACTTCCTCGTTGATACGTCACACTGCTATTAACATACCCCTGTTCGATTAGAGTCAGTTCATCATTCCGCATTACTAGTGTTAGGGAACGATCCTTCTTCTTTGTCAGTAGCTTGACTTGCTGATCTAGTTTGCCCTTTAGGCTTCGTTTAAGAAATGCTTTTGCCTGCTTAATCGGTATTTCTCTCATGACATCCTTCCTTTCTTGTAATTTTTACCAAAAAAGACCTGTACCCACACTAAGACAGGTACAAGTCTTTCTCATTAGTTTTACTTCTTCTTGTTCTTTTTCTTCTTACCGTTCGTTTCTTCCTTTTCGGGGCGCATGGTTGGGAAGAGGATAACATCACGAATAGACTTGGCATCGGTCAATAGCATTACTAACCGGTCAATTCCAATTCCAAGACCACCTGTAGGCGGCATCCCGTATTCAAGGGCCTCAACGTAGTCTAAGTCTACTGGTTCTGCTTCATCATTACCATTAGCCTTTTCCTTAGCTTGCATTTCAAAACGTTCCTTTTGGTCAATTGGATCGTTTAATTCACTGAAGGCGTTAGCTAATTCACTACCGTCGACATACAACTCGAACCGGTCAGTCATTGCAGGATTTTCTTTATTCCGCTTTGCCAATGGTGAAACTTCAACCGGATATTCATAAACGAACGTTGGTTGAATCAAAGTGTCTTCAACGAATTCTTCAAAGAAGGCATTGAGAATATGACCCTTTGTCCAGTAAGGCTTGTACTCAACCTTATGTTCATCCGCAAGCTTCTTTGCATCATCATCAGTCATTGATTGATCACTGAAATCAATTCCGGTCTTTTCCTTAACAGCGTCAACCATGGTAATCCGCTTAAAGTCATCGCTCAAGTTAATTTCATGACCCTGGTAAGTTATCTTACCGTCATCAGAAACAACCTTTGCAGCTGCTTTAACAATTCCTTCGGTTTCATCCATAACATCACGGAAGTCGAAGTAAGCAGCATAAGTTTCCATAGTTGTAAATTCTGGGTTATGGTGTGGATCCATCCCTTCATTCCGGAAAATCCGTCCAAGTTCATAAACCCGCTCAAATCCACCAACAATCAATCGCTTCAGGTACAGTTCAGTTGCGATCCGCAAGTACATATCAATATCCAATGCATTGTGGTGAGTAATAAATGGCCGAGCATTGGCACCACCAGCTTGGGTGTTCAGAATTGGGGTTTCAACTTCAGTAAAGCCATGTTCATCCATGTAACGACGAACAGCCTTAATAATTGCAGTCCGTTGGTGGAATCGCTTAAAACTCTCTGGATTCGAAATCAGATCAAGATAACGTTGACGATAGATCGTCTCTGGATCCGTAACCCCTTCCCACTTGTTTGGAAGTGGCCGCAGAGCCTTAGATAGGAATGTAATTTTGTGGGCACGAACGGTTAATTCACCAGTATTAGTCTTGATGACATCCCCTTCAATACCAAGAAAGTCACCAATATCAGCACGCTTAAAAATGTGGTAAGGTTCATCACCAACCATGTCCTTCCGTGCGTATACCTGAATTTTCCCTGTCCGATCAACAAAGTCAGCAAAACCGGCCTTACCGCTGCTCCGCTTTCTTGTCATTCGTCCGGCGATGATTACCATTTCGCCCTTTTCGTTTAATTCTTCTTTATCGTAGCGATCGTACTCGTCATGTAAATCTTGTGCAAGATGATCACGTTTAAACCGCCGACCAAATGGTTCAATTCCGGCTTCTTTAAGTTCATTCATCTTTTCGCGACGAACGCGCATTTGATCTAATTCTTGTGACACTTACTTTCTCCTCCTCTTGATTAAGCGTGCTTTCTCTGGGCCTTTTTCATTTCACGCTCAGCTGTTTGTTCAGCAAACCGATCAAAAATATCATTCATTTCTTGGCGGGTTTCGGCTTCAACCAATGCTGCCTTGGTACGTGCGGAACGGGGAATCCCTTTAAGGTAGTATGTTGAAAGACCACGAAATTCACGAACACCAACGTATTCACCCTTCAAATCAATCAAACGGTTAAGGTGTTCCTTAGCCATCTTGATCTTTTGTTCGGGAGTTGCTTCAGGAAGTAGTTCTCCTGTTTCTAAATAGTGTTCCGTCCGCTTAAGCATCCACGGGTTTCCCAAAGCTGCACGACCAATCATTGCAGCCGTTGCACCTGTTTCATCCAGAATTCGCTTAGCATCTTCCGGTGTCCGGACATCTCCATTTGCCATAAATGGAATTGATAAATGATCCGCTACTTCCTTTAGTATATTCCAATCAGCGTGTCCCGTATACATTTGTTTTCGAGTTCGACCATGCATTGCTAATGCTGCAGCACCAGCCCGTTCAGCAGCCATGGCATTTTCAACGGCATAGATGTGCTTATCATCCCAGCCTGTCCGCATTTTTACCGTAACTGGCTTTTTTACAGCATCGGTAACGTAAGAGACCATTTCATAAACCTTGTTTGGATCAAGAAGCCACCGTGCACCAGCATCAGTTTTAACAACCTTATTAACTGGGCATCCCATATTAATATCAATCACATCAGCTGCTGTGTGTTCATCAACATACTTGGCCGCCTGAACCAGGGTCTCCTTTGTTCCACCAAAAATTTGAATTCCCATTGGGTGTTCACTCGGATCGACGTCCATCATGTTTAATGTCTTCTTGTTATGGTACATGATTCCCCGGTCAGAGATCATTTCACAAACCACGTAACCCGCACCAAATTCCTTACAAATCACCCGAAAGGCGGAGTTAGTAACCCCTGCCATCGGAGCAACTACGACCTGGTTAGGAATTTCGACATTTCCGATTTGCCACTTCATCTTTTCACCTCATTATAAAAATTAATGTGAACTGCACTGGCTAATTCTTCGTTCAATAACCAAATCATGATAGCACATCATTGATTTTTCACCAAATAAATTGTGTTATTCAGAATCTTTTTGATCCATCTTAGCATAAATATCTTTTAATTCTTGTTCACTAAACTCATACTTCTTACCACAGAATTGGCAAACCGCCTCGGCATGGTGATCTTCATTAATCATCTTTTCCATATCCTTCTTTGAGATACTTGCCAATGCGTGAGCAAAACGTTCCTTGCTGCAATCACAACGATACGAGACAGGCATTTGATCGAGGATCTTTAATTGATCACCAAAGATCCGTTTCAAAATATCTTCAGGAGTATCACCATCACGAAGCATTTCTGATACTAATGGCAAATCCTTCAACTTCTTTTCAAGCTTACTGATTTCCTCATCGCTTGCACCAGGAAGGACTTGAATCATAAATCCACCAGCAACCTCAATTGATTCATCCGGGTTCACAAATACGGAAAGACCGACAGCTGAAGGAATCTGTTCTGATTGAGCGAGGTAGTAAGTAAAGTCATCGCCGAGTTCTCCCGAAACAAGATTAACTTGGCCAGTATATGGTGCCTTATCTCCAGGGGCCATCTTGGTAACCGATAAAGTTCCATGTTTACCAACCGCACCAGAAACGTCGATTTTTCCTTTGGCATTTGCTGGCAAACTAACATGGTTGTTCCCCATGTAGCCCTTAACGGTTCCTTGAGCCGTCCCGTCCGCGACAATAAAACCTACTGGTCCATCTCCTTGGATCTTAACGGTCATTCCCTCCTCACCCTGAAGACCAGAAGTAGCCAATAGTAATGTTCCGATTAATGTCCGCCCAAGGGCTGCCGAAGATGCACTCCAGGTATCATGAATTTCATGGGCCTTTTCTACTAACTGACTTGCGTTAACCGCGTAAGCACGGAACTTACCGTTTTTACTAATACTCTTTACTAAGTAATCTGTTGATTTCATTTTTTATCTTCTCCTTCATAATAAAAAACAGGTGGAACACGGCCGTATCACGGTTGATTCCCCCTGCTTTATTAATTATTTATCTTGATCATCTGAAGTGTCAGAGTGATCAGAATCTTCAGCACTAGCGGATGTTGGTGCATCAGCAGCTTCACTGTTTGGAGTATCTGCTGCCGATTCGGCATTTTCATCGTCAGCTGAACTACTTGCTTTAAGTTGTTCAGTAACGTTACTGTGCTTTTCATCTTCTAATCGCTCTAAGGCACGCTTAGATTCTTCAAAGGTTTGGGCGCGAGCTTCTTCATCAGCCGCTGCGATATCCTTCTCTGGCAACTTTCCGGTCTTGTACAGACTAAGAATTTGCTTTTCATCAAGCGTTTCGTACTTCAGCAAGGCTTCGGCGATCAGCTTATGTTGTTCACGGTGAGTCTCAATAATATGAAGAGCCTGCTCATGACCTTCACGGAGGATCCGGCGAACTTCTTCATCGACCAACGCAGCGGTCTTTTCGGAGTATGGTGATTGATCGTAGCCCTGTCCAGTAAAGACTTGACCAGAACTTTGTAATTCAACAGGACCAATCTTGTCGCTCATCCCGTATTGAGTAACCATTGCACGAGCAATTTGAGTTGCTTGTTCAAAGTCATTGGAAGCACCTGAAGATTGAGACTTGAAGATTAATTCTTCGGCGGCACGACCACCCATTAATCCTGCAATCTGCTCTTCAGCATTCTTCTTAGACATTAGCATTTGATCTTCCCGTGGAAGCATAATTGCATAACCACCGGCACGACCACGAGGGACAATCGTAACCTTGTGAACAACTCGAGCATCGTTTAGAACAAGGCCAACAATCGTGTGTCCAGCTTCGTGGTAGGCAACTGTCCGTCGTTCTTGCTTTGATTCAACCCGATCATGCTTAGCTGGACCAGCAATAACACGATCTTCAGCTTCATCAAGGTCAGCAGCATCAATCTTCGTCTTGTTCCGTCGTGCAGCTAACAATGCAGCTTCGTTTAATAGGTTAGCTAAATCCGCACCAACAAATCCTGGTGTTTGCTTAGCAATTTCCTTCAAGTCAACATCATCGGCTAATGGCTTATTTTTGGCGTGAACACGAAGGATTGCTTCACGACCCTTAACGTCTGGACGACCAACCAAAATCTTCCGGTCAAACCGACCAGGACGAAGGAGGGCTGGATCCAGAACATCAGAACGGTTAGTAGCGGCCATTACAATGACCCCTTCATCGCCTTGGAACCCATCCATTTCAACCAGTAATTGGTTCAATGTCTGTTCACGTTCATCATGGCCACCGCCCATTCCGGCACCACGACGCCGACCAACGGCATCAATTTCATCAATGAAGATAATTGCAGGTGCTGCTTTCTTGGCCTGTTCGAATAAATCACGAACACGACTAGCACCAACACCGACAAACATTTCAACGAAATCAGAACCAGAAATCGAGAAGAATGGCACACCTGATTCACCAGCAACGGCCTTCGCTAACAAGGTCTTACCAGTACCTGGAGGCCCCTCCAAGAGGACACCAGATGGAATCTTGGCACCAAGTCGAGTGAATTTCTTTGGATTCTTTAAGAATTCAACAACTTCAACCAATTCCTGCTTTTCTTCCTCTTCACCAGCAACGTCAGAGAAACGAACCTTGTTCTTCTTGGCATCGGCAGGTTTTGCCTTTGTCTTTCCAAAGCTCATTACTCCTCGACCACCGCCACCTTGACCAGCTTGGCCCATCATCATGTAGAAGAAGAATATCATGATAACTAGTGGTAAGACGGTTAACAGCAAGTTCATCCAAACACTGTTGGATTCCTCTGCTCGTGTACTGATCTTAACATTGTCCCGGTTAGCATACTTTTGAAGTTGACTAACGGTGACATCACTTTGCAATACAGAACTTTGGAAGTGGTTAACTTTGCTGTTACGTTGCGTGGCAAAGCCAAAACTATTAGCGGAGTTATTATTAGCAGATTGAGGTTTACGATAAGTACCTGTAATCTTGTAAACTCCACCATTTGGCTGTAGTTGGAAACTCTTAACCTTGTTACTCTTCAATTCAGAGATAAACTCTGTTTGTGAGACGTTCTTACTTTGACCATTACTCTGGTTACCACCAAAGAAGAAGTAAGCAATCCCCATAATACATAAGAAAATCACTGCGTAGAAGAGAACGTTATGAGTAAAATTATTGTTTCTCCGATTGTTATTCATAACAACCTCCTATCTACCAGCAACAATAGTGTGGTTACAATTGTAGTGACTATCATAGCATAATTGACAAATATTGACCAGTCAATTATCGCGCTGATAATCACCCACCAACACTGCACAATTTTACATTTTTTAAGCTTATTTTTCCACTGATTTGATGATAATTGCAAAAAGGCGGTAAGAAAATCCTGCTTTCTCACCGCCTACTTATTAAGTTTATTCATAAATTGCTGGTTTTAAGATGCCAACATAGGGAAGGTTCCGGTAGTAGCCTTTATAGTCTAGGCCATAACCGACCAAGAACTCATTAGGAACATTGAATCCAACATAATCGGCCTTAACTTCAACTTGACGACCTTCAGGCTTATCTAATAGCGTACAAACCTTAACACTCTTGGCACCACGCTCATTTAAGAGATCAATTAAATACTTCAGTGTATGACCAGTATCAACAATATCTTCCATGATAATAATTGACCGGCCCTTAACATCCGATTTTAAATCTTGAACTAATTTTACTTTACCGGTAGAAGAAGTCCCCCCAAAGTAACTGGAAACATCAATAAAATCAAGCTTGGCCATTATATCCATCCGCTTAATCATATCAACGGTAAACAAAACTGCCCCAGTCATAACGGAGATAATTAACGGCCGCTGATCCTTGTACTCTGCTGTTAATTGTTCAGCAAGTTCATCCATTCGCCGGTCAATCTCTTCTTTACTGTATAAAACACGTTCAATATCGTTATTCATCATTGTCTCCTCTTTAAATTACGTATGCCGATAAATAGCCGCTGCCACTTAGTAAGATAATCACTTGGCCGGGTAAACCAACCCCATTTTCGACCAACCACCCAAACAACGGCATCTTTAGCATCAACAAGTACAAGTTGCTGATTGCGTTCTAATAACGGTACTTTTTGATCAATGAGAACCCGATTAACCTTCTGGTGGCCACCATTCTTTAACGGTAAGCAATCTTGTTCATGCCATTTACGAAGGGTTAACGGTAACTGCTGAGGTGATAACCACATTTCTTGGTAGTCTGATCCCTGCTCAAAGAAGTCTTTATCTTCTGCCACAGCGATTTGATAATCGTTTCCCATTGAATACCAACGGCCCAATTTTACCACACAATTTACCGAAATTTGAGATTTTTGTGGCGATTGGTTAACGCTTTTCAAAAATAGTTCGGAATAGTTCTTAAATAGAGTCAAGTCTGCTGTGACTTGGCGGCTAAACTGCGGTAATTTCCGATTATTAATGTCAGATAGCAACTGGTCAATAAATCCTTGTCCCAAGTTCAAAACGTTCTTTGACTCTAACCACTTCACTAAAATTAGCCGTTCCTTTGCTAAAGAGAATTCCTGAAAGCGAAGCAAATTTAAGTGACCACGCTCATCAAGAAGTTCCCTTAGCTTTTGCTGGGCAAATTGTTCTTCGAGTTCAACCGCTAACTCTAACTGCTGGTGGTAATTGCTCAAAGAGTGTAGCAAATTAGGGTTCTCCTTCTCCAACAACGGGATTACCTGGTGACGAAATCTATTTCGGCTAACATTTAGTTCCCGATTAGTTGCATCTTCATACCAAGTCAAGTGATTATCAACGGCATACTGACGTAATTGTTGCTTAGGAAAGTCCAATAGTGGTCGCTCAAGCATCCCCGTTGCAAAGGGCCGCTTTTCTTCAATACCAATTAGTTGGTGTAGTTGTCCACCACGAGTTAGTTTCATTAGCATTGTCTCTGCTAAGTCATTTTGATGATGTGCAGTCAGTAAAATTGCCGCCTGCTTTTCCTTCATTACTCTGGCAAAAAAATCATAACGCATCTGGCGAGCTGCTTCTTCGATCCCGGTCTGCGGATGCATTGACTGCGACCATTGGTGAACAACCAATTGAAGGTCATGGCTAGTACAGTATTGACGAATAAATCGTTCTTCCTCACTGCTTTGCTTCCGTAATTGATGGTTAACGTGGGCAACGATTATTTGCGGCTGGTACTTTTCAGGAAGACGTTGCAATAAATCAAGAAGAACCATCGAATCGACACCAGTTGAAACAGCAACAACTACTTTGTCTTGTTTATTAAAAAAGCGACCCCGTACCAGGTGCCGCTCAAATTCTTTATTTAAATCCATCTTAGCTCCGACGACCACCACGGCCGCCACGCTTACCATCTGTTTGCCGTTTTAATGTTGAAAGACGAGATTCGCTTTCCTTTAAGTAACCGGCTAACATTTCATTAAAGTCTTCATGGTGCCGCGATTGGTGGTGACCTGAATTGAATCCGCCATGATAACCGTGCTGACTTTGGTGAGCAAAGTGATTATTGTTCCGCCGTTCATGATGTTCACGGTGGAAATTGTTATGACGGTGTTCATCCCGTCCTTCATTATTATGATGGTGTTCCTCTGCATCCTTCATTGATAATGCAATCTTACCATCATCGCCAACTTTAGTAACCTTAACCGTTACTGTGTCACCAACAGCTAGTACATCATGAATATCCTTCACATAGTTGTTTGAAATCTGACTAATGTGTACTAAACCAGTTTGGTTATCATCCAAATCAACAAAAGCCCCAAAATTAGTGATTCCTGAAACCTTACCTGAAACTTTTGCTCCAACTTCAATTGACATGAAATTAATTGATCCTCCTCAAGCCACAATACTTATAATAAATGTACGTTGAGTATAACATACTTCAAACCAGAAAAGGGCGTTAAACCATCAATATTAGAAAAAACAGGAACAAGTTATTTTCCTACCCAGTTCCTGTTTTCTTGTTACTAATTATCTAAATTATAAACTGTCTCGCCCTTCTTGGTATAGTTATACTTTGAGCGAATTATTTGTTGCAGGTAATCAGGATTATGTAACTGCTTTTTCTCTTGTTTAAGGTCCTTACCAATTTCTTTTTGCCGGGCCAACTGGGTCTTTGAAGTATGAATACTTGCATCAATCTTCGATAAAGATCGCTTGCTTTGAATAATTTGAAAGCCAAGAATGAGGAAGACGATCGAGAAAAATAAGAGGATCCGCTTACACCGCTTAACGTGTGCCCGATGAATAACATGTTGGTTAGCATCCATCTGACGTGCGTAAGGCGTATTAATCCGTGAAATTTTTGCAGACTGCTTTCGCATATCGTCACTCCCCCTAAACTGACTTATCACGGGTTAAGTATAACAGTATTTATGGGTAGATGTCTATAAAGATTTAAAATTATTAAATATTTTATTAAAAATTGTACATTATCTTTATTCGCTAAAATTTTCAGCGTAGGTTTCATCAATAATTTTATACATATTCTCCGCTTCACTCTTCTTAGTTGTTTCGACAATTTGGTTAATCTTTACCGTTTCGGTCTTATTGCCAAACTTAATAATTAACGTATCACCGGCAACTACCTGGCTAGAAGACTTTGCTGGACGATCATTAATTAAAATTCGCCCTTGATCAGCAATTTCCTTAGCGACTGACCGGCGTTTAATGATTCGTGATACTTTCAGAAATTTATCTAAGCGCATTTTGTTCTCCTCTTTCTATTTATTGTTTGTTTGCTTTAGGTTACTCAATGCAGTAACAAATTTAAGGAGTTGGTGGAGCCAATCGTCAACGGTCATCTTCGGTTGAATTACTAACCGAACATTTAATTGCCGATTATTCTCCCCAATTGTTGCCTTAAATTTTGTTTGAGCTAATTCTTTGATAATCTGCGGTGCAGCAATGTTTCGACTGCCTTTTTCCGTAAAGGTAATCATAATTTGGTCACGCTGCCGCTTGATGCTGGATACCATTGCCAAATCCGCATGAAGCTTCAATTGGCTGATTAGCAGAAGGTTTCCAACGGCTTTCGGGTAATCACCAAAACGATCAATCAGGTCACCCTGGATATCCAGGAGCTCATCGTCACTGGCTGCCGTCCGGATCGTCTTATATAATTCGATCTTTTGCTGTTGATCGTTAATATAATCATCAGGCAAGTAGGCTTCCACACCAAGTTCGACTTCCGCATCTGACTTGGCAACTTGCTTTTTCCCCTGCTTCTTTGCAACAGCATCACTAAGCATTGAGGAATAGAGATCATAACCAACCGAATCGATAAAGCCGTGCTGCTGCTTTCCAAGAAGATTGCCGGCACCACGAATTGAGAGATCCCGCATCGCAATCTTAAAGCCGGAACCTAATTCGGTAAAGTCTCGGATCGCCGCCAACCGTTTCTCCCCTAATTCCGTGAGAACCTTATTTGGCTGATACATAAAGTAGGCATAGGCAACCCGATTACTTCGACCAATCCGTCCACGAATTTGGTACAACTGTGCAAGCCCCATCCGGTCTGCATTCTCGACAAACAAGGTATTAACATTTGGAATATCAACCCCGGTTTCAATGATCGAAGTCGTTACTAACACATCGTAACTTCCCTGAATAAACTCATACAGGACCGATTCCAATTGATTTTCACTCATTTGTCCATCGATATAACCAATCCGTGCTTCTGGAACTAATTGTTCAAGGTGAGCCACCGTCTCTTCAATATCCATTACTCGGTTATGAAGGTAGTAAACCTGTCCACCCCGCTGCATTTCACGGAGAATGCCATCACGGATTGCTCCAGAATTTTGTTCCATTACGTAGGTTTGGATCGGGTAACGACCAGCAGGCGGGGTTTCCAGAACGGATAAATCACGAACCCCAAGCATTGACATATGGAGCGTTCGTGGGATTGGGGTCGCTGTTAACGTTAATACGTCAACATTATTCTTCATCTGCTTTAGTTTTTCCTTGTGTTTAACCCCAAACCGCTGCTCTTCATCCACAATTAATAGACCTAAGTCCTTGAAATGAACATCCTTAGAGAGAATCCGGTGGGTCCCAACTACAACATCAACCGAACCATCCGCAAGGCCCTTTTCGGTCTCAGTTAGTTCCTTTTTGGTTTTGAACCGGGACATTAAAGCGATTTCGATTGGAAATCCTTCAAACCGTTTTTGCATCGTATCATAGTGTTGCTGGGCTAAAACGGTTGTTGGAACAAGGAAGGCTACCTGCTTACCGCCAGTGACGGCCTTAAAGATTGCCCGCAACGCAACCTCCGTTTTTCCATAACCAACATCCCCCACTAATAGACGATCCATCGGTTTAGGCTTTTCCATATCTTCCTTAATTTCTTTGATGCTCCGTAACTGATCACGGGTTTCGGAATACGGGAAGTTAGCATCAAATTGTTTTTGAAGATAATCATCCTTTGGAAATGCGTGTCCCTTTTCGGTTTCCCGTTTTGCGTAAAGGTCAACCAATTCATCAGCGATATCTTCAACCTTAGAGGCAACGCGCCGTTTCGTTTTTGCCCACTCATTGCCTCCCAACTTATTAATGTGTGGAGTCTTTGATTCGGCAGACACATACTTTTGTACCAAATTTAATTGAGTAACCGGAACAAAAATTTGGGCATTATTCCGATAATTGATCACCATATAATCTTGGTGAACACCATCGACTTCCATGGTCCGAATCCCGCTAAAAATCCCGATCCCATGGTTAACGTGAACAACGTAATCTCCGGGCTTCAGGTCTAGATAATTTTTGATCCGTTCAGCGTTAGCCAACTTTTGCGGCCTGATCCGTCGCTTTTTGACCTGCTTGAACATCTCTCCTTCAGTAATGACCACTAATCCCATTGGGGGAATTTCAAAACCATTTGCAAGATTCGTCGGTACTAATTGAACAACATTCTGTTCAATTTGATCTAATTCAGTCGAAGTTACCTTAATTCCAAAATCATCCATTGTTTGAGCAATCTGGTTTCGCCGTTCATTGCTAGTTGCCATTAGGATGACGGTTTGTCCCTGATCAATCCACCGCTGCATCTCTGTTTTGAGTAATGGTAACTGACCAAAGAACCGCTGCATTGTTCGACTGCCAAGTTCCGTTAAGGCTTGGAAACGCAACCGTCCCATTCCCTTACGAAAGAGTGCCCAAAAGTCTTGAGCATGGTGATCCTTACCCATTAACTGACTAATATCGTGACCGAGTGGTGTGGCTTGAAGAATTTGCCGATGTTTAGCCTTATCTTCCAACCACCCAAGTTCTTCTTCGTTAATCTCCTTAGCGGTCTGCTTAATTCGACTCCAATCATCAAAGTGAACAACACCATCAGCAGAAAGATAATCTAACAATGAATGCTTTTTGGGATAAATCAAATCACTAAAAACAAGTAGTTCATTAGTCAACTGGTGCTGGTCCAGAGCAGTTAGTAACGGTTCAAACCGGTTAGCAAGCTGTTCTTTTTCGTCTTCACCATCAACCTGCTTATCTAATTGCTGATATTCAGCCGCTAATTCTTTTTTAACTCGTTCAAACTCGCTAACTGGCAAAATAAAGTCAGTTGCCGGTAAAATTTCAACATCTTCAACATTTTTAATACTTCGTTGAGTACTAGCATCGAAGTACCGTAAAGAATCAATTTCGGTATCGAAAAGATCAACCCGAACTGGATCATCGGTATTTAGAGCATAAATATCAACAATCGAACCACGAACAGCAAAGTCTCCTGGCCGTAATACCATTTTCTGTCGTTGGTAGCCCATTGAACTCAATTGGTCAATTACCTTTTCAGGATCAAGTTCACTACCAACTTGAAGAACCATCTTGGCACGCTTAAATAATTCCGGGCTAACAACATTCCGCCGTAATCCTGCTGTTGAAGCAACAATAATCGCTGGTCGGTCATTAATCAAAGCATCAAGTGCTTGGACTCGTTGAAGACGGTAATTTGGTGAACTCGTGGCTACTTCAGCAGCAAGGACTTCTTCTACCGGAAACTGGTACACGGCTTCTTCTGGTAACAGGCTTTCTAAGTCAGCTGCCAGCTCTTGCATGTGAAAAAGACTATCAGTAATGACTAGTTGTGGTTGTTGAAGCTTTTTGTGTAATGCTGCCAGAAGTAAGGTTCGTGCTGAACCTGAAATTCCGGTAATCAATTGCCGCTGGTGTTCTTGAATTGCGGCGAGGATTTGCTTAAACTCTTTTGTTCGTGTACAGAAATCTGTTAATTCCACTTGTATTCCTCCCTTCTTTATGGTTTTGGGTGTGGTGGGGTTGAGAGCTACTCGCCTTAACCTTCCTCGAGCTAACGTTTTACTGCAACATGGCCAAAATGTGCTCGCCAGGGTCTTGCTAGAGCTAGCAACCTCCACCTTCTACTGCTACATAGCTGAAACGTGCTCATCGCGACCGCCACCTCCGTCTAAATATCCCGTCCTTGATTGTTAAACAATCATCGTCCGGGATTCCTTAGTACTCGGTGGCTAATTCGTCGCGATTCGCACTCTAATTATATTTATTCATCAACTCCGCGAAGTTTTCGCCGTGGATCCAGTCTTCGAGGGCGTGTTCGGCGGTGAGAACAGACTGATCGAAGACAGGACGTTCGTCTGAGGTGAATTTACCGAGGACGTGGCTGACGACGGTTCCGTGTTTAGGGTGGTCAATTCCAACTTTGATCCGGTTGAATTTATTGGTTCCGAGTGCATTAATGATGCTTTTCAAGCCATTATGACCACCAGATGCACCATGGGTCTTTAACCGAACCTTACCAACAGGCATATCGAGATCGTCATTTACAACTACCAGATCATCAAGGTCAAGGTTGTAGTAATCAACCAATGGTCCAACAGCTCTGCCAGAATCATTCATAAACGTTGTTGGTTTTACCAGCATGACCTTTTCACCATCGATCATTCCGTTAACCGCTACTGCTTCTTGTTTAAGGTGCGTAAATGCCCCCAAGTGGTAATCGCGAGCCAATTGTTCTACTACCATAAAGCCGGTATTGTGCCGCGTTTCATCATAACGAGTTCCAATGTTCCCTAAGCCAACAATCATTTTCATTGTTCTTTTGTCCCCTTTTAATGAAATGCAAAAAGGCCGCCTTGATTGCAGCCCAGTGCTTATTTACTTCGTTTAATTCTCGAAGCCAAGAATTACCTGATGTTTATTATACCCTAGCTACTATGAAAACCAAAAGCATTCACGCCTACCATTAACTATTCTTAATTCTCTCATTTTGTTCTAATATTAGAAGTGATTCTGTGGTATGATGTTTAGTGCACTTAGAACGTTTTAGTAAAGGAAGAACATTATGATTTTCAGTTCGCTCATCAAAAAGAAGGCAGAGCTTACCACCCTGCCCGAAACTGCAACCTTACAAGAAGCATTGACGGTTCTTGAAAATACCGGTTATCGTTGTGTCCCAATTTTAGATAAGTCTGGTAAAATTTTCCGCGGTAACATTTACAAGATGCACATTTACCGTCACAAATCACGGAACGGTTACATGTCGCTCCCGGTAACTTCACTTCTTAAGAACTCTACCAAGTTCGTTTCAATTGATTCCGCCTTTTTCTCCGTATTCTTTGCAATTCGTGACCTTCCCTACATCGCTGTTTTAGACGAAAACAACCAATTTTACGGGATCCTTACCCATAACCGCTTACTCCGAATGCTTGCAGCCGGGTGGAATGTTAACAACGGGAGTTACGTGCTAACAGTTGTTGCTCACGACGAGCGTGGAGCATTAATGAATGCCGCAAAGGAAATCACCCGTTTCTGTCAAATTGTCAATGTCATTTCTTTAGATCCCGATCAGTCTTCAGTTAAGCAAGTCTTATTTACCCTACCAACCAATGTCGATCACGATCGAATGGAACGGATCGTTCGGCGACTATCTAAGAAGGGCTTTGAAGTAACTGAAATTGAAGATTTACATAAGGCTTAAAATAAGAAGATCCAAACAGTTATTTTCCATTAACGGAGAACACTGTTTGGATCTTTTTTTATTAAATTAGTTCAAATCTACACCCTGGATACCATTATTATAGGTCCAAACCTTTAGTTGCTTCATATCACCTGAATAATAGTATTCAGCAATTAAATTATTCCATGTGGGCCATAAATCCAACGGTACACTAATTAATCCAGCACCATGCTCAATCATCAATCTATTAGCCGCTAACGTAGCTGTTCGTTTATTGCCGTCCCAAAAGATTTGATTCCTCATTAAATGATACATTAGAGTAAGTGCCCGATCAGTAATTGAACGAGATGAGTCACTTAACAGGTTAGCTAGAAAACCTTTTTCTTTAGCTTGGTTAACTTCTGGTGGGATAAATTCACCCTTCATTGTATTAACAGCGCCGCTCCCGGTTCTTAGTTCACCAGGGTCTAGCGATTCATTAAGAGCAACTATTTTATTAATATGCTTTAAGAAGTCTAGGTTTAAGTTCTCCGAAGAATTAATAACATATTGCCAGCCTCGTTTTAACTGAACAATGATATTAATATCATCAATTGAAACTCCATCAACTCCCAATCCATCAATAATTGTTTGGGTTTGAGGAAGAGTTGTGTTCAATCCTTCAAAGCGAGAATTAACATATACCAGCTTTACCAGATTACTACGTGCCAATCGTTTATTTTGGTCAGCAGTTAAGTGATATTTATTTTCAAACATAATAACATCCTCGTATAACATTAGATTAATGTCTACTATAAACCTGTATGTGCTTTTTTGGCGAGGATTTACTGCGAAACGCGTTCGTAGGGAAGCCCCTATAGACAACATAGTCAAAACGTGCTTCGCTCGAGTTCCCTAGAGCTAGCAGTCCTAGACAACATAGCCAAGATCTGCTCACCGCGACCGCCACCTCCGTCTAACAGTTCTACTGCGACATAGCCAAAACGTGCTCAGCCTAAACTTCCTCGAGCTAACGATTCTACTGCAACCGAGTCGAAACACGTTCGCAGGGAAGCCCCTATAGACAACAACCTCCCTCCCAGATGCTTTCAGCATCCAGTCGGGAGAAATTGTTGTCTTACGGGCCTTCTTCACCTGCTCACGCTCTACTTTAAATTCACCCTCGTTTCCGCTGGCTTGGTTTGGGAAAGGAACTTGCCGTGGCGGACGTTGGCGAGGACTTCGACGTGTTTGTTTAAGGCGTTGTAAAAGTCGGGAGCGTTAAGAAGAATAAAATTGGCTGGCTTGCCGACTTCGATTCCGTATTGGTCACTGATATGAAGTGTTTTGGCACCATTATATGTAACAAACTTAAAGGCATCTTGAAGTTGGTGGTAACCCATTAAATGACCAGCATAAACACCCATTGTAACTGCATCAAGCATGTTACCGTTGCCGAGTGGATTCCATGGATCACGAACATCATCTTCACCAAAGGAAACATTCATCCCCGCTTCAGTCAACTCCTTAACCCGGGTCATTCCCCGCCGCTTTGGATAAGTGTCGAACCGACCGCCAAGGTGAATATTAACTAATGGATTGGCGACAAAGTTAATATTACTCATCTTCAGTAACCGGAATAGCTTATAGGTATAAGCATCATTGTATGATCCCATGGCTGTAGTATGACTAGCAGTAACCCGGTCTTTCATCCCTCGTTCATAGGCTTCGGTAGCCAATACTTCAAGGTTCCGGGAAGCAGGATCGTCAATTTCGTCACAGTGAACATCAACCAAACGATCGTAGTGATCAGCTAATTTCATCAAAAAATGAACTGATTGCCAGCCGTATTCAGTTGTAAATTCAAAGTGAGGAATTCCCCCAACAACGTCAAGTCCTTCCTTAACGGCCTGTTCCATTAATTCACGACCATGAGGGAAACTTAAAATTCCTTCTTGAGGAAAGGCAACCAGTTGAAGGTCGATTTGGTCCTTTAATTCTTCCCGTAGTTCAAGCAATGCCCGAGCTGCAATTAAATGCGGATCAGTAACATCAACGTGACTCCGGATATGCTGGATCCCATGACCAACCATGTTTTTAATGGTAGCTTTTGCCCGCCGTTTTACATCTTCAATCGAAAGATCCTGTTTCCGTTCACTCCAGATCCGGATCCCGTCAAACAACGTTCCCGTCTCGTTCCATTCGGGTTCCCCAGCAGTTAGGGTTGCGTCAAGGTGCACATGAGAATCTACAAATGGTGGCAACATTAAGGTTCCGTGACCATCGATAACCTTTTCGCCTTCGTGAGGTTCAAGGCTCGCTGCAATTTCACTAAATTGACCGTCAGTTACCCGAACGTCCTTCAATTCTTCTTTATTATCAATATGAACACTCTTAATTAGCATGACGTGCTCCTTTCCGGTCGTAAATGGCCATTAAAATGTAGTAAAGTAAACCGCTTAATACCATATCAACAAAGGTTGCGCCGATTGTATCGGCAAAAATTGGCAATTGGTGAACTGCGATAAAGAAGGCAACCCCTAAGGCAAAAACAAGGTAGGCAATCCAGTTAATCCCGTGGTGGTACCAGTACTTGCCCTTGATTAAGCCTAATTGTTTAACGTCGTAGTGCTGGTGTGCACGGATATAGAAGTCGGTACAAATAATCGCGATTGTTGGTCCCAGAACCATCCCCACATAGTCAAGGAACGATTCAAAGGTATCCAAGAAACTACCAACAAACATTGGAATAAAGGTCACGATTGTTGCCAGTAAGACGACAATCCAAAGTGAGTACTTTAAGCGAAGGCGGATAAAGATATTTGACAAGGCTGAACCAGCAGCAAGCAAGTTAACGGCATTCGCGGTCATTGATGTCAGGATAATTACCAAGAAAGCGACAACACCAAGACCTAACTTGCTGGCAATTGTTGATGGGTCAGAATTATTAGCATTGTAGACCCCGCTAGAGATTGCAATACTAATTGTTGAAATCAAGCCAATGAAAGCAAACCACACAACCCCGATTAAAGCTCCCCAGAATGGAGTGTGGATTGCATTATTTTTAATTGAAGTAAAACGAGTAAAGTCGGCCCCGGCAGTCACCCAAGCAAGGTTAAAGGCGGCAACGTAGTCAATCGCTGCTCCAGTAGCCATCTTAGCTTTTACTGGAACGTGCCAATCAACAATCTGTCCCATTGAGACGGTCTTAAAGACGGCGACAGATTCCCAGATAACAAAGATAAAGACCAGAACAATTCCGATTCGCTCAATTAATTGGACAGAACGAGAACCACTAGAAACACTAATAATATGTAGGATACTCATGATCAGGATTCCGACAACTAAACCCTTATCACCACCTGGCTGTCCCCAAAGTGGCCAGTGAAGAAGCTGGTGAAAAAGTAAGCTAACTGATTGAGCGGCAATAAAGGTATTGACAGCCGTCCAACCAATAAATTGGGTAATGTTAACCAACGATGGCAAGTAGCTACCGCGTTCCCCAAATGATGCTCGACTAACTGCCATGGTTGAAACCCCAGTTTGGTAACCAATATAACCAATCAAGCTCAGGAAAACATATGACAAGGCTGAAGAAAGAACTAGCACTTTCATTGCTAGGGCAAAACCACAGGCTGCGAGGACTCCCCCGACAAACCAGGTTCCGTTGTTAGCGTTAGCCCCAACCCAGGTTGCAAACATATCCCAACGAGTTGTCCGCCGACTCTTCATCGGAATACTCAAGATTGGCGTGTGTTGTTTATCTTCCACAATCGTTCCTCCTAAAAAATAACCTTGAGTCCCGTTAAGAACTCAAGGCTAGCCAATCCGCGCGATCGAATATGGATCACGACTTATATTTATACGGTAGTCTTTCGTAGTCTCACGGGGCTACATTAAAGGACTTCTAAATTTTAATTGAATTATATCAGATAGATGCTTAATGTCAAGAATTTAACTCAAGTAGGTTCGGTGGACCCGGTTACTGATGTTTGTCATAATCTCATAGTTAATCGTTCCCGCCTGTTCTGCCAAGTCGTTAGCAGAAATCTCTTTGTCACCAGAACGACCCATCAAGACAACTTTTGTTCCAACCGGGTAACGCTTCGGCAGACGAATCATCATCTGGTCCATGCAGACCCGTCCAGCAATGTCACAAAACTGCCCATCAACAAGGACCTTGTACCCGGTCATGCATCGTGGATAACCATCGGCATAACCAATTGGCAGTGTCGCTAACCACTCATCTTCCTTAGCAGTATAAGTGGCCCCGTAACTGACCGACTCACCAGCACGAAGCTTTTTAACAAAACTAATGGTCGTCACCAGCTGTTCAACCGGCTTTAAATCCAGGGTAGCAGCCAATTCACGTCCAGAAGGGTTCTGTCCGTACATTGAGATTCCCATCCGCACAGTATTAGCGGTGATCTTTTCCCGGTGCCACATCCCAGTAGCCGAGTTTGCCATGTGCACGAACGGTGGTAACTCCGTCAAGCTATTAACAAACTGCTCCCATTTGGCAACTTGCCGATTAAAGTAACTATCATCAGCACTATCTGCAGTAGCAAAGTGGGTAAACATTCCCTCAAACTCAAATTCATCGTGTTCCCGAAGAAACTTAACCGCAGCGTGAAAGTCTTCGACGGTCGTGAAACCAATTCGCCCCATTCCGGAATCAATCCCCAAATGAACCTCCAATGGCTTTGTGTAATGGTTTTCTGATGCTAACCGGTGGTATTCTTCCAACCAATCTAGCGAGCCAACTGTTAACGATACACCCGCTTCTGCAGCAACATGTGCATTCTCAACTGGCGTAATTCCAAGAACCAGGATCGTTGTCGTAATCCCATTATCCCGTAACTCAAGTGCCTCGTCGAGAATTGCTACACAGGCACCCGTTGCTCCAGCACTAATTGCCGTCTGCGCCACTGGTACAAGGCCATTACCGTATGCGTTTGCCTTCACCACCGCAAAAATTTTACTATTTGGTGGCAACAATTTTTGTTGCTCATGAATGTTGTGCTTAATTGCACCCAAGTCAACAATTAGTTCTGTATCTCGTAACCGTCCATTAATCATTCTCATTCTCACTTTCTAAAATAATTTCAGTCATTACATTAACCGCCGTGTGGCTAACTGATGCGTGAACTCTGCCTTTAAATGGCGAGTGGGTAACGATCGGCGCCCCAAGTTGGTTATCAATAATCTCAATATCCTGGAAACCAACCTCTTTGCCAATTCCAGTTCCCAGTGCCTTAGAAAAGGACTCCTTTAGTGACCAGCGACCAGCGAGATATTCAAGTGCCCGTGAGCCACCAAGTTTTTCGTACTGTTCCTTTTCAGCAGGTGTTAATATTTTCCAAACGAATTGGGGGTGTTTTTGAACCATTTCATGGATCCGCTCAATCTCCGTCAGATCGATTCCGATTCCCTTAATCATCACCAGGACTCCTTTATCGTACGCTAAGTTACTATTTTACCAAAAAGCTACTTTAAGCGCACCACTGCCATTCCTAGTCATCAATTAGTTACCAGGAATTACGTCTCTATAAACGTTGGCAAATTAATTCAATAATAATTCACCAGATTGCATTATTTTACTTTGAACCTTAACGCAAATTATCTATAATGGATAGGTGTAAAAATTTAATTACGAATATCTTAAATTTTTGCTGAAACATTTAACTACCATATCATGGTGCGCTAAACTCTTCATGATATCTTGGCATTTATAAGCGAAAGGAGTGATTCGTAATCTTTGCTAAAAGCATTAAGAATCATCCTGCACTGATATTCATCTTAAAAACGGTATTCTACTTTATCGTTATTCTCCTGTTAATCTATTTATATGGTTATTATGGAGCAGGTCAAGAACCGTTCATTTACAATGAATTCTAATGTGGAGGAAATAGAATTGAATACAAATATCGTTAATATCTTTGACCAAGTTGCCAAAGATAATTCAACGCGGGTTGCTTATGATGAGATGGGAAAGCAAACAAGCTACGGTGATTTAAAAAAGAATACCGAAAGCTTAGCTGCATGGCTGAATGAACAAGGCTTGACTTCTCAAAGTCCAATCCTCGTTTTCGGTGATCACCAAGTTGAGATGATTACTAGTTTCTTAGCGGCACTAAAAGCGGGACATCCTTACATTCCCGTTTCAACTGATTCTGCGATTCCTCGAATCCAGTCAATCCTTGACACCGCTAAGCCGGAATTAATTATCGCTGTTGATAATTTTCCTAGTGAACAATTGCAATTTGATGCTCAAGTGGTTTCAAAAGAACAGTTAGCTTCAGTCCTTGCAACAGCTCGGGAATTTGTTCCTGGTAATCCAGTGTCCGGCGATGAACTCGCATATGTCTTGTTTACGTCCGGAACTACTGGTTCGCCTAAGGGGGTTGAGGTTAGCCATGACAACTTCAAGACCTTTGTAGACTGGGTTCTCGATTCTAATTTCAATATTCCAGAACACGCTAACTTCTTAGGCCAACCACCATACTCATTTGACCTTTCAAATATGTACTGGTTACCAGCGTTGTTAAGTGGTGGCACAATTAAAGCGATCCCACACTCTGTAGTGGAAAACTTTGGTCAACTATTTACGGCACTGCCAACATTGGATCTCAATGTCTTTGTGGGAACCCCATCATTTGCTGACATGTTAATGTTGAGTCCCGCATTTAATGAAGAAAAAATGCCTGGCCTTAAGATTTTCATGTTCTGTGGCGAAGAGTTAACCGTTAAGACAGCCAAAGCTCTCCAACAACGGTTCCCACATGCACGAATCTTTAATACCTATGGCCCAACCGAAACAACGGTTGCTATTTCTGGAATTGAAATTACTCCAGAAATCGTGGCTAATAATGACCGGCTCCCTGTCGGCTATGCTAAGCCTGGCGTTGAACTTTCAATTTGGGATGGCGACAAGCAATTAACTGAGCCCGGTCAACAAGGTGAAATCATTATTAGTGGAAATAGTGTGGCACGCGGCTACATGAACAATCCTGAAAAGACGGCAAAGGCCTTCTTTGAATTTAATGGTGAACCAGCTTACCGGACTGGTGATGCTGGAACTCTCGATGCTGACGGACTCCTTCACCATAAGGGACGGATGGACTTCCAAATTAAGCTTCACGGTTTCCGGGTTGAACTTGATGAAGTCCGTGCAAGCCTCGAAAAGAGTCCGCTCATTAAGCAGGCCGTAGCTGCACCAAAATACAACAAGAATGGTCAAGTTGCTCACTTGATTGCTTACGTGATTCCTCAAGATAACGATAAGGATCAAGCGGAACTAACTAAGGAAATCCGCGAAAGCCTCAAGGGGTTAATCATGCCATACATGATGCCAACCCAATTTATTTACCGGGACTCATTCCCGATGTCTGCAAATGGCAAGATTGCAGTTAAACAATTAATTAAAGAGGCTAACCAATGATTAATTGGCTCTCGAGTTTGCCAAACTTTACTGCCTACGGGACACCTGTTTACTTTATCTATTTATTACTTGCCTTACTCCCGTTAGGTATTGGTTTATTCTTTGGCAAACGATTCCAATGGTATGAAGCGTTAATTAGTTTTATCTTTATCTTCTTAATGTTTGATGGTGCGAGTTGGCAGCAACTATTTTCATTAATTGCGTACGTCATTTACCAAACCTTTTTGGTCATGTACTACCACCATTACAGGAAGACCAATAATTCAAGTGGCGTCTTTTACCTCTTCTCATTTCTTTCACTGATTCCAATTATTGTGGTTAAGCTATCGCCAGCGATGGTTGGTCACAACTCACTGCTTGGTTTCTTAGGAATTAGTTACCTGACATTCCGGGCAGTCGGGACAATCATTGAAACCCGTGACGGAATGGTAAAGGAAATTACACCATGGCATTTCATCCGCTTCATGCTCTTCATGCCGACAATTACATCCGGGCCAATTGACCGCTATCGGCGTTTCTCAAAAGATTATCAAAAGGTTCCAGAGCGTTCTGACTACTTAAAGCTAGTTGAAAAAGGTGTCTTTTACCTCTTCCTTGGTTTTCTGTACAAGTTCGTTATTGCCTACTTCTTTGGTCAACGCTTTTACCCCCACTTTGAACAGGCAGCCATGAGTGATGGCTTCTTCTCCTGGAACATGCTTGGGGTGATGTATACTTACGGTTTCTACCTCTTCTTTGACTTTGCGGGTTATTCCCTATTTGCGGTTGCCATTAGTTACTTTATGGGTGTCAAGACCCCAATGAACTTTAAGCAACCATTTAAGTCAAAGAACATCAAGGAATTCTGGAACCGTTGGCATATTAGTTTGTCATTCTGGTTCCGTGACTACATCTTCATGCGGTTTGTCTTCATGGCAACCAAGAAGCGGTGGTTCAAAAACCGGAACGCCCTGTCCGCAACGGCATACATGCTCAACATGTTAACAATGGGCTTCTGGCACGGAATTACATGGTATTATATTTTATATGGGTTCCTGCATGGGCTTGCCCTTGTAGTGAATGATTGGTGGCTTCGTTACAAACGGAAACACCTCAAGAAGATGCCACACAACAAATTCACTGAATGCGTTGCGATCTTCGTTACCTTTAACTTTGTAATGTTTACGTTCTTACTCTTTAGTGGTTACCTCAATACTTACTTCTTCGGGTAATCAGAATTAATTTAGGAGGATTTTAACAATGAAAGACGATATTATTAATATTTTAGCTGATGCAACTGGTCGTGACGTAAGTGACTTCAGTGATACTAGTGAAGACTTGTTTGCAGATGGTTTATTAGATTCAATGGCAACGGTTAGTGTTCTCTTGGCCCTCCAAGATCAATTTGGAATTCAAGTTCCAGTTTCCGAATTTGACCGGAGCCAATGGAATTCAGTTGATAAGATGGCTGATCGTGTAAAGGAGCTCCAAAATGACTAATCGCAAGCGACTGTGGTATATCTTTGGCCCAGTTATTCTTGCCTTTGTCCTGATTTTAATTCTTTTCATGCTCCCACTCGGCGGTCATTATTCAGCAAAAACCGAACAACGGGCTGCCTCATCACTTAGCCCAGTAATTTTCAAAAACCAAAAGATCAAGCAACAAGCACTTTCTGATAAGAATACGCGCTACGTTCCTTTCTTTGGTTCTAGTGAATTACGCCGGTTTGATAATTTCCACCCATCAATCATGGCGGCTCGTTACCATAATTACACCCCGTTCCTCCTCGGACAACGTGGTGCTCAATCTCTTCCCCAGTTCTTTAACATCACCACAATGGAAGGACAACTGCGGGATAAGAAAGCCGTCTATATTGTTTCCCCACAATGGTTTGTCAAAAAGGGAATCTTACCACCGGCCTTTAAGTACTACAATGGTGAATTAGCCGACCTCACTTGGTTGAAGAAGGCTAACCCAAAGTCACCATATGATCGTTATGTTGCCAAGCGACTAATCCAAATGATTGGCAATGGTGGTTCGGTGGCTGATGATGCAGCAAAGATTGCTCAAGGAAAAGCTCTAAGTGGTTGGGATAAAACCGTTTTGAACTTCCGCATAAACCTGCTCCAACATGAGGATGCCCTATTCTCTGGTTTCCAATTAGAGAATAATTATGACCGTTTTATCAAGCCACAGGTTAACAAACTTCCGGCAAAGTACGATGAAGCACGGTTACATCAAATGGCCGTTAATAAGGCAGCAAAGGAAACAGATAATAATAGCTTCCACGTCAAGAATTCATTCTATACCAAGAAGGTTAAACCACACCTTAAGAAGCTAAAGGGGTCACAACGAAATTTTGACTATAATCAATCACCAGAATACGGTGATCTCCAAGTTGTTTTGAACCAGTTCAAGAATAATAACACCAATGTGATGTTCGTTATTCCACCAGTTAACGGTCGTTGGGAAGCATATACTGGAATGGATATGCAGATGTACTACCGGACCGTTGACAAGATCAAGTTCCAACTGCGGCAACAAGGATTCAATAATATCCTTGACCTCTCCCATGATGGTAACCAACCTTACTTCATGGAAGATACCATTCATATTGGGTATGCTGGTTGGGTTAAGTTCGATAGTGCTACAAGTAAGTTCATCGAACAAAGCCAACCACAACCTCATTACCAGTTGAGTGATGAGTTCTTAACTCAGAAGTGGGCAAACCTAATTCCAACTCAACAGAACTTGAACCAGTTCAAGGAACAAGAATTGAATAAGTAACATTCAATAAATCCCAGAATGAGATCATCTCATCCTGGGATTTTATTTTGATCTAAAAAAGCGGCTCAAGAGGATTTTCCTCTTGGGTCGCTTTTGAATTTAGCTAACTAGTTACTAGCTAACTTACTAGTCTTCCTTCTTCTTGCCTAACTTAGCAAAGCCGAAGAGACCAGCAAGACTTGCTGCAGCTAAACCAACTGCACTAAGGCTAGCATTGTTCTCATTACCAGTCTGTGGTAATTGGGCTGCTTGCTTACTATTAGTCCGAACGGCATTTTGACCGTTTAGACTAGTAGCAGAAATCTTAGCACCATTGGATTGAGTCGTTGCAGCACCAGCTTGGCTACCGTTATTATTTGTAAGCACACCTGAACCATTATTAATGTCACTACCGTTGTTACCTGATTGTTCATTTTGGTTATCTGAACTAGTAGCAACCTTAATACCATTAATAGCAGCGATTCCGGCATTCTTAGCATTTTCAACTTCAGCCGCACTATCAACACTATCAATGTTTTCCTTAGCAGTTTGAGCGATAATCTTAACCTCGTTCTTTAGGTCGGCCTTTTCTTGGTCACTTAAACCACTAGCATCAATAGCAGCATCCTTTGCCTTAGCTGCTTGGTCAATAGCATCCTTTGCGGCGTTCTTAACATCATTGATGCTTGGCGTAGCAGGAGTAGTTGGAACTTTAATGCCGTTGATCTTGTTAATACCAGCTTCTTGAGCAGCTTTAACTGCATCAGTATCTTGAGCGGCATCGATAGCGTCCTTAGCACTCTTGGCAGCACTATCAACTTGGTCGTTCAAGTCCTTGGCTTGATCAGCGGTAATGTTACCGGCATCTTGAGCAGCCTTAATGGCATCCTTCTTGGCTGCGGCAGCATTATCAATTGCCTGGTTAGCACTATCCTTTGTCTCATCAAGGGTTGGTGTTGTTGGCGTTACAGGAGTAGTTGGGACCTTAATGCCATTGATTGTGTCGACACCCTGCTTTTGGGCGGCCTTAACTGCATCATCATTTTGAGCAGCCTTGATAGCGTCCTTAGCATCATTAGCAGCTTGATCAACTTGATTATTCAAGTTCTTTGCTTGATCAGCGGTAATATTACCAGCAGCTTGGGCGTCCTTGATAGCGTCCTTCTTATCCTTAGCGGCTTGGTCAATTGCTTGGTTTGCATTGTCCTTAGCCTCATCAAGTGTTGGAACCTTGATTCCTAGAATATCGGCAACTCCTTGATCAGCAGCACTCTTAGCAGCGTCGTTAGTTGTAGCTTCATCAATGGCTTTATTGGCAGAATCAGCAGCGGCTTGGGCTTGCTTCTTCAAATCAGTCTTTTGACTGTCTGATAGGTTAGTAGCAGCTTCAATTTCACTATTCTTACTCTTCAAAGCATCGGCAATTGCCTGCTTAGCATCAGCTTTAGCAGAATCAAGACTAGGAATATTGACACCAGTAATAGCACTAATACCTTTATCACGAGCATTATTAGCGACTTTGTTAGTGTTGGCCTTCTCGATATTGTCCTTAGCCTTATTAGCAAGATCATCAACCTGATTCTTCAAAGCAGCCTTTTCAGGATCAGTTAAGTTGGTTGCTTCATCAATCTGCTTCTTTTTAGCTGCGGCAACTTGGTCAATTGCTTCTACAGCATTCTTCTTAACATCATTTAAGCCAGGGATCTTAATGTTTTCAATTGCTTTAATACCATTGTCTTCAGCCGTCTTAACCTCATCGTTAGTATTGGCTTTGTTAATGTTATCCTTAGCCTTATTAGCTTCGTCAGTTGCTTTTTGAATTAAATTAGCTTTGTCAGTTGGTGATAGTGTATCGATATCATTGATTTGATCTGTCTTCTTAGCAAGAGCCTTATCAACCATATCATTAGCTTGCTTCTTCGTGTCATCAAGACTTGGAACCGGAACATTAGCAATGTCATTAACAGCCTGATCTCTTGTCTTATTGACTTCAGCACTGTCTTTGGCATTCTTGATAGCAGCCTTAGCATCATCAGCAATCTTCTTCGCTTGATCTTTCAAGGCTTGTTTTTCAGAATCTGATAAGTTAGTTGCATCGTCAATTTGCTTGTTCTTAGCAGCTAAAGCATCATCAATAGCTTGGTTAGCCTGATCCTTGACTGGTGAGGTTTCTGGAACCTTAACATTATCAATGTTAGTAATACCAGTATTCTTAGCGGCATTTACACCTGCAACATCCTTGGCATTATTGATGTCTGTTATAGCGTTATCGGCAGCTGCCTTAGCTTCTTGCTTTTTGGCATCTTTTTCTTCATTAGTTAAGCTTGAATTACTAATTTCCTTATCTTTCTTAGCTAATTCATTGTCAATAGCAGCCTTGGCCTCTTCCTTAGCGATATCAGTCAAACCGTTATTCTTAGCATCGGTAACTTCCTGATCATTCTTAGCATTCTTGATAGCATCCTTAGCAGCATTCACATCATCGTCAATGTTCTTCTTGGCTGCTTTCTTTTGATCAGAAGTTAAATCAGAATTTTGATCAATATTATCCTTGGCTTTGTTGGCGGCCTTGTCAATCGCAGTATTGGCCTTGTCCTTGGCACCTGGAACCTTAATGTCCTTAATCTTGTTGACACCTTCGGTTTGCGCTTGCGTTACGCCTTTTGGACTAGTGGCTTCGTCTACCGCCTTCTTGGCTGCTGTCACCTCATCGTCAACTTTCTGATTCAAGGCATCGGCCTTAGTTTGATCAATGTTGCCATCTTGCAATGACTTAGCGATCTCGTCCTTCTTATCCTGGGCGGCCTTGTCAATCGCAGTATTGGCCTTGTCCTTGGCCTGATTTAATGTGTCGCCACTTTCCTTCAACCATTCTTCAATAGTTTTACTCTCAGTATTGCTCTCAACAAAGTCCTTAGATGCTTGAGCTGATAGCGTACCACTTTCACCTAAACGTCCCAAATCAACTGTCCATTTACCATCTGTACCAGCTTGAACAGTGTATGGAACAGTAATTGTAGTAGGCTCATCACTACTATTTGTAATCGTATAAACAGTTTGTGAGTGATCTCCAGTTGAGCCAGAAGATGGTAAAGTATTACCATCCAAATTAATGGTGATATATGAACCAGGCGTTGCAGTGCCACTCATTGTGTAATTGCCATCTGCATCTTTAGTCAAAACTGCATTACTTAAATCAACATTTTCACCAGCTGCGATTAAGTTAATCTTGTTCTTGGCTTCATCATCGGCCTTCTTGGTATCAATAACAGTTTGCCTATCATGACTTGTAACCTTAGTAACAGTTGGTGTTCCATCACTAGCATAAGTAATGTCAATTTCACCAATTGGTTGACCACTTTCTGAAGTCTTTACACGACTAAATTGAACTTTACCACCTTTAATCGCAGTGGCACCTTCCGGCATCGAAATTTCAAACAATCCAGGTTGATCTGAAGTAAAGGTACTACCACTACCAAGTTGTACCGCATTCGCCTTGGTACCATCACCAGTAACTTCAAAAGTACCTTGATGCTTAATGGCAATTGTTGAAGAACCGTTTGAAGTAATGATTGATCCCTTATGATTGCCCATGTTCGTGGCATTTATCTTGAATGAACCACCATTTACATTAATAGCAGCACTACCATTAATATAAACCGGATCATCCGTACCTTGACTTCTATAGTACGGTTCACCGTCAGAATTAATGTTTAAATTACCCATAGCATTGATAGTTGCTCCTGAATTTAGATAAAGAGCACTAGAATGATATTTATCTTCAGGATTATTCTTCAAATCAATATTTAAAGTACCACCTTTATCGACATTTAAGGTAGTAGTTCCATTTGAAGCAATTCCTCGAGCAATGCCATCCATGTTCATACCATGAAGTTGCTCAGGACCATTTTGAGTATGTGGATTCAATGTTACTTGCGCGTCATTTTTCACATTAATAGTAGTTGTTCCTGCATCAACTTCAAGAACATTAGAGTTCGTTGTTGTTAGGTTAACATTACTTCCAGAATTAAAGTTAATCGTATTCGTTCCAGCGGTAAATTGAATAACTTGTTGAGTGTTACCACCTTGGCTAGTCTGGTTCTTATTATTTAATGGACTAACATATGAACCAACTGACTTTGCGGTTACATTACCATCGAAGTTTACAGTAGTATCATATCCAGAGTCGGTATAAATAAGTTGTGACCCTGTATAGTTTACATTATCAAAAGTATATGAACCAGCACTTCTGAAAATACCAAAATAGCTTCTTCCATACAGATCTAGGTTCTTAAAGGTAACCCCATAATCGTTACTGTACATGTTGAAACCATAACCATTAAAATCAACGGTATAGCGCTGACCATCAGCAGATTGAATCGTGATGTTCCGCTTGTTAGAGATTGGCGTACTTGTGTATAGGCTACTTGTCTTTTCGCCTAAATCAATATTGCTAGCAATATTAATTGTAGTGTACTTGCCCTTTTGAATGGCATCAATTAATTTTTGGGCAGTAGTAACCGTTACCGTATCAGTATCGGTAGCATCATTAGCTTTTGCTACCAATGAAGCCGCTAACGTTTTATCTGTAGTTACTGTGTTAGCTTGGCGATCACTTGACTTGGTTAGATTAAGCGTAGTTGTATTTTGAGCATTCGTTTTGGTTTTTTCACTACTATCAGTCTTTACAACTGATTGTTCAGTATTCTTATCAGTAGTTTGGTCGCTAGTTTGAGATTCCTTAGTTGCTTGACTGGCTTGGTTATTACTGTTAGTAATTGCCTTTGTCCGCAGTCTTACTTCATTAAAGTTCTGTTCTTTTGTCTGCTTAGTAACAGTCTGTTCAGCGCTTTGTTTTTCATTTGCAGGCTGAACAACAGAATCATTAACCTTTTTCTCTGCTTGTTGTTCAGCCACGGTTTGTGAAGCTTGAGCACTTTGACTTTGTGCTGATTCACCAGTTGTTGTGTTAGCTTGAGTATTTTGTTGGTCAGTTGACTTCAAAACAAATTGTTTCTGATCAGCCAATGAATCTTGACTAGTCGTCTTAGCTTCATCACTACCATTACCGTTAGCCTTAGGTGTGGTATCGGCGTGGGCAACAATTTGACCACCACCATAAAGACTAAAGGTTACACCTAAAAGGACCGAAGCAACACCAACATTTAGCTTTCGTAAGCCAAACCGTTGTTTTTCGTTTCTCCGGTTCTTATCTGCGATCAATTTCCGATTATTTTTGGATACCATAAATAATCCTCCCCGTTTAAATTGACAATAAGTAAAAAATCAGCCACTTCATACTCAAAACCACTGTCAATTTTTACTTGTGATTGACTAATCAAGTAATCAACCAATTACAAATAATGACTCATCGATCATAAATATAAAGTAACTGATAATTCAAACAACATACCCTCTTAAAGTGGTATTTTCCCTGATTACTCAACCAGGGATTTTCAACTATTGTGCCTACAGTTTAACTTAAAAAGTACTTATTTGCAATTAATTTAGACATTGGTAGAGCACACAAAAAAGCATTAAGAACGGCACAGATACACCTTTCCTAATGCTTTTTTCTACCTATTTAGTTAGTCTTCATTCCGGTGACGAATATTGAATGAGTGACGACTGGAATGACTGTTACCATGACCATCATGTCGACGAGAACGACTATGACCGTCATGGTTCCGCCGACGATGGCTGTAGTTGTTGTGACGACGATCGCGAGGACCGCGGTAACCGTGGCCTGAACGACCATTGCGATGACCGTGACCCCGGCGTGGAAGTGGCCGTTCTGGTGTAATCTTAACCGGAACATCACTTGCAGGTTCCTTGGTCATTTCGTTCAAGAGAGCGGCAACTAGGTCAGTAGCATCATGGGTTGCTAACAGCTTTTCAGCGGCCTCTTGGTAACGCTCCGTGGAGTCTTGAGAAATCAACTCATCAATGTCGTTAAAGGCACTGGCAACTTGCCCCTTAAAGGCTTCTTCGGCTGTTGGTGGCTTCAATGGTAACATCCGAACCCGAGTTAACTTTTCAATTTCCCGAAGGTAGTCCATTTCGTTTGGTGTAACAAAGGTCAGTGAAACACCATGGTGTCCGGCACGGCCGGTCCGACCAATCCGGTGAACATAGCTGTCTGGATCTGACGGAATATCATAGTTATAAACGTGGGTCACACCGGAAATATCCAATCCCCGGGCTGCCACATCGGTTGCTACCAAGATATCAAGTTCACCATGCTTAAATTTCTTCATGATTTTGGTCCGGCGATCCTGACTTAGGTCACCGTGGATTCCAGCAGCATTGTAACCCCGGGCAACTAATCCCCGTGATAGTTCATCAACCCGGCGCTTAGTCCGACCAAAGACAATCGTAAGGTCAGGATCTTGGACGTCAATCAGCCGGGTCATAATATCAAATTTCTCGTAATCCCGCGCCTTAACGTAGTATTGATCAACCAAGTCCGTGGTTAATTCTTTTGCCTTAATCCGTACCATCGTTGGGTTAGTCATGAACTTAACACCGATCTTCTTGATTTCCGGTGGCATCGTTGCGGAGAATAGTAAGGTTTGCCGTTCACTTGGTGTTTGGTTAACGATCGCTTCAATGTCATCCAAGAATCCCATGTTCAGCATTTCATCGGCTTCGTCCAGAACCAATGTCTTGATATGATCTAACTTTACCGTATGCCGATTAAGGTGATCGCGAAGCCGTCCTGGAGTACCGACAAGGATTTGTGGGTGTTGTTTTAAACTTCGGATTTGCCGCCGAATATCAGCACCACCATAGACTACTTGAACTCGAGCGTGCTTATCTTTTCCTAAGCGATACAACTCTTCCTGGGTTTGGATGGCTAACTCACGAGTTGGTGAGATAACGATCGCTTGAATATTTGGATTATCCGTATCAATTTCTTCAATAATTGGGAGACCAAATGCGGCGGTCTTTCCTGTCCCGGTCTGTGCTTGACCAATGACATCTTGACCCTTTAATACCATCGGAATGGTTTGTTCTTGAATTGGTGTTGCTTCTTCGTACCCACTCCGCTTGATTGCCTTCAATAAGCTATCTGACAATCCTAATTCACTAAACTTCAAATATGTTCCTCCTAAAAATTACCAGCCGACTAAACAAGCTCTGTCTGTCGGCTGGTCTTGCTATCTATTTTGTTGTTAATTCAGCTAAAACTTTTTCTAAGTGAATCCCGTGGCTAGCCTTTAATAATACGAGATCATCGGCATTAATCGTTGCCTGTAAATCTGCCACTAACTTGTCTAATTCAGCCGTGGAATAATGGTGAATTGCTGAGGCAGGATAACCCTGTTTTTCCAAGGCTTTCTGAAGATTCTCCATCTCTGAACCAACAAGATAAACTTCTTCAATCTTCTTTGGATCAATGTTAGCAGCCAAGCTAGCATGGAGTCGTGCTGAAGCATCCCCTAGTTCAAGCATGTCACCCAACACAGCGATTCGTCTTCCGTTAGTCGGTAATTCTTCAATCGTCCGCAATACCTGCTTGGCAGCGGTCGGGTTAGAATTATAAACATCACTCAGGATCTTCTCTCCCTGTGCACCATCAACCCATTCTGCTCGGTTTTCGGTTAATTCCACATTCTTCAATGCCTTTTGAATATGGTTAGGCGTAATATGGAGTTGCTTTCCAACAGTGATCGCGGCCAACGCATTATTAACGTTGTACTCACCAACCATTGGAATCGTAAACTCTTCGTCAGGCCATTCGTTAACCTTAAAGTCGATTGAAGTCTCGTGCTGCTTGACACTGGTTGCGTAAAAATCATTGGATAGCTGGCGTCCAAAAGTTACCTGCCGTTGTTCAACCTTAGCAGCTCGTTCCTGAAGCAGTGGTTCATCCCCATTGAAGATAAACGTCCCGTCTTCCTTTAGTCCATGAGTGATCTCTATCTTAGCATCAGCGATCTTATCGCGCGTACCGAAGAATTCGATATGGGCTTCCCCAATCATTGTTACAACAGCAAAGTCAGGTGAAACTAACTTACTTAAAAAGTCGAGTTGACCAGGACGGTCCATCCCCATTTCAACAACGACAACCTCAGTACTGGATTCCATGTTTAACAAGGTAACCGGTACTCCGATCTCATTATTGAAGTTTGCATGGGTTTTAGTAACGTTCAACTGAGTGCTAAGGATCGAAGCTGTCATATCCTTAGTCGTGGTCTTACCATTACTCCCGGTAATCGCAACAACAATTGGATTAATCTTATGCAAGTAGTACTTACTTAGGCTCTGTAATGATTCTAACGGATCGTCAACGATCAAAATTGGTTGATCCGCCGTTGTGGTTACATCGTGATCACTGGCCCATAAAGATGCAACTGCACCATTGGCAAACGCACTTTCAACATATTGGTGACCGTCCTGAGCTCCTTGAAGTGGAATAAATAATGCTCCTGCGTCAAGTTGCCGACTGTCAAATGCGACGCTAGTGATTTCAACGTCTTTCCATTGTTCAATATTGTTTTCTGCGCCGATTGCCTTCGCAATTTCGGCCAATTTCATTTTCATGGAAAAGCTCCCTCTATCTCCTATATATAAGTCTAGCTTTATAATTATATCACGTCAGGGGGAGATTAAAAAGCAACACCGGAAGAAAGTCGCAGGGACTAAGCTTGGGGTGTTGCTTGGTTGGTGTTTTAATGTTAAATATGGCTGTTTGCCAGAGGAAGGTTCTAGGCAAAATGGTCAAAACGTGCTTCGCCCGAGTTTCCACTGTTACATAGTCTAGATCTGTTCGCCGGGAACTCGCTAGAGCTAGCAACCTCCTTCCTAGGCGTAGGTCGCCTTCGTCAGGAGAAATTGCTAGCCTTCCGCGAGTTCTTTGCTGGCTCACATTCTTTCCAATCTCCCTATCCTCTCCTCCAGAGGTGGGTGGGTGTCGAAGAGGTGGGCGAAAGGTTTATGGTGACTATTTAGTTCGGGATCGCTAATGTAAAGCGAGGAGCTGCTGGGGGCAACTTGCTTCATTGGTTGGGCGGTCTCTAGTTTTTTCAGGGCGCTGATTAAGCCGAGGGGGTTCCGGGTTAGTTCAACGGATCCGGCATCGGCTAAGTATTCTCGGTTACGGGAAAGTGCCATTTGGGCAATCGTCGCGGCCAAGGGAGCTAAAATAATTAGCAGGATTGACCCGATTACTGCAAAGATACCAACTGCACCATTGTCATCATCGTCTGAACTCCGACTACCGCCAAGCCACCAGAAGTTTCCAGCAAAACTAACTAAAGCTGAAATAGCAGCTGATAATGCCAACGCAATGGTCTGTAAACGAATATCGTAATTCCGGACATGGCTCATTTCGTGGCCCATCACGCCTTCTAGTTCTTCCCGATTCATCATCTGAAGAAGTCCAGTGGTCGCCGCTACCGCTGAATGTTGCGGATCGTTTCCTGTTGCAAAAGCATTGGGACTCGGATCATCAATAATGAAGACCCGGGGCATCGGTACTTGCGCAACTATTGCCATATCTTCAACCACATGCCATAGTTCAGGTGCTTCCTGAGCTGAATGAATCTCATGGGCATTATTCATGTTCATAACTACTTCAGTCGACTGGCTAATCATCACTGACATATAGATCACTGCTAAAACACCAGCAATGACAATTCCACCAACCGCTGATCCTGCAAATAAATAACCGATTGCTGCACCAATTAGGGCTACCAAAAGGAAGAAGCCACCAAGGACAAAGATTGTTTTCCGTTTATTTTTGGCAATTTGTTGATACAACATTTTTAATCACCTAGTCATCAAATGAAACCTTAGGAACAGCCTTTGATTCCTTCGGTACTTGTAAGTAGTCCATTTGCTTGAAGTGGTGGATCTTAGCAATAATGTTACTTGGGAATGATTGAATCTTGGCGTCCAGGTTAGCAACCGTTGAATTATAAAGCTGGCGTGAATAAGCAATTTTGTTTTCTGTATTGCTTAGTTCTTCCATTAGTGATTGATATTGGGTACTTGCCTTTAAATCAGGATAGTTTTCAGCAACCGCAAACAGTGACCGCAATGTTCCTGTTAATTCATTGGAAACGGCCATCTTTTGGGCGTGATCATCCTCTGGAACATTCTCCAGCTGGCTCCGCAATTGAGTAACTTTCTCTAAGGTGCTAGCTTCATACTTACTGTAACCCTTAACCGTTGATACCAAATTAGGGATTAAGTCATTCCGTCGTTGAAGCTGAACATCAATTTGGCTCCAAGACTCTTCAGCATGGGTCCGTAATTGAACTAAGCCGTTATACAGGCCAGCATAAAGGGCGATTAATAAAACAATAATAACAATGACAACAATTGTCACAATCATACGCTCTTCCTCCATTATTTTAGTTTATTTACTATCATACCAGGGCTCTCCTGCTGAAGCGATAATTAAGCGACTAATTTAGCAAAATATTAGCAAATTCGGTATGATAGAAGAAAACAATTGTGAGGTGCTAGTTATGAAAATTTTGTTCGTCTGTCTCGGCAATATCTGTCGCTCACCAATGGCTGAAGCAATGTTTCACCAGATGGTTGAAGAAAAGGGGCTAAGTTCACAAATCCAAATTGATTCTGCGGGAACAAGCAACGAAGAAGAAGGAAATTCACCACATCCCGGTGCCAAAAAGACAATGCGCCGTCATCACCTGGATCCAACCGGTCTTGTTTCACGGCCAATTACCAAAAGCGACTTCGATTCCGCCGACTACATTGTCTGCATGGATGAAATGAACAAGCAAAACCTCTTGCGGATGGCACCTGCAGAGGATAAACGAAAGATTTTTCAAGCATATGACATTGTCCCCGGGAAAGCCGGAACCAGCATCCCCGACCCCTGGTATACTCACCGCTTTGAGGATACCTACCAAAGTCTTGCCGAAGCTCTGCCATACTGGTTAACAAAGCTTTCCCACGAGCTAAATCGTAATTAATTTTCAGCGAATAACTAGAAAGTCTTGTGGTATAGTATAGTTACGATTAATGGAAAGTGAGGCGCTCATGATGACAAAGTACGTTGTAGAATTAAACGAACAAGACTACCAAATGATCAAGGACTGTCATTCAAAGAACCCTTCCCTCATGAAGGCAATGGATGAAGCTAAAAAGGTTGAAAAGTAATTTTTCACATTTAAACGAAAAGAGATCGAGTTAATTCTCGATCTCTTTTGCTGTTTTAAATGGTGAAGATGGTGGAGTTAACACGCTCGCCAGGGACTTGCTAGAGCTAACGGTTATACTGCAACATTGTCGAAACGTGCTCAGCCTAAACTTCCTCAAGCTAACTAGTTCTACTGCAACATTGTCGAAACGTGCTTCGCCCGAGTTTCCTAGAGCTAGCAACCTCCTTCCTAGGCGCAAGTCGCCTTCGTCAGGAGAAATTGCTAGCCTTCCGGAAACTCTTTGGGGCGAAAGCACTCTTCTATCTTCCCGTCGTATATTTACTACTAAAGTTATGTTGAACTTGGTGGGGTGCTTGATTAAATGGCATTTTCTTTACGTAGTTTCCGCGGACCATGAGCCGGTGAGCACCGGTTTCGTCACAGGTAATCAACGTAATGATCTTATTCTTGGTATTATTAACAACCTCAACTTTAGATGGTGAGATAATCTTCCGTTCATAAATCTTGTATTCATAAACGTTCTTCAAGTCGGTAATGTAAACTTTTTGACCGACCTTTGACTTAGAGTAAAGGGGTGAAAAGAGAACCTTACTACCGTTTGCCATATTATGACCAGCTAACGCATAGTTACCTTCACCCATCTTCATGTTTGGTCGCATCGTCCCGGCTGCCAACGCCAACGTTGTGTTGTCAACACCATTAGCAATCGGAATCGTCAGGTCAATTGCCGGGACAGTAATTTCACCAATAACATTAATTGGCTGTTTCTTTGCCCGGGCCTTCGCGACTGTCTGTAAACTTAAATCCTGAGCATTGCTATAGTCATAGTTTGCACTATCCTGTTTACTTTGGTTACTCTTAATCGCTTGGCGCGTAATTTGTGGTCGGTAGCTTTCGGTTAGGTAGTACTTAATTTGTTGGTTGAAGATTAAGACCAAGCCAACTAACAGTAAGATCACTACCGCAGTCCAGCGAAGCCAGCCACGCGATCTCTTCTTGTTTTCTCGTTTCACTTTTAATATTTCCTTTCATTTAGTAAGTTAGCAATAGTATAACCCGTTTTAAATTCTTTGAACAGCTCTAAGAATGCGGACTAATTATTATTGTTATCCAGGTTAGAAGCCCGTTTATTATTTGGGTTTCCAGGAACGCGATTATCGAGGAGGTATTCCTCAATCATTTTAACAATCTGCTTATTTTGGGGCAAACTGGAATGCTGCGCCTCATCACCAGTGACCGTCATTGTCGTGTAGTGGTTTACCCGTTTTTGGAAGATGTACTTTCCGGCCTGAACACTTTCCTCTGGAACTAGCCCATCCGAATCATAATTTTCTGTTCCGGCGATTGAAAAGACATTTAGGCTCTTGGGGATCTTATCCCGGTTCTTACTTAGTTCCGTAAACATCTGTGTTGGGTTTTTTATCGACGTTTCGGCAAAGTTATACGGTGTCCCGAGAGTCATTAAGCTCTTAATCTTAATACTGTCTGAATAATTAGCATAGTAATGTTCTAGCCAATAGGTCCAGATAAGACCACCGTTAGAATGACCAAACGCCTTAAAATTATTGAAGTAATACTGGTCAGTCAATTTACCAAAGGCATCATTGAGCATTGACGCCTGTTTTTTAATATTTGAAAAGCCATCCTTGTTATTCTCAAAACTAATGATAATAAATGGTTCATTATCATTCCGGGCAATTGTTCCATTATAACTAATTTTTCCGCTATTGTAGACTTCCATTTTGAGGACACTATGTTTTTTATCCGTATCCTTATTCAGAAGGCTGATCAACTCATTAAACCGTTCCTTGGTTGCTGAACTCCCTGGTACCATAATAACGGGTGACATTCGCGACTTCTCCTGGATCGCCCGGTACTTGTTACTATTTCGGATCCAGAAATATGTGGGTACCGCGATCAAGATAAGAACGATAATTATTAAAAAAAGGATTTGACGACTTTTTCTCCGGAGATTTTCTTCATTTTTTTGCATAATAATCCACCTCTGAAGAGTCTAAAGAAAGTTCCTGATCAAAGTGATCAATTATTTTAACAAAGGGAATAAAGCACCAAACATCTAAGACAAAGAGGGCCAAGGTAAACACTAGTACCCACCAGTTACCGTTACTAGCAACAAAACTAATTAGCGGTCCTGGTGTCCCCATTAACACCGGATAGGGCGTTGGCGGAATTATGTGAAGCGCAATTGCTCCTGCGGCAATTATGATATTCATGATCGGCAGTAACTGGATCGGCAAAAGATAGAGAGGATTCATAATGATTGGAAAACCGACCATTGCAGCATATTCTGAATTAAACAGCGTCGGTACTAACGTCCAGCGAGCAATTTGGTGCTGTCCTTTGGTCCGGGACGTGATAATAATCGCAACCGTCAGTGCAAGGATCAGACCGTTGCCACCAAAGTTAGCGAATGAGTTATAAAGGGATCCTCCAAAGAATGGGTGAGGAATATTCCAGGCTGAACCATGTTGTAATGCATAGCTGAGATTACTTGCAAATGGTCCCCCGCTTAAGACAGCTCCAGAATTGGCGACGGATCCGAGGCCCAGCCAATCAAAGAGGGTAATCAGGGCAGTCCCGGCAATCGTTAACCAAATCCCCTGATTATTTTGACCAACCGTTACCATCTGGGAATAAACTCCCCGTAATACCTTACTTAACAAACCAAAGTTAAGGATATATGTAAAAATAATTGCCAGAATGATGGATGTTACCAAGGGTTTCATTGCATAGAATGACCTGTCACGAACACTAATAATTTGTCTTGTCTTTTGAAAGTTTCGTTCAACTCCTAACCAACGATAAACCTGGCCGATTGCATAACCAACGATTAACGCAATCAGCATACTTTGGGTACTCAATAACCGCCAATTAAACCCAATCGCATGATCAAACGCTGCGTGGTCATACCGAAAAGCAATTAGCAATAAGACGATAATTCCAGTAGCCCCTGCTAACTGTGAATCACGGTGATATATCCGGGCGGTATACTTTGCGGCTGCATACACAACCAGGATCCCAAATAAATTAAATGTAATCCGACTGACCCCAATGAATGCAGCCTGTAAATCCCTCATCAACCAGTCTGGAACCCAGTCACCTAAATAGGCAATATTATAAAAGAGACCATTTTGGCTGAGAAAAGCCCGATAGATCATTTGCGAAAACGAACCCAATAATGCAAAAGGGAATAACATCGAAAGTGTCTGACGGACAACCCGAAAGAACGAGCATTTATTAAGTTTTATCATTCCCCTTATTAAACGGCGAAGCATAAATCATCATTCCTTTTAAAAACCTAATTTCATTATACCTACTTAAGCATTAGTTAGTTCCCTAAAATTATTTAAAAACAAAAAGACGCTGGAACTTTCCAACGTCTTTTTAGAACAATAAAGCCAAGTCTTACTTGAGACCGTACTTCTTGTTGAACTTGTCCACAGCACCATCTGCTTGAGTAAACTTTTGCTTACCAGTGTAGAATGGGTGTGAATCAGAAGTAACTTCAACCCGTACTAATGGGTATTCGTTACCGTCTTCCCACTTGATAGTTTCACTTGAGGTTACAGTAGAACCTGAAAGAAACTTGTAGCCAGTAGATGCATCTTGGAATACTACTGGATGATAATCTGGATGAATTCCTTGTTTCATAATTTATTACGCTCCTTTTGCCATGAATCATTGCCTGAAACATAGATAATCAACCCTATCAGGATAACATGAATCAATTATCGATGCAATAGACTTATTAAATTTTTACTGAGCTGTCGTCTTCAATAGTAACATCAGCGCCAAGTCGGTTTAGCTTCCACACGATCCGGTCATAGCCACGCAGGATATTACCGGCATTATTAATAACCGTTTTTCCTTCAGCCATTAAACCAGCAATCGTTAGAGAAGCACCAGCACGAATTTCGCCGGCGGTAACTTCAGCACCATGAAGATGATCCGTATGCTTAATTAAGATCATTCCGTCATGGGCCTCAATGTTCATCCCCATCTTTTGCAATTCTGGAATGTGCTTAACTCGCTTTGGGTAAATCGTGTCAACAACCGTACTGTCACCTTCCGCTAATGACATTAGTGGGGTCAGTGGTTGCTGTAAATCAGTCGCAAATCCAGGAAATGGCATTGTCTTAACATGAATTGCCTTTAAGTGATCAGCCCTAGGAACATAGATCTTATCACTGTCGATTTGCAGATCAACACCCATTTCGATCATCTTACTTGTAAATGATTCCAAGTGTTCAGGAATCACGTTATGAACCATTACACCATCACCAACAGCTGCCGCCATTGCTAAATAGGTTCCTGATTCAATCCGGTCCGCAATAATCGTATGGGTATTCATTGATTGGAGAGTATCAACACCAGTAATCCGAATTGTATCGGTCCCGGCTCCCCGGATTTTAGCACCCATATTATTCAGAAATGTTGCCAAGTCAATAATTTCAGGTTCCTTAGCCGCATTCTCAATTACCGTTGTTCCCTCGGCACGAACCGAAGCTAAGATTGTATTAATCGTTGCCCCTACTGATACCATGTCCAGGAAAATTCGGGTTCCATGAAGACCATTTGGTGCGTCAAGATGAACGGTCCCGTTATTTTCGCTAACAGATGCTCCTAATGCCTTAAATGCTTTCAAGTGCTGATCAATTGGTCGCGGTCCAATGTTATCGCCACCAGGGAACGTCAACGTTGCCCGGTGGAAACGACCTAAGAGAGCTCCCATAAAGTAGTAGGAAGCTCGCAAACTTTTAATTGCTTTACTTGGAAGTTCAGCCTCAATGATCTGAGTTGGATCAATATCTAAGAATCCATGAGTAAATGATGAGCTAACATTCATCGATTTCAAAATGATCATTAAGTTGTGAACATCCAAGATATCTGGAACAGTATCAAATTCAACTGGGGTATCAGCTAAGATTGCTGCTGGAATCAAGGCAACAGTACTGTTCTTGGCACCACCGATCGTGACTTCGCCCGAAAGTCGGTTTCCTCCTTGAATGATCATTCGTTTCATTTCCGTGTATCCTCGCTTAAGATTTCTATAATTTTATAATATTTTTAATTTAATTTTAGCTAAATCTTGCTTGATTCTCAATCAAAACAATCAATAACAATGATAATTAATAGTTTAACAAATTACAACCTTTTGTCAGCAATCTTAAATATTTTTGATAACCTTTTTTAGCCAAAAAAGGCTCCCAAGATAGGTGATTATTTTGGCCTACCTTGAGAGCACTTAAAGGTTAGTTGTTTTTATTTTCAACGGCTGCCTTAACGAAGGCTTTGAATAAACCTTCTGGGTGGTTTGGCCGTGACTTGAATTCTGGGTGGTATTGAGCAGCCACGAAGAATTTCTTTTGTGGTAATTCAACAACTTCAACTAGGTTCCGGTCTGGATTAATACCAGATACGACTAAACCGTTGTCTTCCATTTCTTGACGATATTCGTTATTGAATTCATAACGGTGACGGTGACGTTGGCTAATTATCTTTTGGTTATCATATGCCGCAGCAGCAACAGTACCTGGCTTTAGCTTACATGGATAAGCACCAAGCCGTTGGGTACCACCCATATCTTCAACGTCTTCTTGATCGGACATCAAGTCAATGATGTTATGCTTAGTATTTGGATCAAACTCGGTTGAGTTAGCATCCTTGTAACCAAGAACGTCCCGAGCAAATTCAATACATGCCGTTTGCATTCCAAGGCAAATTCCAAGGTAAGGAACATCGTTTTCACGAGCATACTTAATCGCAGTAATCATTCCTTCAATCCCCCGGCTACCAAAGCCTCCTGGAACAAGGATCCCGTCGTAATCCTTTAGTGTTTCTGCAACGTTGTCCTCATTAATGTTCTCGGCATTGAAGTGATCAATATCAACCTTGGCATCAACCGGGTAACCGGCATGGCGAAGAGCTTCATTAACCGAAATGTAAGCATCCTGTAAGTCAGTGTACTTACCAACCATGGCAATCTTAACGTTCTTGTTCAGATCGTTTTCAATATGGTTAACCATGTTTGTCCATTCACGCATATCAGCAACTGGGCAATCAAGGCCAAAGTGGTCAACAACTAATTGATCCATCCCCTGCTTTTGTAAGTTCAACGGAATCTCGTAAAGAGTATTGACATCCATTGATTCAATAACAGCCTTTGGATCAACATCACAGAATAAAGCAATCTTGTTCCGCATTTCATCAGTGATTGGCTTTTCAGTCCGAACAACTAAAATGTTTGGTTGGATTCCCAAGCCACGCAATTCACGAACACTGTGTTGAGTTGGCTTAGTCTTCATTTCACCAGCAGCCCGAAGGTAAGGAACTAATGTGGTGTGAATGTATAAGACATTGTCATCGCCAACTTCTTCCTTCATCTGACGGATGGCTTCCATAAATGGTTGTGATTCAATGTCACCAACGGTCCCACCAATTTCAGTAATAACAACTTCAGCGTCAGTACTTTCACCGGCACGCTTAATCTTGTCCTTAATTGCGTTAGTGATATGTGGAATAACTTGAACGGTCCGTCCTAAGTAATCACCCCGACGTTCCTTCCGTAGTACTTCGGAATAAATCTTTCCGGTAGTAACGTTAGAGTACTTGTTCAAGTCGTTATCAATAAAACGTTCATAATGACCTAAATCCAAATCAGTTTCAGTCCCGTCATCGGTAACAAAAACTTCACCGTGTTGATAAGGACTCATTGTTCCTGGATCAACGTTAATGTATGGGTCAAATTTTTGAATGGCAACCTTTAAGCCACGGTTTTTCAAAAGGCGACCAAGGGAAGCAGCAACAATCCCCTTGCCCAGTGACGATACAACTCCACCTGTTACAAAAATGTATTTAGTCATCGCGTAATATTCTCCTTTTTGTTTTTTAATGGGGTTAATAAACAGAAAAGACTCCCCATTTCCATTGAAATAGGGAGCCAACATTTTAACGAACGATTACCTGTGAATCACAGGCGCCCAAGAAAGATAATACAGGCTCGCCCTCAGATAGTCAAGAATAAAATCTTAAAAATTATTCTTCATCATCGTCGTCATCATCATGTAGTTCAGATAATTGTCCTTCAATTCCATCATCGAGGCTATCATCGTCACTATAATCATCATCGTCATCGTCGTCATCATAATCGGTGTTGTCATCATCGGATTGATCATCAAGATCTTCATCTTCAGGATCATCGTTATCGTAGTCGATCACATCATCATCTGAATCAGAGTCAGCTAAGAAGGCGTTAACTTTACGACGCTTCTTCTTTGGACGATCATCTTCTTCGTCCTCGTTTTCACCAACAGTTGCTTCGTCGATTGATTCGTATGGGTACCATGCACGTAGACCCCAAGTGTTATCACCGAGGGAGATAAAACTGCCGTCAATGTTCAAATCAGTGTAAAACTGTGAAAGTCGTTCACGAATCTCTTCATCACTCTTACCAAGGTATTGTTGAACTTCGTTAGTTAAATCAACAAATGCCATTGCTTCGCCGTGGTGTGCGAGAATAGCGTGGGCAACTTCGATCATTGAAAGTTCTGATTTGTCTTGGCCGTCAAAAATCTTTAAATCCAAATTGGTGCACATCCCTTCAAAAGTCTAAATTACAGTATACAATGCTAAGCTGCAAATTGCAATTGAACTTGGTAAGTTCCAATTAATTGATCATTTGCGGTTAATTGATATTCCAAATCAATTGAACCATTAACATCTTGCGGATCAAAATCAACTGCTAGCCGATTAGTCGTCACTACCATGCCGATGATTCCGTATTCGGTTAGGTAACGCGTTTTTGTTGGCGCCGCTAATTGAAATTCAAAATCAGTTTCCCGAACACCACTTCGTCTTAAATGAAGCTTATCCGTTCCCAGGCGAAACTGCACTGGTGTTACTGTACCAGCTTGATGTTCCTGATAACGAAGATAGTATTTCCCATTTAAATCAACAAATTGTCCCTGTTCATCAAAGGTGTACTGATCTTGTTGACCATCCTGTTCCATCGTGGTTGTTAATTGAATATGAACTGGCACTGAACGTTTGATATGCTATTCCTCCCTAGTTAGTCATTTTGTCCTGATTATAACCGTTTTTAATCGTTGAATGTTATTATCTTGCCTAGTTTAGTATAATGAAAATGTCAAAGATTACCAGTATTTCAATAGAAAAGAAGAATTAGCTATGATTAATATCTCAAACCAACACGTCGAAACATTTTCTCAACCACTTAAGCCGGAAAATAACCTTGCTTCGTTCGCGTATACAAACGCCTTATTGCGGGCAAGTGAACAGCTATCATCCCCAGTTCTCCACTCATGGACTCTAGAGGATACCGTGATTCTAGGATTGAAGGACCAGCGACTTCCTTACCTCCAGAAAGCTCTGAACTATCTTGATGGTAAAGGTCTCCATTATTTCATCCGTAACTCAGGGGGGCTCGCCGTTGCTAGTGATTCAGGGATCCTTAATTTTTCCATTTTTATTCCCTGGCACGTTAATAGTAGTGAATTAAAAATTGACGAAGCCTACCAAGTAATGACTGATGTCGTTAGTGCTGCTTTCCCTGAAATCACAATTAAGACTGGTGAAATCACACATTCATATTGCCCAGGAACTTTCGATCTCAGCGTCAATGGTCAAAAGATTGGCGGAATGTCCCAACGGCGGAACCGGTCAGGAGTAGTCGTTATGCTGTACCTAAGCATTAACGGTCCCCAAATGCTTCGTGGTGAAATCATTCGTGACTTCTATACCCGTGGACTTCAAAATGTCGAAAACAAGTGGCATTTCCCTGACATCTGGCCAACCGCGATGACAACAATTGAAGAATTGCTTGGTAAACCACTTAGCCTAGCAGAAGCTAATCAACGTCTACTGAATGTCTTTTCCGATCGGGGAAGCCAACAACTGCAACAGGTAATGTGGTCAAACAAATTTATCCAGTATCTTCAGCAAGAATCAACCACAATCAATCGACTTCAAGAACGCCTTCATAAGGAGGAATAAGCAAAATGTCCTTTCAGGATGAACAATTAGCTAAGGAAAAGGTCTTTCGGGATCCAATTCACGGCCAGATTATCGTTGATAACCAGATCCTGCTTGACCTAATTAATACCCCTGAATTTCAACGGTTACGCCGGATCAAACAATTAGGAACGTCATCTTTAACCTTCCATGGTGCTGAACATTCACGGTTTGGTCATTGCCTTGGTGTATATGAAATCACCCGCCGGATGTGCAACAGGTTTCAGCGTAATTACCCAACAAGAGAACCAAATGATGGTCTTTGGGACGATCGTGAACGTCCCGTTGCGCTTTGTGCTGCCCTTCTACACGATCTCGGGCATGGACCGTATTCACACACTTTTGAACATATCTTTCACACAAATCACGAAGCAATTACCAGGGAAATTATTACTAGTCCATCAACTAACGTAAACCGGATTCTTCGTCGGGTTTCACCGACTTTCCCCGAAGATGTTGCCAGTGTCATCGACCACACCTACCATAATCCGCAAGTCGTTCAAATGATTTCTAGTCAAGTCGATGCCGACCGAATGGACTATTTGCAACGCGATTCCTACTACACCGGGACGAACTACGGAAAGTTTGATCTAGACCGGGTGCTCCTAATGATGCGTCCAATTAAAAGTGGGATTGCATTTGATATTTCAGGAATGCACGCAGTTGAGGACTACATCATCAGTCGTCTGCAAATGTACCTCCAGATTTACTTCCACCCGGTTTCCCGTTCAATGGAAGTAATTCTCGACCACCTATTGAAGCGGGCAAACTATATCTACCAGCACCCGAGCGAGTTCGAGCCAGAATTCACACCATATATGCTGATGCCGTTTTTCAATAATCACTTTACCTTGGACGACTACCTTGCTCTTGATGACGGGGTCCTCACAACCTACTTTAACCACTGGACCCACTCACGGGATGACATCTTAAATGACCTTGCAAGAAGGTTCCTTAATCGGCGGCCACTTAAATCCGCCCTTTATGACGAAAAATCAAAACCGCTTTTACCAAAGCTGCGAAAGCTTATTCAGACGGTTGGATTTAATAGCGATTACTACACCGCCGTCAATGATAGCTTTAAGCTTCCCTACGATACCTACAATCCGCAAGATTCAAATCCGCAAACCCAAATTGAATTGATTCAACCTAATGGCAAACTGATTGAACTATCGCAAGTTAGTACCCTAGTTGCGAGTGTTTCTGGTAAGGAAGCCGGGGATCAACGGTTCTTCTTCCCGAAAGAAATGCTTAACGAACACCAGGATATTGAAATTTTCGAACCAATTTACGAAGAATTTCAAAGCTATATTCAAAATAACCACGTCGTTAATCCAAAGGAGAATAATAATGGCAATTAAATTAATCGCAATTGATATTGATGCAACGTTGATTAACGATCAACGTCAAATTACCCCTCGAACAAAGGAAGCCCTTGAGGCAGCTAAACAACAAGGTGTTAAAGTAGTCCTATGTACAGGTCGTCCGATGACGGGAGTAGACGCCTACCTTACTGAATTAGGGTTAAACCACCAGGATGATCAATATGTGGTTAGTTTTAACGGTGCCCTTGCACAGTCAACGAACGAAAAAGTAATTGTTAACTATACCCTATCTTTTAATGATTATGTTGATTGGCAAGCATTTTGCACCAAGAATAACGTTAAGTCACAATTTGAATCCCGCGACTATATTTACACAACCAACCGCGATCTCAGTCCGTTGACAATCCACGAATCTGATTTGGTAAGCATGCCGGTTCGGGTACGGTCACTTGATGAAATGGCCCACACGCAGGATCAATACGTTCTGGCTAAGGGAATGATGCTCGGCGATAAGGAAGAGTTAGATAAGGTTCAGCCAAAGTTCAGTAAAGAGTTTGCTGGACGCTTTACAATTATTCGAAGCGAAGACTTTTACCTCGAAATCGTCAATCACCGAGCAAGCAAGGGAAGTACCCTTGAGGCTCTGGCTAAGGAGCTCGGTATTAAGCAAAGCGAAGTCATGGCTCTCGGTAACGCCCAAAATGATAATTCAATGATCGAATACGCTGGCATCGGCGTTGCAATGGGTAATTCAGTCCCAGAAACTAAGGCGGTTGCTGATGTAATCACCGATACCAATAATAATGATGGTGTTGGTAAGGCCGTTGAAAAATATGTATTACGTTAAAGAAGAAGCTGGGAATTAACTTTCTCGGAGGGACGGTTGACTAACCTAGAACGATGAATGATGATGAAATCATCAGAGTTGTTCGTAGTTAGGCTCAAGTCCCTCAGTTAATTCCCGCGATTAGACTCTGTAAGTTCGGAGATTACTAAGTATAGGTAGAGGGTGAAAAAAAACGTTTAGTTTTTTCCACCCTCTTTACTATTCAAAACGCTGAATTTTCTTCTGGTCCGCGTTTATCTTAACGTTATAGCTAGTTATCTCGCCCGTAATCTGATTCCAAAAACGGTACTCCCCGCTTTGCTGGTTAATGATTGCTTGATAATGGGTATAGTTATGCAGGTGGTGTTCATTTTTGGGAACCGTCACTGATTGAAGAAATGAAGATAGCTCCTTAGTTGTTGAAATTTTATTTTGCCACCGTGCCTGGGCTGCAAGGATAAAGCGATCACTAGAATTACGACCAGTAACCGACTTTTTCATTGTTAATAATGAAGTCTTTGTCTGTGAAGTAAACTTGGGATCTTCTCCATTACCAAGGAAATCATTGAGTTTTTTTACTTGTTCTGGATAGGCAGGAGTGTTTGTATACGCACCAATCGAATTTTTGAAAACCACTAATTGACCATTCAAAGGTTCAATTCCGTATGTCCCGGTCGAGTCCATCAGCAGCCAGTGGAATGGATATTGCTGATTATCAAACCATTTTTCCTTAATCACGCTTACGTTTTGCAAATCATTAACCACATCCTGAACAGTCGCGTGTTTTGCCAGGATCCAATGAATAAAGTCTTGCGGAGTTAATGTTAATTTACCCGGTTGGCGTGAACCATAATCAGCAGCAACAGGGAAAAATAGCTCAGCACAGATAAGCCCACGCGCATTAATTCCATCACCGATCAGATAGTGATCACCAACGAGGCGCATTCCTCCCAGAATTGCGTATTGATCCTGAATTTGTAATGTCTGACCCGCAGGTGACCACTTATGACCAGCAGGAAGAAATGTCAATCGCCATGGAGTCCGCGGTGGAAAATCCATCGTCCGCCCGAATAATTTTTCATGATCTAACGTTAATACTGTACACATTAGCTTTTCCCCGCCTTCTAAAGAAAAAGGCAGGGTTTACGCCCTACCTTGAAATTAAAATTATTGCAATTTAGTAACGGCGCCAGTTTGACTATTGTACTGGTAAATTCCGATTAAGTTAGCAACAGTATTGTCACTATTATTTTGCCGTACTTCTAGCTTATATACATTGCCGTTAGCAGAAGTTGGCGTGATTGAGTAGCCTTTTTCTCCCGTAAAGCCCATCTTGTTAGCAAATGATTCAATAACACTATCACTTGTCTTATCAGATGCCTGTTGGTTAGCTACTCGTTGACTGGATGAGGAGTTCTTTACCTTAACGTTTTGTTTCTTGTTAATCTTTGACCGTAAGCTCGTATATGCATCACGCATTGCGGTACTAGTAGATTTCAACGGCTTTAAACTATTCGCTGCAGTTTGATAATCGCCATTATCATATGCCTGCTTTGCAGTTAGGTAGTTTTGTAAATCGCCCTTTAAGTTATTAGCCTCATTCGAACGGTTTTCAGTATTATTCAACTTATCGTAAGCAGCTTGAAAATCATTATTATGAATTGAACGATTTGCTGAACGAACTGCCTTTGTTGAATCACTTTCAGACGATTGAGCACTACTGGTAGATGAGCTCTTCGTTGAACTAGTTGATTGACTATTACCACAAGCAGCCAGTGTCAAAGCTAACGTTACCGCCGCAGCCCCTACCGAAATATTCTTGAAGAACTTATTTACTGTCATAATTACTCCTCCTTTTTCCACCCCTAATTATACCATTCCCACTTTCTACCAACCTTCCTGAGAGAAAGGCTTAAGAAAAAATTAGAGTGTCTTCATCCCAAAGAGTTTCCGGAAAGCTAGCAATTTCTCCTGACGAAGGCGACTTGCGCCTAGGAAGGAGGTTGCTAGCTCGAGGAAGGCTAGGGCGAACACATTTTTACTGTGTTGCATTAGGAGGAAAATCTAGGAAACTCAGATGAAGCGCAGTAACTGAGTGGGTTCACAGACGAAATTGATAAATCAATTTCTAGTTCACTCCAACATTTTGACCATATTGCAATGAAACAACAGAAAATGAAAAAAGTGATTGCCGGTTCAACAGCAACCACTTTTTTTTCATTTTCAATATATTAAAGTTCAGCACTCTTAAATACTTGCTTGAACAAAGGACTAACAGGACGGTTTTCGTTAATCCGCTTAATTGCAGAACCAATAAGTGGGGCAACGGAAACTTGCTTAATCTTATCAATCTGCTTTTCTTTTGGTAATTGAATTGAGTCAGTCACAACAACTTCCTTAATTGGTGACTTAGATAACCGTTCAATTGCTGGGCCAGAAAGGACCGCATGAGTACATGAAGCATAAACTTCTTTGGCACCAGCATCAATTAATGCTTGAGCACCAAGGGTAATCGTTCCGGCAGTATCAATCATATCATCAATCATGATACACTTTTTCCCCTTAACATCCCCAATAATGTTCATAATTTGGGCAACGTTTGCTCGTGGACGACGCTTATCAATAATCGCAATTGGTGACTTCAAGAATTCAGCCAATGCCCGTGCCCGAGTAACACCACCGTGATCAGGTGAAATAACAACGGCATCTTGAGCAACGCCTTCTTTGATAAAGTATTCAGCTAATAATGGTGCTCCCATCAAGTGATCAACAGGGATATCAAAGAACCCTTGAATTTGAGCAGCATGTAAGTCCAAAGCGATTACCCGGTCAACGCCAGAGTTTTGTAGCATGTTAGCAACTAACTTAGCAGTGATTGGTTCACGACTACGCGCTTTCCGGTCTTGGCGTGCGTAACCATAGTAAGGAATTACCACATTAATGGTATTGGCACTTGCACGACGCAAAGCATCAACCATGATCAGCAATTCCATCAAATTATCATTGACCGGTGCTGACGTGGATTGAATAACATAAACATTATCACCACGAACACTTTCTTCAATGTTAATTTGGATTTCACCGTCACTAAAACGGTCAACAGACAATTTACCCAATTCAACACCAACATGCTTAGCGATACTTTCGGCAAGCGGCCGGTTTGAATTTAAAGCAAAAATCTTCAACTTAGGGTCAAAATAATGATTAGTAGTCATTGCATCCTCCACTGGATTAATTCAAAACTGGGAAGCTGTGACATCAATGCCTACAGCTTCGGATTAAATAATATTACATGTGCAGTAAGCATTATCATATCAACACTTCAATAATATAAATTTGCTCCACAAAAAGCAAGAGCGGAAAGCTTACCAAGGTAATTTTTTCGCGTAATTTTCCTTATTGGTCTGGCGTGCACGGGCAATTGCCATATCGTATTCGTCAACATTGTCCGTAATTGTCGAACCGGCCGCAACAAAGGCATTGGCTGCAAGATTAACTGGTGCCACCAAGTTACTGTTACTACCGATAAAGGCGTGATCACCGACATTCGTGTGGTGCTTGTTCTTACCATCGTAGTTAACAAAGACAACTCCACAACCAACATTAATGTTCTTACCAAGAGTTGCGTTACCAATGTAAGTTAAGTGGCCAACCTTAGTTCCTTCACCAATAAAGGCCTTCTTAACCTCACAGAAGTTACCAATATGAACATTCTTACCAATTTCAGCATCTGGACGCAAGTGACTATTAGGGCCAATGTCACTACCATCATGCATTTCAGCATTCTGGAGCGTTGAGGACGTAATTGTTACCCCATCATGAATGGTCGAATCTTCAATCCGTGAATGAGCACTAATATAGCAATCATTACCAATCGTGGTCTTACCCTTAATTACGACACCACCTTCAATTACGGTGTCTTGGCCAATCTTGACCCCATCATCAATGTAAGTTGTCTCTGGATCAAGCATTGTTACACCCGACTTCATTAGCTGAGTGTTAATCCGCTTACGCATCAGCTTATTTGCCCGTGCAAGAGCAACCCGATCGTTAACTCCCATTGATTCATCAAAGTCTGCCATCTTGTAGGCAGTTACGACTTCTTGATCCCGCTTAAGGATTTCAATGACATCAGTCAGGTAGTATTCACCTTGGGCATTATCATTATTGATATTCTTCAGAGCAGCAAAAAGTTTCTTGTTGTCAAAGCAGTAAACACCAGTATTAATTTCATGGATTTCTTGTTCTTCAGGAGTGGCATCCTTCTGTTCAACAATCCGTTCAACGATACCAACTTCATTCCGAATAATCCGACCGTAGCCAGTTGGATCCGGTGCAACGGAAGTAAGGATCGTTGCTGCAGCATGACGTTGTTCATGGTATTCAAACAACTTCTTGAAAGTATCCGCAGTAAATAATGGTGTGTCACCACTAACAACGATTGTTTCACCATCTTCGTCTGCAAGGAGCTTCTTTGTTTGCATTACCGCATGACCAGTCCCCAATTGTTGGTCTTGTAAAGCAAACTTAGTCCGGTTACCAATAACTTCTTCAACCCGATCAGCACCAAAGCCGACAACCGTAATAATATTATCAATATTTGCCTTTTCCAATTGGCCAACAACGTGTTCGACCATTGTCTTTCCACATACCTGGTGCAAAACTTTGTATAACTTTGACCGCATCCGGGTTCCCTTACCGGCTGCTAGAATAATCGCATTCCGCTTCATTTTATTCCGTTACTCCTTCTCAAAAACATCTTTAATAAAACTACCCGGTCCGGCTTGGATCGTCTTCTTTTCATCGTCAACTGCATTAACCTTAATCAGTGAAGTACAGTTATCTACCAACCGTTTCCCCGTAACTTCACCTTCTGCAAGGACAGTCATCCCTACTAGGTTCGCATCAAATTCCTTAATCAATGACTTCATCCCGTTCAGGGTGCCACCACCCTTCATAAAGTCATCAACAATCACAACGTTAGCGCCCGCAGAAAGTGTCCGCCGTGACAATTCCATCTTCTTAATCCGCTTAACGGAACCAGAGACATAGTTAACACTCACTGTAGGTCCTTCTGTAATGTGAGAACTATTCCGAACAATCACAAATGGTTTATTAAGGTACATCGCGGCACTTTGAGCAATCGGGATCCCCTTAGTTTCAACAGTCATGATCACGTCAACGTCTTGATCAACATACTGGGTAGCGATTAAACGACCAACCCGCCGTAAAATATCCGGACGACCGATTAGATCTGAGAGATAAACGTAATCCCCAGGCAGTAAACGTGTATCATCACTAACCGCCTCAACCAGATCAGCAATCGCTTTTTCAGCATTCTCCCGTGAATAGAATGGCGTTAATACTGCTCCACCACTTGCTCCAGGAATTGTCTCAAGTTGACCCATTCCCCATGAGTGAAAAGTATGCCGAATGATGCTGAGATCTTCACTAATTGACGACTTAGCAGAATCATACCGTTCCCCAAAGAATTTCAGTGAAACAAGGGACCGCGGGTGTTCCATTAAGTACCTTGTCATATCAACAAGGCGGTTACTACGTCTAACCTTCATATTCAATCCTCCAAAAGTATTAATTGCCTTTGATTTTAACATAAATGTTCGTCTTTTGCTTAATGTTCATTAAAATAACTGGACTTTTCTTCAGTATTAGAAGAGGCCCAGTCAAAAATTATAATAGTGTGACGATATTGACGTTACGGCAAAAGCCAGAAATCCCATTTTGAACTCGGCGTGCCCGTGATTCCGTATGACAAATTGCAAAGACGGAAGGCCCGGTCCCACTCATTTGCGCCACATCAGCACCTAGTTCAATCATCTTATCCTTTAACCGCTTAATCTCAGGATAATAGCGCATTGTCAACGGTTCTAAAACATTTCCCATATACTTAGTGGCCGTTTGCCAATCACTATTTTCTAGACTTTCAATTAGCTTTTCATTCTCTAAGTGCTTAATCTTAGTGTAATCAATTTGGCGAAGGATCTGTGGCGTTGATACACTGATCTGCTGTTTTGCGATTACCACCCAATAATGTGGTTGATGTGGTAACAGTTCAATTTTTTCGCCATGTTCGGTTACGTGAGCCAACTTACCATAAACGCAATAAGGAACATCGGAATCAATGGAAAGTGATAGCCGTGCCAATTCTTCTAGCGATAAGCCAAGGTCCCAGGCAGAATTAAGAATTCGCAACACGGCAGCAGCATCAGATGAACCACCGCCAAGTCCAGCCGCCACCGGAATATTTTTCTTAATATTAATCGTTAATCCTTCACGTCGATGGAACCGATTCCGTAAAATATTAGCTGCTTGAAAGGCCAGGTTCCGTTGGTCATTTGGGAGAAAACTGCTATCGGTATATACCTTAATTTCACCTGGCTGGTCATGAATTTCCACTGTAACGTAATCAGCTAAGTCAGCAGAAACCATTACCATATCCCACTTCAGCATCCCATCAAAGTAGCGTCTTGGAGTATCAAGGCTTAAATTAAGCTTTGCCGGTGCCTTTTCCGTAATCAGCATCCCACACACCTCCCCAGTTTTAGTCAAGTATTTTACATTGATTATAGCAGAGTGTGAGCAGGCAAAGAAGGCTCGTAAGACAACAATTTCTCCTGACTGGATGCTAAAAGCATCTGGGAGAGAGTTTGTTGTCTATAGAGTCTTCCCTGCGAAGGAGTGAACTAGAAAACTTGTTTTCGTTCGTGAACCCTCGCAAGTCTAATTAGCTACTGCGCACATTTCCACTATGTTGCCCAGAAAGCTCTAGTAAGATCCCGGCGAGCACGTTTACTATGTTCATTTCAACTACACAAAAAGCCCCCGACATCCAATGTCAGGAGCTTTATTACTTTAGGCCTGTGCTTCTTCATCTTCGAAATCAATCGAGATATTTTGTGTTAAGAGATCTGTATAACTGTAGGAAATCCGGCTAATTTGTCCTTGTCCTTCATTAACGTGAACAACAAAGATTGCTGGATAGGTCTTGCTAAGGACACCATGATGCTTAGCAATTCGTTTACGACCTGCTTGAGCAGTTACTAGAACTCGTTGGCCAATCCGTCCCTCGAGTTCTTGCTTAATCTCTAATATACTTTTTGCCACACATCTCACCTCACAGGCTGAACTATACGCTGATTTAGCATAAAAGTCAAAATTTTATCACAAGTTTAGCGATAATTCAATCATATTTTAAATTAATTTTTCTTGGTGGAACGCGTTCAAAAGGCTGATAAATTGGGCTAAAGTTAACTTTTCTGGCCTAACCTGGGGTGAGATCTCGATCTGTTCCAAAACTTTTGTCATTTTCGCTTTTATATCTGCATCTTTACCAATGACACTTTGTAGATTATTCCATAAACTCTTCCGTCGATGAGCAAAACAGCCACGGATAAATCCCATTAACTTTTGCTTATCGAATGGTTCAACAGAAAGTGGTTCTTGTCGTTGTTTAAGGACTACGATCGCGGAATCAACGTTTGGTGCAGGAATAAACGAATGCCGTGAAACGTTAAAGGCAATCTCCGCCTCCATCTGGTACTCAATCGCTAACGTTAGTGAACCATACTGCTTTGTTCCTGGGTTAGCTGTTAACCGCTGGGCAACTTCTTTTTGCATCATCACGGTGATTGAATTCCAGCGAACGGGGCTTGACAACAAGTTCATCAAAATAGGGCTTGTAATATAGTACGGTAAATTAGCGACAACCTTGATCGGTTTATCTGGATTAGTAAATTGCTGCTTAATTAGTTCAGGTAAGTTTGCCTTTAAAACGTCTTGATTAATCACCGTAACATTATCGTAAGCAGCCAATGTCTTTTCCAAAACCGGGATCAAATCCTGGTCAATTTCTACGGCAACCACCTGTCCAGCCGCCTTGGCTAGTTGTTCGGTTAAAGCACCAATTCCAGGGCCAATTTCAATTACGTTATCTTCACTCGTAACCTCTGCCGCATCAACAATCCGGTGGAGAATTTCAGGATCGGTCAAGAAGTTTTGACCAAACCCCTTTTTGGCATGAATCCCATATTCGTTCAAGATTGAACGGGTTTCTTTTCTGTTACCGATTTGTGTTGATTCACTCATTTTTCTTCCTCCCGATCCAATTGTCGAACTGCATTTTCAAAATCCTCTCGGTGAATTTGGAACAGCTGTAGTCGTTTCAAAAGTTGTTTACCATTTCCGTAACCAATCCCGAGAATTTGACCAAGCCGTTCCCGACGATGACGTGAATTAGTCCTCCCAGTTAGTCCGGCTATCTTCAAATCAGCACTCGTTATTTCAGCTGCTCCTGGCTCTCCCTGAGTATAAAGGTTCGCCAAAGCTGACTTAATCACTTCTGGTGCCGCATGTTCAACCCCAAGGCTTCCTTTAAATTCAGGAACACCCTGATCGCGGCGAATAAAGGCATGTTTGACCCCCGGAATTGCATTGCTAATCATTCTGCGAATCCGTTCACCGTTAAAGTCGGGATCGGTAAATACGATTAGCCCGCGAGTTGCCTGGAGCTTCTTTAGGCGAGCAATATCAACTTCCGATAGTGCTGACCCGTTAGTCTCATAGGTATCGGCATTAACTGCTTTTAAGATTTGCTTGGTATCGTCCTTTCCTTCAACAACGATTACTTCTTTAATCTTCTTCATTAACTTTCTCCGTTAAAAATAGCTGCTGAGCATTATGGAATGTCTTGTAAGCTACTAATTCAGCGTCAACATTTTTCAATTTGGCAATTGCATCAACGACAAACTTGGTAAATCCCGGCTCATTCTCTTTGCCCCGGTACGGAATTGGCGTCAAGTAAGGAGCATCAGTTTCAACCATCATCCGGTCTAACGGGACCGCTAGCGCAGCCTGATGGACTTCTTCGGCAGTTTTAAAACTAACGACGCCACTAAACGAGATCGCCATTCCTAAATCCATAAATTTTTCGGCCATTTCTGGTGACCCATTAAAGCTATGCATTACCCCACCAAACTCATCCACATGTGAATCACGTAAAATCGGGTACGCATCTTCCAAGGCATCCCGAACATGAATTGATACAGGCAAGTGAAATTGACGGGCAATTTCTAGCTGACGGGCAAAAACTTCCTGCTGGCGGTCATGGGGCGATTGTTCATCGTTAAAGTAGTCCAAACCGATCTCTCCGATTCCAACAACCTTAGGATCATGCAATTGTTGAATCAATTGTTTTTCGCTCTCATCATTATAAAACCGAATATCCTCAGGGTGCCAACCAATGATTGCATGAAGATTGTCATAATCATGAGCGAGTTTAACAGCCCGCTCGTTAAGGATCGTATTTGAGCCAACAATATTCATCTGGGTAACCCCATAATGGGCCGCCCGTGCTTCAAACGCCGGAACATCATCATAAAAGGCGTCATCGTTTAGATGCGTATGCGAATCATAAACTTGACGCCAGTTCTTATGTTGTTTACTCATTGAGCAACCTATTATTCAACGCCCATTCCGGGAACAAGTGAGTCAGGAACGGTCACAACGGTAACATTACCGTCCTTTTCAGCAGATAGTAACATCCCTTGGCTAACTTCACCACGCATCTTCCGGGGCTTTAAGTTAGCAACAATCAAGACCTTCTTGCCAACAAGAACTGATGGGTCTGGATACCATTGAGCAATTCCTGAAAGAATTTGCCGTCCTTCTGCGGTTCCATCATCCATGTGGAACTTCAGGAGCTTATCGGCCCCTTCAACGTGTCCTGCTGAAGTAATTTGAGCCACTTTTAATTCAACTTTATCGAAAACGTCGATCCGGATTTGTTTCTTACCAGTTGTTTCTTCTTCACTCATTGCTTTTTGCGCTTCTTTCTTTGCTTGTTCCATTGCTTTACGTCCCTTTTGCTTTTGGTTAGCACTCATTTGACTCTTGATGAACTCAACCTCTTCCTTAACGTCTAATCGAGGGAAGATTGGGGTTCCCTTAGCAACTACTTGGGCAGTTTCAGGGAAATCGTTAAATTGCAAGTTAGTCAATTCAAGATTTGTCCCTTCAAGACCAAGTTGGTTCACAATTTCCTTTGGTGCGTGGGTCATTACTGGTTGAATCAACGCTGCAATTACCCGGAGGCTCTTAGCTAAGTGGGTCATTACATCTGACAATTCTGCCTTCTTGCTTTCATCCTTAGCAAGAACCCATGGCTCAGTCTCGTCAATGTACTTGTTAGCACGAGCAACCAACTTCCAAACGGCTGATAAAGCATCCGCAAAGTGGACCTGATCCATCTTTTCCTTAAATTCAGTAATTGCGTTTGCCGCTGTTTGTTCAAGATCAGCATCATATTCAGTTGTAGCATCATTGTTAGCAACCAACTGACCATCTTGGTACTTATTAATCATGGCAACGGTCCGGTTCAATAAGTTACCAAGATCGTTAGCCAAGTCAAAGTTAACCTTATCAACAAAGTCTTCTGGACTAAAGACCCCATCGTTACCAAATGGCATGGCCTTCAAGAGGTAGTAGCGAGTGGCATCAAGGCCGTAACGCTTAACCAAGGTTTCAGGGTAAATTACGTTCCCCTTAGACTTAGACATTTTACCGTCCTTCATCGTCAACCAACCGTGACCAATGACATGCTTTGGTAATGGTAGGCCTAAAGCATGAAGCATGATTGGCCAGTAAATCGTGTGGAAACGGACAATTTCCTTACCAACCATGTGCACATCAGCAGGCCAATACTTCTTGAAAAGACTATCATCGTCCGAGCCGTAACCCAGAGCAGTAATATAGTTGGATAATGCATCGATCCAAACGTAAACCACGTGCTTAGGATCGTTTGGCACCTTAACCCCCCAGTTAAAGGAAGTCCGGGTAACGGCAAGATCCTCTAGTCCTGGCTTTAAGAAGTTGTTAACCATTTCGTTAACCCGGGCATGTGGTTCAATGAAGTCCGGATGGTCCTTGTAATACTGCATCAACCAGTCAGCGTACTTACTCATCTTAAAGAAGTATGATTCTTCTTCGACCAGCTGAACTTCGTGACCTGATGGGGCCTTTCCACCGATCACTTTGCCGTTATCGTCACGGTAAACTTCAGCTAACTGACTTTCGGTGAAGTACTCTTCATCATCAACCGAGTACCAGCCCTTGTACTTACCCTTGTAAATGTCGCCTTGATCAACAAACTTCTGGAAAATCTTTTGAACGGCCTTTTCGTGGTAGTCATCAGTGGTTCGGATGAACTTATCATTGGTGATTTCCATTGTCTTCCATAGTTTCTTGATCCCAGCAGCCATTTTATCCACATATTCTTGTGGCTGCATGCCAAGCTTTTCGGCTTTTTGTTCAATCTTCAGTCCGTGCTCATCGGTTCCTGTTAGATAGAACACGTCATATCCAGTTAATCGCTTGTAACGTGCTTCCGCATCACAGGCAACGGTTGTATATGTATTACCAATATGTAATTTACCAGATGGATAGTATATTGGCGTTGTAATGTAATAAGTTGGTTTTTGTTCAGCCATATGAGGCCCCTCTTTCTAACTAATTCCTAATTTTAATTAACCTTAAGTATAGCATTATCCGCAACCCACTCCAAGCTCAAAAGAGATCGAGCTGTTGTGGATCCTTGGGAGCAAGTCCCGTAAACTTAACCCCCATTAGTTGTTGCAACTGGAGAGCGTTCGGTGCCGCATCACCGCCAGAATTATTATTAAAAATAACACAGAGTTCCTCTGGCTTTGGCTCAAGCTGCTTGATCTGTTGAGCAAAGGAAACCAATTCCTCACTTGAATAACGGTAAAGTGTCCGTGTCTTCCGCCATTCTTTTCCAGCGTTGTCCCAGCCTTTTCGGTTACGACCATGTAAACGAACCATTACCAATTTTGGGTTCGTCGTTGCCAGGTGAAAGGGTACAGATGTTACCGTATCGTGTGGTTCATCGGCAGCCACCAAGGTAAAGTTAAGGTCCCGACAATACGAAATCAATGAATCAATAACACCCGGCCGGTACCAAGAATTATTTCGTAACTCAATTGCAATCGGTAGGTCACCCATCCAATCACGGATCAGTTTCAAATATTCAATATCTTTCACCGCCGAGTCAAAATACGGTGGAAACTGAAACAAAATTGTCTTTAGCTGGCCCGTGGCAATTAATGGTGAAATGGTTCGTCGGTACTGCTGAAAAAGCAATGCCAATTCACCCTTCTCCTGGTTTCGCTGATGAAGGGTCATCCCCTGGTGGGCCTTAATGATAAATTGAAACTCGCTCGGCACCTGTGAAAGCCAATTCCGAATCGTCGACATTTGAGGTAAAGCATAGAAAAAAGTATCGACTTCAACCGTTGGCATATGTTGAGCATATTCGTTTAAGGTCACAGGACGCTGCTCATTATTTATTAACGCCGGGTGCTCCGTCCAGGTTGTTAGACCCATCGTAATCTTCATTTGCTCTTTCCTCCGTTATTCTCAGCAATTTCTTATTTTCTCGAAAATAAATTTATACTCATTTATTCCGGCTATCCAGAGCCGTCTTAATGACTTTTATGCACGATCTGACTTATTTTCACGCAGAATATGCAAAAAGCGACAATTTAGAAATGAGACGGTTTCTTAGAGATGTTCCAATTTGGGATCTTTCATGATATCTTGATGGTGGAAACAATTAATGGTCCAAAAAATGAAAGGAGCGATCATAATGTCATTAACTACAAAAACTATTCGTAACGTATTTTCACTAAAAAAGAGTGGTAGCGAAAAACGTCATCAGGGGATGCCATTTAAGGTCGCTGGCAAAGTGATCTTCTTCGAGTAATTATTTACCACAATATAATAAAAAAGAAGCTGCTAGATTGCGTTTCATCTCATTGATTTACGCACGGCAGCTTCTTTTTTAGTTAACTTTCAATTCCGCAAAGAACTTCGTCGCGTCGGTTTGGACCATTTCAAAATCACACGGTAATTGAAGGGCTTCCTGGTTAACTGCCAAGACCTTTGCCGCTGGGTTACGGTATTCGAGAAGACCGGCAAATGGATAAACCTTCATTGAAGTCCCAACAATTACAACCAAATCTGCCGCCTGCATTGCCCGAACAGAGTTAATAATATTTTCCTGCTTAATCCCCTCATCATAAAGAACAATGTCAGGGCGCAATGCACCGCCATCCTTTTGGTGAAGTCGGCTCTTCAAGTACTCTGCAACAGGGACTGTTTCATGACATTTCTCACAGTACACATTGAAGAGGTTCCCGTGAAAGTCAATCAGGTGCTTTGTTCCCGCTTCTTCATACAAGTTATCAATATTTTGAGTAATAACGGTTGCCCGATCTTGCTTAGTTAATGCAGCCTGCTTTTGGTGAATAATATTTGGCTTTGCATCAGGAAAATACAGGTTATCCTTACAAAAATTATAAAATCCTTCTAGATCGCTTACAAAGTACCGGTGACTCAAATAGTATTCCGCATTCCGATCTTTTGTATATAGTCCGTTAGCAGACCGAAAGTCCGGAATACCTGAAGCGGTTGAAACTCCCGCTCCCGTCAAAAAGACAATCCGTTGAGCATCATCAAATAATTGTTGTACTGCTTGTTCCATCAAATTACTTCCTTATGATATATGGAATATGGTTCTTTTCTAAAAATTCCTTTACTGGTTGATCATAAATCTTTTTGAATTCTTCTGGAGAATGTTTTGCTGTAGTGAATGAGTTCTGACCGATATTACGCCGTAAACCGACATAAGCTGGTTTACCAGTTTTCCGGTCCTTCATCCCCGAATTAAAAATTTCAAAAACCTGACGAACCTCAAGCCTGAGTTGCCGCTCACTAAGAACTGGTGAAAGGGTCGTGAACTTATCGTTATTCAAAGCTGGTAAGCCCCATGCTTCCATTTGCTGATCATACAAAGAATAAACCTTTACGATTGATCGCCACATATCAAAGGCGTTTTTAACCGGCTTCTTTGTAATTTCAGCATAGATTTTTTTGGCAGCTACAAAAGCAGTTGGATAGTTAGCTTGCAACCGATCTTCGTATTTTGGCAAGTGATCACCAAAGAATACTAAGGCATCTAAGAGTGTTAATAGGCGTAAAGCACGTTCGTCGTCATCTTCGCTTTCTGGGGTTAGGGTGTGCTCAATTCCCTTTAGATACTCTTCCTCGATCTTCTCATTAATTAAATCGTGCTTGCGTTGCTCTGCTACTACAACCCGGTGCATTGCAACGTTATATAGGTCTGTTGACATAATCATCATTTGCTCATCCAATTCCCGATCACCAAGGGATAATTGGAAGAAGATTTGTGGGAAACCACGAAGAAGCATCAATAAATGGAGTAGTTCGTGCGATGCAGTATAGTTTGGCTCGGTTAAGTCAGTGACTAATATTATCAATGCCCCAGGAATAGTTTGTTGAGTTGCCTGATCGTGACGGACATAGCCCGACTTTTCACCCTTAAATTGAACGAATACTGAACCTTCTGGATACAGTTCATTAACCTGATCAAGTAGGGCCTTATTAGCATCGTTTAATTTAATTGTTTGTTCTTCACTCATTGAGAGTCTCCTTTCCGGATCGTTGCTAAGAGTTGTTTAGCAATTTTTTGATCAACGTGTGACTGCTGACTTAGTTTTTCTACTAGTGGATCAATCTCTGCCTGTTTAGCACCAACACTAATCGCAAGGGAACGATATTGGAGTTTCATGTGTCCTGCTTGAATCCCTGTTGTTGCTAATGCTCGGATTGCTGCAAGGTTCTGAGCTAAACCAAGACTAACGATTACCGCGGCTAATTCTTGTGACGACTTGATGCCACTTAATCGATAATTTAACTTAGTCAACCGATTAAGACCAATTGAGCCACCAACAACCCCGACCGGCATTGGGAGAGTCATCTTACCCTCAAGTTGGCTGTTTGTGACCTGCCACGTACTTAATCCGCGATAATGGCCGTCACGACTTGCAAATGCATGGGCACCACTTTCAATTGCCCGCCAATCATTGCCACTAGCAATCACTGCCGCGTCAATTCCGTTCATAATTCCCTTATTGTGGGTTGCTGCCCGATATGGATCAACTTGCGCCAAGTCGCTTAAGTCCGCGATCCGCTTTGCAACCAGTTCTCCATCCATCTGTTTGGTAGCAAGGGCTGGATAATCAACCTTACAAGTTACTGTTTGCAAACTATCAGTAGCATAGTTACTTAAAATAGCGGTAACAACATTATTGCCATTCTCACTCAAGTAATGAGCGACTGCTTCTGCCATTGTATTAACCGTGTTAGCCCCCATTGCTTGGCAAACATCAATCAAAAGATCAACACTAATAAAACGACCAACCTGGCGGATTCGTACTTGCTTAGCACCACCACCACGTTTTGCCATTGACGGGTGCGCTGCATTCGCAATTTCGATCAGCTTAGCTTCTTGATTCTTTAACCATGCGACCTTTGCAGCCGGATCTTGGACGTGATCAATCACAACTTGACCGACTAAGGCTCGCGAAGGTTCCTCGGCATAAAAGCCACCAGACTTTGCGATTCGTTGGGCACCATTGTTAGCTGCTGCAATTACTGATGGTTCTTCCACAACCAACGGCAAAGTATAATTCTTTCCATTAACTACCAGTCCAGTAACAACACCCTCAGGTAACGAGTAATCAGTAATATAGTTTTCTACTAAATCATTTCCCAAGGCAGTCGCATGATTAGCCAGGTATTCCTGATCCGCTTGTGAAAGCTGATAGTGTTCAGCTAAGATCTGCCGACGCTGTTCTGGTGTTAATCGATAAAAGCCATGTGACCAATGTTCATTACTCATGATTTCTCTTCCTTCGGTTAACATACTCGGTGATAATTCCTTCACGAACACCACTTTCAGAAAAGATTACTCGACCATCGCTATTCCGTTGAAGCAAGGAAACCAGTGGTAACATTCCGCCAACAATAATATCAGCCCGTTCTGGTTCCAATCCTGGCATCCGCTTTCGCTGAGCAAGATTTTTGTTCAATAGTTCCCGGTAGGTTGCAAAGACTACCCGTGAAGATAGTTGGTAGCCATGAATTGAACCTGAAGGGCGACGGCGACCGTGGTGATGGTATGCTCGAGTCATTCGCGCTAATGTCCGATTAGCACCACCTAAAAGGACAATTGGTACCCGAGTAGAATAGCGGAGCCACGGGATCTTAGTTAACCGCTCGTTCACAGATACTTGTGCACGAAAAAGATCGGCTGACCGAACATAGCCTCCTAGACGAAATTGTTCAGAGAGGTTAACCGCCCCAACTGGAAGAGAGGTTAAGTTTCGGGCACGCCGCTGTTGAACTAAAATCAGTTCACAACTTGCTCCACCAACATCCAAAATCAAACAGTGGTTGAGCTTAAGCGTTCGAATAACGCCCAAGTAATCGTAATATGCCTCTTTTTTCCCTGAAAGGACTTGCAAGTGGATACCGACTTCTTTTTCGACCCGATTCAAGAATTCCTGACGGTTTCGCGCCTGGCGAACCGCTGCCGTTGAAATAGCCCGCACTTGAATGTTAGGAACAGCTGAATAAATCTTCTTGAAACGCTTCAATGCACTAATCGTTCTGTCCATTGCATTTTTCTGAAGCATTTTCTCCCGGCCCATTCCTTCTGAAAGACGGGTATTTTCCTTCACCCGTTTAATTTCACGAAAACGACCATCAGGTGCAATTTCGGTAATTGCCATCCTTGTCGAATTAGAACCGAGATCAACAATCGCGAGGTTTTCTTCCACCATTTTCACCTCCGATAATTTGTATTTTTATTTAGAAAAAAGCGAAATTTAATATCCACTTAATGATACCATGTTATCTACTATTATGTTGGAGTGAACCAGAAATTGATTTACTGATTTCGTCTGCGAACTAACTTAGCTACTGCAACATAGTCGAAACAACTTTCCAAAAGGCTTCCATAAATAACAAACTCCCACTCGGATGTTTTTGCATCTGGGCGGGAGTTTGTGTGTAGGTTAGGGTTATTGGGGCTAGAGCTAACGTGCTACTGCAACTGAGCCAAGAACTGCTCGCCGCGACCGCCACCTCCGTCTAACTATCCCGTCCTTGATTGTCAAGCAATCATCGTCCGGGATCCCTTAGTACTCGGTGGCTAGTCCGTCGCGGCTCGCACTCTCTAATCAAAATAATTAATCCCTATCGCATCGCGGACTTGTTTGAGGGTTTGGTTGGCGACTTCGTTAGCGTGGGCGGATCCTTCTTGGAGAATTTGGTCAACGTAATCAATGTTCTTCGCGTATTCTTCACGGCGCTTACGGATTGGTTCAAGTTCTGCTTCGAGGACGTCGTTTAAGTAACGCTTAATCTTAACGTCGCCGAGACCACCGGCTTGGTATTGCTTCTTTAATTCGGCAACCTTTTCCTTATCTGGGTCAAAAATATCAAGATAGGTAAAGACGGTGTTTCCTTCAACATGCCCTGGATCACTAACCTTAATGTGGGTTGGGTCAGTGTACATTGACATAACCTTCTTTTGAACGGTGTCAGCATCATCAGAAAGGTAAATGCAATTTCCAAGTGACTTACTCATCTTGGCATTACCGTCAAGACCTGGAATCCGTCCTTCACCCTTTGGCGGGAAAACACCCTGTGGTTCAACCAGGATCTCTTCGTTATAGATCCGGTTAAATGAACGAACGATCTCCCGAGTTTGCTCGAGCATTGGTTCTTGGTCATCACCAACCGGAACCGTATCAGCCTTGAAAGCAGTGATATCCGCAGCCTGACTTACTGGGTAAATAAAGAAACCAGCCGGAACACTTTCGCCAAACTTTTTCTGTTTAATTTCAGTTTTAACTGTTGGATTACGGTGCAAACGAGCAATTGTTACCAAGTTAAGGTAGTGCATTGTCAGTTCGCTTAAAGCAGGAATCTGTGATTGAACAAAAATTGTTGACTTTTTTGGGTCAATTCCAACCGCTAAGTAATCAAGTGCCACTTGGTGCAAACTCTTCCGGATCTTTTCAGGATCTCGAGCATTATCAGTCAATGCCTGTTGATCCGCAATCATAATAAACGGATCGTAATTACCAGTATTTTGCAAACGAACCCGGTTTTTTAATGATCCAACATAGTGTCCAATGTGAAGTTTTCCGGTTGGCCGGTCACCAGTTAACAATACGTGTTTCTTTTCTTCAGCCATAACAATTCCTCCTTAAATTAAAAACGCCCTACTAGCCATCTCAACTAATAGGACGCATTCTTGCGCGGTACCACCTAAATTGCAGCAAAGTTGCTGCCACTCAAATTACTTTAATTGTAACCAGTTCGTGCTTTGGAGACCTTTGCACCGCCCGTCTCTCGCTTTAACTCGCACTACTTATTTACCAGCTATTTTAAGCCTTTTTCCGGTGAAAAATCAAGATTCAGACAAATGATCTTGTATAATGTAGCTATAATCTTGTACTTATTTGGGAGTGAGCAATTTGAAATCAAAGCGGAACAAAACAATTGACTTTAGCTTAGATGATGCCCCAGCGGATGTCTTAGCAAAAATTATTCATGTTAAAAAAAAGGATCCCTTATCACTACGCCAAGTCACAGATAAGGTAATTAATGGTGACTCATTCCAAATCATGAGCCAGCTTCCCGCCAATTCAATCGACCTCGCTCTCATTGATCCACCATACAACCTGAACAAGAAGTATGATGGAATGACATTTAAGCAAATGAAGACAGCCGAATATCAAGAATACACTGAGCAGTGGATTCAAAAATTGCAACCACTGCTAAAGGCTACTGCAAGCGTCTACGTCTTTGCTGATTGGCAAACGAGCATTGCTTTGGCTCCGGTTCTCGGGAAATACTTTACGATTAAGAATCGGATTACTTGGCAACGGGAAAAGGGGCGTGGCGCCTTAACCAACTGGAAAAATAGTTCCGAAGATATTTGGTTCTTAACCGTTAAGCCACATGATTATACCTTTAACGTCAATCAGGTTAAGCAACGGCGGCAAGTAATTGCACCTTACAAAGAAAACGGTCACGCCAAAGATTGGCAAGCAACTAAGGCTGGTAATTTCCGCGACACCATGCCAAGCAACCTCTGGGATGATATCTCAATTCCCTACTGGTCAATGCCCGAAAATACCAATCACCCTACCCAAAAGCCGGAAAAATTAATGGCAAAGGTTATCCTAGCTAGTTCTAACCCCGGAGATTTAATTCTTGATCCCTTTGCCGGCGCTGGCTCAAGCCTCGTAACAGCAAAAAAGCTCAATCGCCATTTTATTGGGATCGAGCAAAGTCTCCTCTACTGTACCTGGGGACAATACCGGCTTGATAAAACCAGTGACGACCCCCATATTCAAGGCTATACAGATGGCGTCTTCTGGCCGCGAAATAGCGTGGGATTACAGAAGAAGTTCTTAAATCACAGTCACAATTCTTAATTAAAGAAGGATCGCATAATGATAATTAACAATTCAACACCCCGTCTTGATCACTACCAAGCTACCGCCGAATTTGAGCGTCAACAATCCTCGTTTATGATCTGGCCAGAGCGACAGGATAATTGGCGCAATGGTGGTAAACCTGCTCAGAAGGCATTTACGGAATTAGCTAGAATCATTAGTCAATTCCAACCAGTCACCATGCTCGTTAACGAAGATCAATATCTTAATGCAAAGGAAAAGCTATCTGGGATCGCCCGAGTGGTTGAAATGAGTAGTAATGACGCTTGGGCTAAAGATGTTCTCCCGATCTATATCAATCGTGGCCATGAATTACGAGCGGTTAACTTTAGCTTTAACGCTTGGGGTGGATTAATCGACGGCCTTTACTTTCCTTGGGACTACGATGATCAATTGGCTGGTAAGGTTGCCGATCTAGAAAAGATCGATTATTACTCCGAAAAAACGGTCCTTGAAGGCTGCTCAATCATTACGGATGGTGAGGGGACAATCATTACTACCGAAGACGTTTTGCTCGCTGAAGATCGCAATCAAAACCCCAGCAAAGAATTTATGGAAGCAATCCTCAAAGAATATCTTGGAGCCAAAAAGATTATCTGGTTAAAACACGGCTACTTTTTAGATGAAACTGGTGGCGACATTGATAACATGGTTAATTTTGTCAAACCGAGAGAGATCGTTTTAACCTGGACTGACGATACGACGGATCCACTTTACGAGGCCTGTCATGATGCTCTCCAAGTTTTGGAAAAAGAAACCGATGCCCATGAGCGCCGCTTTAAAATTCACAAACTACCTATTCCCGCAATCCAACGCCTTACAAAAGAAGAAACAGAGGGAATTGACTTAGTCAAAGGATTAATGCCACGAGCCGTTGGCCAACGTTTAACGGCTACTTACGTAAACTACATTACCATCAACGGAGCAATCATTTATCCCTTATTTGATGATCCTCAAGATCAAAAAGCTCAAAAGGTCTTCGAAGCTCTCTTCCCTAGCCGAAAGATTATTGGCTTTCCTGTCCGTGAAATTCTAATCGGTGGCGGTGGCCTTCATACGATTGTTAACAGTATTCCGAAGCCTTAGTGAGGTGGTAATATGGATTTTTTTAGCATTGTCGAACCACATTTAAAAGAATTAACAGAAAATGAGCACCACTTATTCGACTTTGTTGTTCAAAATATGGAAAAGATTAATGGTTGTAGCATTCGTGAGGTTGCTTCAATAGCCTTCGTTTCCACGGCAACCTTTCTTCGGTTCGTCCGTAAAATTGGTTTTTCTGGGTTTAGTGAATTTACAACAGTTATTAAATTTACCCTAATGAATAACCATGAACGGGAAAGCAGCCCTTTCACTGTTCCCCAAACTGACTATCGAACAGAATATACCAAAAATATTGAAGAAACGATCCGGGTTCTGAAGCCTGAACAACTAAAGAAGATTGCGGATAAGCTTGCTGAGCATCCCCGGATCTTTCTTTTCTCCAAGGACACCACAAAACACCTGACTGAATACATTAAATACCTTTACTCAATGTCTGGATTTAGCGTTAGTTTTCCACAAGATAAGGACTACCGTCGACTCGCTGAGCAAGAAATTAACGATAATTCGCTCGTCTTTATTATGAGTTTTAATGGCGAGAACGAGGAATTTATTCGGCTAATCAACGATCTAATCCGTAAAGGAATCTCCCCCTTGATCGTCTCTATCACTGGAGCCGATAACAATACTATCCAAAACCTGAGTGATATTAATTTCTATCTTTTTACCGATGAAATTACCGTTAATGATACCGACATTGGTTCCCGAATCTCCGTTATTGCAATTATGGAACTGATCCTGTACCAATACATTGAAAATTATGGTGGCCGAGATTTCAATTTTAAGGCTAAGATGTAAGTAAAAAGCTACCGTGTCTCAACGAACACGATAGCTTTTTTGATTATTTACTATTCTTTAGGTACTTGCTGCGTAATGCAGTGGATATTACCGCCACCTAGAAGGATTTCACGAGCAGGTACGCCAACAATCTTCCGGTCTGGGTAACAAGCTTGCAATGTTTCACGCGCCTTTTCATCGTTTGGATCACCAAACATCGGGAAGACAATACCACCATTGGCAGTGTAGTAGTTAACGTAGGATGCAGCCAAACGGTCACCTTCTTGACGCGGAAGAGTACCATCAACGGCATCAACACCCTCTGATTCTTCCTTGGTAATCTTAACTGGCTTTGGAACGTAAAGCTTAGTAACCTTAATCTTCCGTCCCTTTGCATCAGTTGAATTTTCAAGGATTTCTAGGTTCTCACGGGAAATTTCGTATTGCGGATCACTCTTGTCATCCGTCCAAGCAAGAACAACGTGACCTGGTTCAACAAAGTTACAGATATTGTCGACGTGACCATTCGTCTCATCAAGGTAAATTCCCTTATGAAGCCAAATAACCTTATCCAAGTTGAGGTATTCCTTAAGGACTTCCTCGATTTGCTGCTTAGAGAGCTGTGGGTTCCGCCCATCTGAAAGTAAACATTCTTCAGTCGTTACTAACGTTCCTTCACCATCAACATGGATTGAACCACCTTCAAGAGTAAAGTCATTCAGGCGGTAACGATCTACGCCTTCAAGTTCAGCCATCTTAGCGGCTACTCGATCGTCCTTATCCCAAGGGAAGTAAAGACCATCAACTAAGCCACCCCAAGCATTAAAGTGCCAATCAACTGCTCGCATGTCACCCTTATCATTTTTAACAAAGGTTGCTCCACAGTCACGAACCCATGAGTCATCGTTAGAGATTTCAACAACCTCGACGTTATTTGGCAGCATATTTAATGCATTTTCGTATTGATCATCATTTACACCAACAGTAACGTGTTCAAATTGTGAAATAGCCTTAGCTACTTCAACGAATGTCTTTTGGGCGGGCTTACCACCGTTACGCCAATTATCGGGACGTTGTGGCCACAAAATGTATACACCCTTGTGTGGTTCAAATTCTCCAGGCATCCGGAAACCATCTTTTTTAGGACTGCTTTTTAATGTTTGCATAATTCATTTTCCTTTCTATTTATTGACTTTTCCTTTTTGTGCAACACGAACCATAATTTCACCAATAATCAAGGCAATAATGGTTCCAATCAAAACTGGCATTTTACTATCAAAGTCAGCTTTTCCGGTTGGCAAAATAGTTAATAAAACACTGATAATAATCAAAATTTCTGGAATCCAAGTAAAGAGATTAATCATTACCTTTCCACCTGGAACCTTAAATGGCCGTTCGTGGTTAGGATCACTCTTCCGTAATTTCCAAAATGCTGGGAACATTAAGGCATAAGATAAAATCAAAGTAACCACATTTAGTGAGAAAAATGCCCAGAAAATATCCTGATTAGGAATGAACGGAGCAGCAATACACAGAATTGAAGCAATTACTCCATTTACGATCCCAGCACCAATTGGCATTCCGTTCTTGTCCTCTTTCCCGAAGATTGCGGGCAGATCATGATTTTTAGCAGCATATTCAGCGACATAGTTAATCCCTAAAGCCCATGAAATCATCTCTGAAATTAGGATAAACATGAACATTATGCCGACCATGATAATGAACCAATTCATTTTACCCATTAATACAAGGAAAGTATCAAGCAAGCCACTAGAAGCGGAAAGTTTTGATGTCGGAATTGCGACCCCTATAGCAAATGCGGCTAATAGGTAGAAGATTGCAATCATGATTCCACCATAAATCGTTGCCTTAGGAATCTGTCGCTTTGGATCATCCATGTTATCAGCCATCGTTGCAACAACCTCAAAGCCCAAAAAGTTAAAAATAATGACTGACAAGTTACTTAAACTACCGAGATTAGCCTTAGGTAATAGATTAGTCCCACTGTAATTATTGGCGACCCCTTTAGTAATAGCTACATAAATTCCTAATCCGGCAAGGGAGAGAATAATAACAATCTTAAAGATGGCCGAAATATTAGTAAGCCATTTACTCTCAGACACTGGCTTATTACCAATTAAGGTAACAGCCCAGACAAAAATTAATTGAATAATAATCGTTACCCATGTGCCTAAGTGGATTTGGAATGTTTGATTAGCAATTCCCGTAAACAGAACTGCAAGACTTGCCATCCACAGTGGATAATTAACCCAGTAAAGATAAGCTAGTCGGCCACCCCAGCGATCGCCAAATGCTTGTTTAACCCAGTCATAGATGCCTCCCTCACCAGCATAAGCAGTTCCTAATTCTGAAGAAACCAACCCATACGGAAGGAAGAAGAAGATTAGTAAGAAGATCCACCAAAAGAATTGTGATGGACCAATGGCGGCTGCGGGTGCGACTGACTCGACCGTCATAATAACAACCACGGACATCAAGACGGCGTCAAACAAACGGAATTGTTTTTTCGGTTTAGTTTCCATTTGTATCACCCATCCATTCATTTAATACTAGTTTTAACAGTAAATATTACTTATCTGCCTTGTATGGTTCATGAGCTAACATTTCATCTAACTCACCTTGGTACTTGTCAGCAAGTGCCTTAGTAGCTACTTTCATACTTGGATTAAGAAGGTAGGTAAAGATTGCCCGCATAGCAGTCTTCCGGTTTTCTGCCTGATCCCAAACGATTGAATGTTCACCATCAAGAACTGAATCAGTAACTTCTTCACCCCGACTAGCTGGAAGACAATGCATAAACTTAACATCTGGGTTATTAGTCTTAGCTAACATTTCATCGTTAACTTGGTACTTTGGATAGAAGATCTTCATGTATTCATCCTTTTGTAATTCCTTATCATAAAGGCCGTACCAAACATCGGTATAGATAAAGTCAGCACCCTCTAAGATGCTTTCATCATCTGTAATTTCAATTGTTGCACCAGATCCTTTTGCAATTTCTTGTGCTCGCTTAAGATCTTCTTCAGGAACTTGGTTACCTTTTGGACCAAATTGAGCGAAGTGCATTCCCATTTGAACTGCAAAGTACATTGTAGAAACACAAACCTGAGTAGCGTCACCAACAAAAACGATCTTGCAATCTTCAAGCTTCTTGCCTGCTGGCATATGTTCTTCAATTGTTGTTAAATCACCAAGTGCTTGAGTTGGGTGACTTTGATCACTCATGAAGTTAACTACTGGAACCTTAGAGTACTTTCCTAAGTCCATAATTTCTGAATGACGGTTAACCCGTGCACCAATAATATCAAGCAGTCGACCAAGAACATGACCAGTGTCATCTAATGATTCGTGGCCACCTTCACCCAACTGAATTTGTCCTGGTGCTAAGTAAAGAGCATGACCGCCCAATTCAGTCATCGCAGCTTCAGCAGAGTTTCGAGTTCGGGTTGAAGTTTGTTCAAAAATCATTCCCAGTGACTTATTCTTCAAAAGTGGTGGGTAATAGCCGTCTTTAATTGCTGCCTTAATCTTTAATCCAAGGTCAACCATGAATTGAAGTTCTTCCTTACTGTATGTGTATGTATCAATGTAATCGCGCTTTGACATAAATAACAGCTCCTTAAAACTAATTAATAATTTCTTTACGGCTATTATGTTAAACTATTAACTAATTATTTGGAACCGTTTACAGTGCTGATGAATTGTGGTTTATAAGGATTAAACACGTTTCATTTGCTGTAACATGTTTCACTAAGTTATCTCAATTAGATAAGTGTTGAACAAGAGAACTAATTTCCCTCCCCCCTTTTTTAAATGATATGAAAGCGCTTTTATGGTAATGTAAAGGTGTAGGATAAATATGCACTCATATAGGAGGCTGATAATATGGCATTTAAGAATATTACAATTGCCGGTACGGGTGTGCTGGGTAGTCAAATTGCCTACCAAACAGCTCTCAACGGGTTCTCTGTAACGGCATATGACCTTAATCCTGCCGATGCTAAAAAACGGGTTGAGGCTCTTCGTGATAGCTATAAGCATGACTTAAAACTATCCGATGAAGACTTTGACAAGGGCCTCGCAAGCCTTACCTTTACGGATGATCTTGGTGAAGCTGTTAAGGACAGCGATTATGTAATCGAGGCATTACCTGAATCACTCAAGATTAAGGAATCATTCTATCAGGAACTTTCAAAGAAGGCTCCAGAAAAGACTGTCTTCGCAAGTAACTCCTCAACCATGATCCCAAGTCAACTTGTAAAGTTTGTTGATCGTCCACAAAAGTTCTTAAACATGCACTTCGCCAACCGGATTTGGAAGTGCAACGTGGCTGAAATCATGGGGACTGCTCAAACTGATCCAGCAATTTTCCAAGAGGTCGTTGATTTTGCGCGGGCAATTAAGATGGTGCCAATTGAAATCCATAAGGAACAACCCGGCTATGTTCTGAATTCACTCTTAATCCCATTCCTCTTTAGTGCAATGAGTCTTTGGGTAAAGGGCGTCGCTGAACCTGAAACGGTTGATAAGGACTGGATGATTTCTACCGGTTCACCTGTCGGCCCATTCATGATGCTTGATGATGTTGGTTTACGGACTGCTTGGAACATTTCCAATAACCTTTACGAAAGCAAGAAGCAAGAAATCTTTAAGATTGTTGCAGACAAACTAAAAGAAAAGATTGACGCTGGTGAAGACGGCATTGAATCTGGTCACGGTTTCTACACCTACCCTCACCCAGCATTTGAAGATCCAGATTTCCTCAAGAAGTAAGAAAGTGAGGCATAAATTATGGCATTTAAGAATATTACAATTGCTGGTGCGGGAACACTGGGTAGTCAGATTGCTTATCAAACTGCACTTTGTGGTTTTAAGGTTTCAATCTATAACCGTCACGTTGATAAGGCAGAGCACCGACTAGAAGCATTAAGGAAATACTACAAACAGGATGTCGGCCTAACAGATGAGCAGTTTCAAGCAGGATTGGATAACATTGTAACGATCACTACCGACCTCAAAGAAGCCGTTGCCGATGCTGATTACGTAATCGAAGCCTTACCAGAATCACTTAAATTCAAGGAAGACTTCTACCAAAAGCTCTCAAAAGTAGCACCAGAAAAGACTGTTTTTGCAAGTAACTCTTCATCATTCGTTCCATCTCAATTGGTTGGCTATGTTGACCGTCCGGCAAAGTTCCTCCACATGCACTTTGCTAACAAGATTTGGCGGTTTAACGTTGCTGAAATCATTGGAACTGATCAAACAGATCTTGCAGTTTACCAAGAAGTTGTCGATTTTGCTCGGGCAATTAAGATGGTTCCGATCGAACTTCACCGTGAACAACACGGTTACGTCCTAAACGCAATCCTGATGCCACTATTAGCTTCAGCAATGCAACTATGGGTTAATGATATTTCTGACCCACAAACAATTGATAAGGACTGGATGATTTCAACTCATTCACCAATGGGACCATTCATGATTCTCGATATGGTTGGTCTCCGGACACCATACCAAATGGAACTTAACACCTATGAAGCAACCCATGATGAAATTCACCAAAGGATTGCTGATAAATTGAAAGCAATGATCGATGCTGGACATGTTGGTCAAGAAACCGGTCAAGGGTTCTACCATTACCCAAATCCAGAATTTGAAGATCCAAATTTCTTGAAAGCATAAAGTAGCGAGCAAAAAAATAAAGAGCGGGCGTGAGAAAAACTAAACGTTTTTTCTCACGTTCGCTCTTATACTTAGCGATCTTCAAACTCACAGAGTCTAATCGCGGGAATCCAAATAGGCTCACTTCGTATCGTAACTGAGGGACTCGAGCCTAACGCAGCGAAGC